>CALWGP010000012.1 GCA_944380095.1 uncultured Lachnospiraceae bacterium | reverse complement strand
CGGTAGGCAATGCCGGAGGTGTCGATGCAGGTGTGGACGTTGTGGGATTTTGCAATGGAAAACAGGTCGATGAGGAAATCGATCTGCATGAGGGGCTCGCCGCCGGTGACGGTGATCCCGCCGCCCTTGTAAAAACCTTCATTGCGCCTGTACTGCTCGAAAATTTCTGCCGGCTCCATAAGGGTCCCGCCTTCCATGGGCCAGGTATCGGGATTGTGGCAGTAGGCGCAGCGCATGGGACAACCCTGGACGAAAATCACGAAACGGACGCCCGGGCCGTCCACGGTGCCGAAACTTTCCAGGGAATGGATTCTGCCTTTCATAAGTACGGTTTGCCTCCTCTTTTCAACATTCAGGTCAAGTATACTATTATACCCAAAAAAAAGCAACGAAAGCCGGGAAGGTATAGGTTGTCAGAAATCGGGGAATGTATTATACTAATGCCGTAAAAAGGATAACAGCGCGGACGTCTGTCCGCGGGTTCAAAGTTAAAGGAGGATTTTACGATGGAGAAGTTCACGAAGGATATGACAATCGGGGAAGCGCTGCGCGTGGATATGAACGCTGCGCCCGTCCTGATGGAGATCGGCATGCACTGCTTAGGCTGCCCTTCCGCACAGGGAGAGACGCTGGAAGAGGCTGCCATGGTCCATGGGATCCCGGTAGAAGTCCTGATGGAGAAGCTCAACGCCCTGTAAACGGGTTTCTTGCAACCGATCAAGTTTTACCTATCACAGGAGGCTTTCCGAAATGAGACCAGAATGGACAGATTTTACGGCCGGAAAATGGGACCAGGAGGTCAACGTCCGCGATTTTATCCAGAGAAACTATACGCCCTATGACGGGGACGATTCTTTCCTGGCAGGCCCTACGCAGAACACGCTGGACCTGTGGGAACAGGTGCTGGACCTGCAGAAGCAGGAACGCGAGGCGGGCGGCGTGCTGGATATGGATACCAAAGTGGTTTCCACCATCACTTCCCACGGCCCCGGCTATCTGGACAAGTCCAAAGAAACCATTGTCGGCTTTCAGACCGATAAACCCTTTAAACGTTCCATGCAGCCTTACGGCGGAATCCGCATGGCGGAAAAGGCGTGCGCGGACAACGGCTATACCGTGGACCCGGAGATTTCCGAGTTCTTTACCATTCACCGCAAAACCCACAACGCAGGCTGTTTCGACGCCTATAACCCGGAGATGAGGGCCTGCCGTTCTTCCCACATTATCACGGGCCTGCCCGACGCCTACGGACGCGGCCGTATTATCGGCGACTACCGCAGGGTGGCGCTGTACGGGATCGACCGGCTGATCGAGGATAAGGAAGAGCAGAAGGCGTCTACCGGCAGGGTGATGACGGACGACGTGATCCGCCTGCGGGAAGAACTTTCCGAGCAGATCCGCGCCCTGAAAGAAATGAAAGTGATGGCTGCATCCTATGGCTGCGATATTTCCAGGCCCGCCAAGAACGTGCAGGAGGCCATCCAGTGGACCTACTTCGGCTATCTGTGCGCGGTGAAGGAGCAAAACGGCGCTGCCATGTCCCTGGGCCGCACTTCTACCTTTATTGACATTTATGCGGAACGGGATTTAAGGAACGGCACGTTTACCGAAGAACAGATCCAGGAGTTTGTGGATCACTTCATTATGAAGCTGCGCTGCGTGAAGTTCGCAAGGACTCCCGAATACAACCAGATTTTTGCAGGGGATCCCGTGTGGGTAACCGAGTCCATCGGCGGCGTGGGTGTGGACGGCCGCCATATGGTGACGAAGATGAGTTTCCGCTATCTGCACACCCTTTCCAACTTAGGCCCCGCGCCCGAACCCAACCTGACGGTGCTGTGGTCTACCAGGCTGCCGGACAACTTCAAGCGTTTCTGCGCGAAGATGTCCATCCAGACGTCCTCGATCCAGTATGAGAACGACGACCTGATGCGCGTGACCCACGGGGACGACTACGGGATTGCCTGCTGCGTTTCCTCCATGGTCATCGGCAAGGAGATGCAGTTCTTCGGCGCACGGGCCAACCTGGCCAAGTGCCTGCTGTACGCTTTAAACGGCGGCGTGGACGAGGTGACCAAAAAGCAGGTAGGTCCCAAATACCGCCCGGTAACGGGGAACGTGCTGGACTACGACGATGTGATGAGCAAATACATCGATATGATGGAGTGGCAGGCGGACGTTTACGTCAACACCCTGAACATTATCCACTATATGCACGACAAATACTGTTATGAAAGGGCCCAGATGGCCCTGCACGACAGGGATGTAAAACGGTATTTTGCCACCGGCATGGCGGGCCTTTCCGTAGTGGCGGATTCCCTGTCCGCCATCAAGTACGCGAAGGTGGAGCCCATCCGGGACGAAGACGGCATCATTGTGGACTTTAAGACCACCGGGGACTTCCCCAAGTACGGCAATGACGACGACCGGGTGGACAATATTGCAAAGGAAATCGTCACCAGGTTTATGACTGCCATCAGACGGCATCACACTTACAGAAACGGCGTTCCCACCATGTCCATCCTTACCATTACTTCCAACGTAACCTACGGGAAGGCTACGGGGAATACGCCGGACGGACGCAAGAAAGGACAGCCTTTCGCGCCCGGCGCCAACCCCATGCACGGCCGGGATACCCACGGCGCGGTAGCGTCCCTGTCTTCCGTGGCGAAGATGCCTTTCAACAATGCGCAGGACGGGATTTCCAATACCTTTACCATCATTCCCGGTGCCCTGGGCAAAGAGGACAGGATTTTCAGCGGGGATATCGACCTGGACCTGGACATTGATCTGGACCTGCACGAGCGCTGACGTCTCGAAAGGGAGAATGCCATGGATGAAAAGGAAATGATCGAAGACCTGGTCCGGATGCTGGACGAAGGCATGGCGGGCGGCGTAGGCCATATCAACGTGGAATACGACGAAAAGAAAGCTGCAAAAGAAGTGCAGACCATGGGGTGCACGGACTGTTCCCGCGCCCCGCTGGCCTGCAGCGTGCCCACTCTGCAGGAGGGGCTGGATGATTTTGGGTAAACGGAAATTGCCCGAAAGAAGGAGGTAACCTCATGGAAGTAAATCATGCACAGGTGGATAACCTGGTCAGCCTGCTGGACGGCTATGCGTCCAAGGGCGGCCATCATCTGAACGTAAACGTGCTGAACCGGGAAACTTTGCTGGATGCGCAGAAGCATCCGGAAAAATATCCCCAGCTGACGATCCGCGTTTCCGGATATGCGGTCAATTTCATCAAGCTGACTCCCGAACAGCAAAACGACGTAATTTCCAGGACGTTCCACGAGTCCATCTGACCGGTGGAAACGCGGTCCGGAAAGAAAAGACGGACAAAAGGGGCAGGCGCCGACGCGCCTGCCCTTTTTAAAAACCGCTGTTCTGAAATTTCTTAGATCTGTGCCAGAAGCTGCAAGGCCCTGTCGGCCGCCACCAGCTCAAAATGCTCCCGGAAATAGGCTTCGCTGCCGGGAACGGAACGCTCCAGCCGTCCGTATTCGGAAGCCACGTTGCAAATCCGGTTGAAAGCTTCCACGGAAAGGTTTTCCTCGCTCAGCACCAGGGAATAGGCACCGGTCCTGCTGTTTTTATAGACGGAATTTTTCCCGTCGTAGAAGCTGCAGGCCACATGGGCCAGCCGGATCAGGTTGTGCATGGAAGTGAAGGAGAAAATCCGGGCGCTGCCGGCAGCCTGCGCCCGGGAGGCGGGCTGCTTTTCCATAGCCGCGCTGTCTTTGGGCCTGCCGTCCTTTTCTTTCGCACCGGAAAGCTCAGCCCTGCGGCTCTCCTGGATCTGCCGGAACAAATCAAAGATACTGTCCGTATTTTCGTCCCTGTTTTCGGAAAAATCGTCCGGGTCCACGTCCTCTTCTTCCTCCATGGACGGGGCAAATTTGGAAAAGCGGGTGTCCAGTTCTTCCGGATCCTCCACTTTGGTGATGATCAGGACAATGCAGTCCGAATTTAAGGGGATCGCTTCTATCATAAGGGGAATATCTTCCGCCTCAAAACCGAATTTTAAGGAAGCCTGCTGCATCATATCGCGGAAAAGGTTCTTCGCTTTTTCCGTGCCGTATGCCAGCTCGCTGATTTTCAGTTCCCGGTCGGCCAGATCTGCTTTGGTAAGGGTACAGCGAATCTGATGGTCATTTACTTTTTCTATTTTCATAGTCTCACATCCTTACTCTATAAGATACTTCGAAAAATGGCGATGGTGACGAAATATGAGTAAAATGAACTTTCCGCCTGTGAAAGTTATGATATACATAAAAGGGCATAAAGTCAAGAAGGGGAGCCGTGATTCATATTTTTTTAACAAATGCTTGAAAATATTCCCGGGATTGGCTATAATCAACCCAGAGATGATTCTGAACAATCCGCGCCGGAAGGGAGGGTTGTCCGGATAATCAGGATATCGCGAAGAAGTTCGCACGCCGGACGGCAGGGGCCGCCGGTTTCGATCACTTTTCCGAAAACAGGAGAACCTGTTTTTGTCTGATTCTCGTCACGTCTATAGTATGAGAATGTCTTACGCGGATATGTAATCCGTTGGAAAATCCGTATATCAAAATTTTCCCAGAAGCTTTTATTCACAACGATCCACTTATTTTTATTGTCCGAAACGGCGCCGTTCGTTCATCTCGTCCTATTTTCCGTTTTTCAACCTGATCTGACAACTGCATATATATCACGGCTTGTATTCTTTTGGGCTGGAAGGCGGATCGGGAAAGGAGAAACGCCATGGGAACCTTAAAACCGGAAGCGTGGGAAGCGATGCTTGCGCAGATGGAGCGGGAAGGGGTCGGCTTTTATCTGGATGGAAAGCCCTCCCACCCGGAAGAAATCGTCCATCGCTGCTGTGTCTGCGAAGATACGGTGTACATGCCGGACTTTGTAACGGATGAAACAGGAAGACTGAAAGAAGTCCGTTACGAAGAGGTGAAAGACTGGTAAACGCGGCGGACCGGACGGAAAAAGCCGCGGCCTTCTGACTGAAAAAGGCGGGCGTTCGGACGACTTTTGGCGGACCCCATACGCCGCACTGCATATTTGGGCCGGACGCCTGCCGCAGGTCGGAAGAAAAGTAAGAAAATCTTTAAAAATTAGGTAATGACGCTGCTTCTTCCATATGATAGAATGTCGTTTGGAGGGATAAAAGCATGAAAAAAAGGAGAAAGAACAAAAAAATGAGGCGGTCGCTGGTCCCCGTACTGGTGGCAGTGGCGCTGATTTTTCTCATACTGGCGGTAAGCGCCGGGATCTTTTTGTTCCAGAGGTATTCCTATTCGGACGAGCAGGCGGACTTAAACGCCTATTTCGGCCTGGACGGGGCAGGGAGCGTGGCGATTGTATACGAAAACGGGATTGCAGAAGAGAAGGGGATTTTGCAGGACGGCCGCTGCTATCTGGATCTGGATACGGTGCACGCCTATTTAAACGACCGTTTTTATGTGGATTTTAATGAAAAACTCCTGCTGTACACCCTGCCGGACGAGGTGGTGTCCATCGGCCTGGGGGAACAGACGCAGGACGGGTATACGGCGGCCTTTGAACAGGACGGTTCCGCCTGGATTGCCCTGGATTATGTGAAAAAGTATTCCGATTTTAATTTTACCCTGTATACGGATCCCAACAGGGTGGTGCTGGAGACTTCCTGGGAAGAAATCAGCACCGCGCAGCTGAAAAAAGATACGGCGATCCGGGAAAGGGGAGGCGTGAAAAGCCCGATTCTGACCACGGCAGCCAAAGGCGACAGGGTTACGGTTTTAGAAGAGCTGGAGAACTGGGACCGGGTGATTACGGCGGACGGTTATATCGGCTATGTGGAAAAGAAGCGCCTCACACAGGCAGAGACGCAGACCCCTCAGAAGGATACGGGATATACGGCCCCGGACTATACGGGGAACATGAGGGAGCATAAGATCAACCTGGCATGGCACCAGGTGACTTCGTCTGCAGCCAACAGTACCTTCCCGGGCGTGGTGGAAAACGTCACGGGGATCAACGTGATTTCCCCTACCTGGTTTTTCCTGTATGACAACGAAGGAACCGTAGAGAGCATTGCCAGCCGGGAATATGTGGAGGAAGCCCACGCCAGGGGACTGGAAGTCTGGGCCCTTGTGGACGATTTTACCCACAGCGCGGACAACGGCGTGGATACGAAGGAGGTCCTCTCCTATACGAGCAAGCGGGCGAAGGTCATCGGGACCCTGATGGAGGAAGCGCAGGCCTGCGGGATTGACGGGATCAACGTGGACTTTGAGAAGGTGTCCCAGGATGCGGGACAGGATTACATCCAGTTTATCCGGGAGCTGTCGGTGGAGTGCCGGGCGAGGGGACTGGTTTTGTCCGTGGACAACTATGTGCCCCGGAATTTCAACGCCCATTATGAATGGAAGGAACAGGGCGTGATGGCGGACTATGTGATCATCATGGGATACGACGAGCACTGGGCCGGCGGGGAAGAGGCCGGTTCCGTGGCGTCCCTGGGCTATGTGGAAGAGGGGATTGCAAAGATGGTGGAGGAAGTACCCGCCCAAAAGGTCATCAATGCAGTCCCCCTGTATACCAGAATCTGGACTACCTCCCCGGAAGGGGCCGTGAGCAGCCGGGCAGTGGGGATCCGGGCGGCTTCGGACTTTTTGAACCAAAACGGGGCGGTCTATGCCTGGGATGAATCCACTTCCCAGAATTATGCGCAGTTCGATACCCCGGAGGGCTTATGCCAGGTATGGCTGGAAGACGAACAGTCCCTGGCGGCCAAGGTGGATGTGATGAAGAATTACGGCCTGGGAGGGATCGCGGCGTGGAAGCTGGGATTCGATGAAGGCAGGGAAAATATCTGGAGCGTGATTGCAGGATTTTTGACAGAGTAAAAGCGTGTGCGCTTTGGCGCACCTACGTATATTCCGGTCTTTCCCCCCATAAAATGAAAAAAAGACCGCGAGGCTTTTTGATGAAGGGGACGATAGGAAATCGGAAACGGATCCGGGAATGGATCCGGCTTTTTGGGACGGCAGCCTTTCTGGCTGCCTCCTTTTTTGCCGGCAGACAGGCCGCCGTGCTGGTAAACGGGGGGAACGTAACGACGCAGGAAGCAGCGCCCCGGGATCCTTATGAAAAAATGCAGAAATTCTGCGTGGTGGTGGACGCCGGGCACGGGGGGAAAGATCCGGGCAAGGTGGGGGAAAACGGCGTTACGGAACAAAAGATCAACCTGGAAATCGCCCTCCGCCTGGCTGCCCTCCTGCGCCAGGCCGACGTAAAGACCGTACTGACCCGGGAAGATGAAAACGGCCTGTATGACGAGGATGCTTCCAATAAAAAAGTGCAGGACATGAAGCGCAGGATCGCCCGGATGGAAGAGGCGGATCCGGACCTGGTGGTGAGTATCCACCAAAACAGCTATGAAGAGGAAAGCGTCCGCGGCGCCCAGACCTTTTATTATACGGAAAGCACCCAGGGGCAGAAGCTGGCAGAGAGCATCCAGGCGCGGCTGACGGAGGGCCTGGATCCGGAAAATCACAGGACGGCGAAAGCCAACGGCAGCTATTATCTGCTCAAAAAAACCCCGGCCCCCATTGTCATTGTGGAGTGCGGGTTTTTAAGCAATCCCCAGGAGGCGCAGCTGCTTGCGGACCCTGTGTACCAGGAGAGGACAGCGTGGCAGATCCATATGGGGATTCTTCAGTATCTGCATTGCAATGACGGCGGATAAAACGTTATAATAAAGAAGACAGACACAGAAGAGAAAGGGGTATTTTGATGAGCGGTTTTGAACAGGCAAGGGTAAAAGTGAAACAGGGCTGGCTGCAGGGGGACACGGCCGGTCCGGTAAAAATATTTAAGGGAATCCCTTACGCGGCGCCGCCAGTGGGGGAAAGACGGTTTCGAAAGCCCGAGGATCCGGGCCGGTGGCGCGGCGTGCGCAAAGCGGTGGAATACAGCGCGGCGGCCATCCAGCAGGTGATGGAAAACCCGGAGGATATTTCCAACGTGCACGGCGTACCCCAGCTGCTGGCCCCTTCCCAGTATGAAGAGGACTGCCTGTACTTAAATGTCTGGACCCCGGCCAAAACCGGGCAGGACCGTCTGCCGGTATTTGTGTGGGTACACGGCGGCGGCCTGGTGGCGGGCTCCGGCGTGGAATGCGTCTGCGACGGGGAAGGGCTGGCCAAGCGAAAGGATATGGTGGTGGTGACCATCAACTACCGGCTGGGCTTTTTCGGCTTTTTCGCCCATCCGGAACTGACAAAAGAAGGAAACGGGACCTCAGGAAACTATGCGCTTTATGACATCCGCAAGGCCTGCCAGTGGATCAAAGAAAACATTGCGGCATTCGGCGGGGACCCGGACCGCATCACCGTGGCGGGACAGTCCGGCGGCGCGGTGGCCGTGGGAGCCCTGCATGCCTCGCCGCTGATGAAGGGGCTGATTCAGCGGGTTTCCATTGAGAGCGGGCCGATTTTCTGGGGATTTATGAAACCGGCCGCAAGACAGGAACTGGAGGAAAAAGGGCAGCGTTTCCTGGAGGCCATCGGCTGCAGCGGCATAGAAGAGCTGCGCAAAAGGGACGCCTGGGAGCTTTTTGACGCTTACCGGGAAATCTGCCAGGACCCCATGTATTTTACCTACTGCATTGACGGGGAATTTTTGCCGGAGCCCTATGAGAAGATGCTGGAAGGCGGGAATTTCAACGATTTTGACGTGATGATCGGCAGCTGCGCCCAGGAAATCCTGCCGGGCGGGGAAGAAGGGATCCCCACAGACCTTTACGAAGAAGCAGTGGCCCGGCTGTTTCCGGATGCCGTTGACCGGATGAAGGAATGGTATCCTGCAAAAGACGCCAAAGAGGCAAGGAAACAGTGGTCCACCATCGCTTCCGACCTTATGCTCATGGGTTCCGTCCGGCTGGCCGAACTGTGCCGCCGCAGCGGACATAAGGCCTATGTGTGGCTGATGAACAAGGAAAACGAAACGGAAAAGGGCCGTCGGACGGGAAGCCCACACTGCGCGGAAATGCCCTATGTATTCGGACGCGTGGACAAGGGGGAAAGAAACCCGTTCCTGGACTATCACTGGGTGGGAAAGGATTACGACTTTATGGAACTGATCCAGAATTACTGGTATCATTTCAGCGAAAGCGGCGATCCCAACAGCCCGGGCGCCCCGGAATGGAACCCCTATGAAAGGGATTTTGACGTCTGCATCCTGGGCAACGATTCCCATATGATGACGGACAGGGAACGGGAAAAATACGCCTACTATTACGGCAGGCTCATGTCCGGCGAGGTCTTCCCGGTGAAGGAAATGATGATGCGGGGGCTGGACTGCGGGGACGTAAAGAAGGCGGAGGCATAACCCATGGGCGTTTTTTCCAGACTCATTTACAAAGACCGGGATTTTTACCGGAACGTGACCGCCATCGCCGTGCCCATCGCCCTGCAGGGGCTGATTACCACGGGCGTCAACATGATGGATACCATTATGGTGGGCGCCGTGGGCGAGACGGAGCTTTCTGCGGTCTCCCTGGCAAACTCCTTCATCAACGTGTTCCAGATTCTGTGCATGGGCATCGGGATGGGGGCGTCCGTCCTGGTTTCCCGCTATTACGGGATGGGGGAGCAGACTTCCCTGCGCAAGGCGGTGGGGATCATGCTGCGGCTGTGCATCGGGATTGCGGCGCTGTTCGGCCTGTCCATGCTGTTTTTCCCGGAGCAGATTATGCGCATTTATACCGGGGAGGAAGGCATTATCGAACAGGGCGTCCTCTATCTGCAGTGGTCGGTAGCCACCTGCTTTTTGCTGGGGCTGTCCGTGACCTGCGCCGTGGTGCTGCGCTGCGTGGAGCAGGTGAAGATTCCCCTCTATGCCTCCATCCTTGCTTTTTTCATCAATGTGGGGGCGAACTATGTATTCATCTTCGGACATTTCGGGATGCCAGAAATGGGCGTGGCGGGAGCGGCGCTGGGCACGCTGATTGCCCGTATTTTTGAAACGGGGATTATCTGTGTGTTCCTGTTTGGGAAGGAAAAACAGATCGGCTTCCGTCCCCGGCATTTATTCATGCCGGTGGGGGATCTGTGGCGGGAATATCTGCGGATCTGCATCCCGGTGCTGGTCAGCGACGGGATTTATGCCCTGGGCAATAATTCCGTGGCCATGGTCATCGGACGGCTGGGGGAAAGCTTTGTGGCGGCCAACGCCGTTACCAGCGTCACCCAGCAGCTCAGTTCCGTGATGATCCAGGGATTTTCCCAGGCCGCGGCCATTGTAACGGGCCGCACGCTGGGGGAAGGGGACCGCAAAAAAGCCCAGGACCAGGGCTATGCCCTGCTGGGACTGGGATTTGCTTTCGGCCTTCTGGCGGCGGTGATCATTATGGTGATCAGCGAACCCATGATACTGGCTTACGGCGTTTCGCCCGAAACGGCGCAGATTGCCAGGGCGCTGATGCGGGCCATCAGCATGGTGGTGGTGTTCCAGTGCACCAACAGCGTTATGACCAAAGGGACGCTGCGGGGCGGCGGGGATACGAAAGTACTGATGGTGGCGGACAATATTTTCCTGTGGCTGTTTTCCGTCCCGCTGGGGGCGCTGGCAGGACTTGTCTGGCACTGGCCCGCGTTCTGGATTTACACCCTGCTGAAAATAGACCAGATCCTGAAATGTATCTGGTGCGTGAAAAGACTGCACAGCGGGAAATGGATCAAAAAAATCGCGGTGGCCGGGGAACGGCTGCCCGGCAAAGGATGAAACGGAAATGGAACCAACGAAAGAACTTTATGATGCTTACGCGAATCTGTTAAAGGAGGAACTGCAGCCGGCTTTCGGCTGCACGGAGCCCATAGCGGTGGCTTACTGCGCCGCCCGCGCCCGGGAAATTCTGGGAACGGAACCGAAAAAAGTGCTGGTGGAAGCCTCCGGCAACGTGATCAAAAATGTCAAAAGCGTGATTGTACCCAACACCGGGGGAAAGAAAGGGCTGCCTGCCGCCGCCGCGGCGGGGATCGTGGCGGGGCAGCCTTCCCGGAAGCTGGAAGTGATTGCCGATGTTTCAGACCGGCAGCGGGAGGAACTGGAAGATTTCCTAAAGCGGACGCAGATCGAAGTCCGGCCCCTGGAAGGAGGGGACAGGCTGGATGTGCGTATTACCGTGGAGGACGGGACGCAGAGCGCCCTGGTGCGGCTGGCTAAGTCCCACGCCAATATTGTCCGGGAAGAAAAAAACGGCAGGGTGCTGTTTGAGAAGGAAGGACAAAGCGGGGAGGAAGCCTGTATAACCGGGACGAAACATAAAGCGCATTTGCAGGCAGCCTCCCAAAAGGCGGATATCAGGGAAAGCCTGACCGTGGAATCCATTGTCTGCTTTGCCAAAAACGCCGATCTTTCGGCGGTGCAGGAGGTGCTGGAACGGCAGATTTCCTATAATTATGCCATTGCTTGCGAGGGGATTTCCCATAACTGGGGCGCCAATGTGGGCAGCGTGCTGCTCAAAACCTGGGGGGACGACGTGCGCACCCGGGCGAAAGCCATGGCGGCGGCAGGATCGGACGCCCGCATGAGCGGCTGTGAACTGCCGGTGGTGATCAATTCCGGCAGCGGAAACCAGGGCATTACGGTTTCGGTGCCCGTGATCGTTTACGCCAAAGAGCTGGGCTCCTCCCGGGAGGAACTGTACCGGGCGCTGATCGTTTCCAACCTCATCGCCATCCACATCAAAAGCGGGATCGGCCCTTTGTCGGCTTTCTGCGGGGCGGTCAGCGCGGGCTGCGCGGCCGGCTGCGGCATTGCCTGGCTGATGGGCGGGCGGCTGGAGGAAATCGCCCATACGCTGGTCAATTCTATTGCCATTGTTTCCGGGATTATCTGCGACGGCGCCAAACCATCCTGTGCCGGGAAGATTGCCGCTTCCGTGGACGCCGGGATCCTGGGCTATGCCATGTACCGGGAAGGACAGCAGTTTTACGGGGAAGAGGGCATCGTATCCAAAGGGGTGGAAAATACCATCCGCAATATCTGCCGTCTGGGCGCGAAGGGAATGTGCGGCACGGACGACGAGATTATCCGGATTATGACCCACTGCGACTGAAACAAAAGAACCGGATTGATTTTACAACCCCGGGGCGTGTATGATATACTGGATGGGATTTGAAGGGAAACGGAAGGAAGAAAGACAATGGAGACGAAACTGGTGACAATACGGGAGGACCGTCCGGATCGGGAGGCCATCCGCAGGGCGGGAGAGATCCTGCGGGGCGGCGGCCTGGTGGCCTTCCCTACGGAAACGGTCTACGGGCTGGGCGGGGACGCCTTAAACCCGGAGTCTTCCCGCAAAATTTATGCGGCCAAGGGCCGTCCTTCAGACAACCCGCTGATTGTGCATATCTGCCGCTGGGAGGATATCTACCGGATCGCGGACCCGGTGCCGGAAGCGGCGCGAAAGCTGGCGCGGGCTTTCTGGCCGGGGCCGCTGACTATGATTTTGCACAAGACGGACCTGGTGCCCAAGGAAACCACGGGAGGGCTGGATACGGTGGCGGTGCGCTTTCCTTCCGACCCGGTGGCGAGGGCTTTTATTGAAGCGGCGGGCGGTTTTGTGGCGGCGCCCAGCGCCAACCGTTCCGGAAGGCCCAGCCCCACCCTGGCCAGATACGTGCTGGAGGATATGGACGGGAGGATCGAGATGATCCTGGACGGCGGGGAAGTGGGTATCGGGCTGGAATCCACCATCGTGGACCTGACCGGGGAGGAGCCCATGATCCTGCGGCCGGGATTTGTGACCCGGGAAATGCTGACGGAAGTTTTGTCCCGGGTGGAGGTGGACCGGACGATCCTGGATCCGGACTGTCACTTAAGGCCCAAAGCGCCGGGAATGCGCTACCGCCATTACGCGCCCAAAGGCGAGCTGGTCGTTGTGGAAGGAGAACGGGACGCGGTGGTTTTTGCCATCTGCGAAAAATGCAATGCGGCAAAGGAAAAAGGCGAGCGGGTGGGCGTGATTGCCACGGACGAAACGGCAGAAGCCTACCGGAAGGGCTGCAGGGCGGACAGCGTCAAGAGCGTGGGCAGCAGGAAGGACCCGCTATCCGTGGGACACAGCCTGTACCGGATCCTGCGGGAGTTCGACGACGAGGGGATGACGGCCATGTTTTCCGAATCCTTTTCGGAAAGCGGGTTTGGACAGGCCATTATGAACCGTCTGCTAAAGGCGGCGGGCCATCATGTGGAAAATGTTTGACGACGGCGGTTTCAAGAAGAAGGAGGAGAACGATGGTTGTTGCATTGGCGAGCGACCATGGCGGATATGACCTGAAATGTCAGGTAGTCCGTCATCTGAAGGAGAGGGGAATCGAATGCCGGGATTTCGGATGTTACGGGAAAGAGTCCTGCGATTATCCGGATTTCGGGAAAGAAGCGGCAAAAGCGGTGGCAAAAGGGGAATGTGACCGGGGGGTGGTAATCTGCACCACCGGGATCGGGATTTCCATTGCGGCCAATAAGGTAAAGGGAGTGCGCTGCGCCCTGTGCGCCGAACCCTACAGCGCGAAGATGACCCGTCTGCACAACGACGCCAATATGCTGGCCATGGGCGGCGGGATTGTGGGGACAAACCTGGCGCTGGAGATTGTGGACGTCTTTTTGGACACGCCTTTTTCCGGGGAGGAAAAACACGCCAGAAGGATTGCCAAGATAGAAGACTGACGAAAGAAAAGCGAAGCGAGGAGGAAGACAGATGTCGAAAACGGTGATTATGGATCATCCGCTGATCCAGCATAAAATCGGCCTGATCCGGAGAAAGGAGACGGGGACGAAGGATTTCCGCCAGACCATCAGCGAAATCGCCATGCTCATGTGCTTTGAGGCCACCAGGGAGCTTCCCCTGGCGGAAGTGGAGATCGAAACTCCTATCTGCAAAGCCACGGCGAAAGAATTAAAAGGCAGGAAAATGGCCATTGTGCCCATCCTGCGGGCGGGACTGGGCATGGTAGACGGCGTGCTGGCCCTGATTCCGGCCGCAAAGGTGGGGCATATCGGCCTGTACCGTGATCCGGAAACTTTAAAACCGGTGGAATATTACTGCAAGCTGCCGGCCGACTGCGCGGAGCGGGAAGTGTTTGTGGTGGATCCCATGCTGGCTACGGGCGGTTCTTCGGTGGCAGCGATCCAGATGCTCAAGGAAAAGGGATGCAAGAGGATCCACTTCATCTGCATCATTGCGGCGCCCGAGGGGGTCCGCGCCATGCAGGAGGCCCATCCGGACGTGGATCTCTACATCGGCGCACTGGACGACCATCTCAATGACCACGGCTATATTGTGCCCGGCCTGGGGGATGCAGGGGACCGGATTTTCGGGACGAAGTAAAGCTTATTTGGGAAAGCTTATTAAGGAAGCAGGGGGAAGGGCAGAATGAAACGGGACGATTATATTTCCTGGGACGAATACTTTATGGGGGTGGCAAAGCTGGCGGGGATGCGGTCCAAAGATCCCAATACGCAGGTAGGCGCGTGTATCGTCAGCCAGGATAACAAAATTCTTTCCATGGGTTACAACGGGTTTCCCCTGGGATGCTCGGACGACGAGTTCCCCTGGGAAAGGGAGGGGGATATGCTGGATACCAAATATCCCTATGTGACCCACAGCGAACTGAACGCGATTTTAAATTTCCGGGGAGGCAGCCTGGCGGGGGCCAAGCTGTACGTTTCCCTTTTTCCCTGCAACGAGTGCGCCAAGGCGATCATTCAAAGCGGGATTTCGGAAGTGATTTACGACTGCGACAAGTATGCGGATACCCCGTCGGTAAGGGCGTCCAAGCGGATGTTCCGGGCGGCGGGAGTCGCCTACCGTCCCTATTCAAAGAGCGGGCGGGTAGTGAAAATGGAGCTGTAGAGAGGGCCGGATCAGTCCGCATCCGCCCGTGACAGGAGGAAATGGATGAAATCAAAGCGGCGCAGGGCTGCCGGACAAAGGAAAACCGCAGGATTGGCGAAGCGGATGGCGGCAGCCGTCCTGACGGGGGCATTTTGTGCGGGAATATGGGTTTTCCCGGTATGGGCGGATAACGATACCATCGAATCGCTGCGGGAGCAGATCGACCAGGCGGAGGATTTAAAGAAGGCCACGGAAGACGCCAAGGACGCCACGGAGGATAATATTGACAATCTGGGAGAAGCCAGGACTTCCCTGCAGGGACAGCTGGACGGACTGACGCAGGATCTGACCGCCATCAGCCAGAACCTGGAAGAAATCGAAAGCGACATCATCGACAAAAACGAGGAGATCCGTCAGGCCCAGGAGGAACTTGAAGAGGCGAAAGCCACGGAAGAGGCCCAGTATGAGGCCATGAAGAAGCGGCTTCGCTATCTCTACGAGGACCACAATCAAACCTATTTTGAGATTCTGGCCAATTCCAGGGGGTTTTCGGATCTGCTCAACCAGAGCCTTTACATTGAAAAACTCCACGAGTATGACCGGAATATGCTGGCACGGTATAAGGCCCAGCGGGAAGCGGTGGAGGAGCTGGAAGCGAGGCTGGAACAGGAGAAGGCGGACTTAGACGAGCTGCAGGCAGCGGCGGTCGTAGAGAAGGGAAAGATTACGGACAGCGTCAACAGTACCAAAAGCGGCATCGCCGGTTATTCCGACCAGATAGCTGCAGCGCAGCAGCATGCGGACGCCTTGGCCGAACAGATCAGCCAGCAGGAAGAGGATATCGCGGCGCTGAAAAAGCAGCTGGAAGAGGAAATCGCCAAATCCCGGCTGGCCAGACAGTCCAGCTGGCGGGATATTTCGGAAGTGACCTTTACGGAGGACGACAGGTATCTGCTGGCAAACCTGATCTACTGCGAAGCGGGCAACCAGCCTTACGAAGGCCAGGTGGCGGTGGGCGCCGTGGTAATCAACCGGGTGCTCAGTTCCGTCTATCCCAATACGGTTTCCGGCGTGATCTACCAGTACAAACAGTTTGCGCCTGTGCTGGACGGCCATCTGGCGCTGGCCCTGGCGGAAAACCGGGCTACGGAATCCTGCTACCGGGCGGCGGACGAGGCGATGAGCGGCTATACCAACGTAGGACAGTGCGTCTATTTCAGGACGCCGATCCCGGGACTTTCCGGTATTCAGATCGGCGACCATATTTTCTATTAAGGATAAATCCATTTATTCAGACCGGGAGGAGTTTAAGAGAATCTTCCCGGTCGAATTCGTTGATGGGGGAAAGCAGCGAGGAAAGCTGGCCGCCATAGAGCCGGGACAAAAGCCTGTCTAGCGCTAAAAGGGCTTCCCGCAGCCTGTCCACGGAAAGCAGGCCGTTTTGGGAGGCGGTTACCAGCTCGTCCATGTCTACAATTTTGACAAAACCGTCGGGGTAGACAATCACGTCTACCAGCAGGTCCGTTACAATCAAAGAATTGGTTTCTTTTTCATACAGGGGGGAAATAATATCGCAATAATAATAAAGAAGCGTATGATCGGCGCGGTAAAATTTGCTGATCTTATACCCTTCTTTTAAGTAGTAGCAGGAATAGCCGTGGTCCATGTTTTTCTTCGGACGGATGGTGCGCCAGGACGTGACGAGGACGTCATCCTGAAATGAAAGGATAACATCGTCGAAAAGAGGAATGCATTCTTCGGGGATCAGACGTTTCCGATACAGGCGGGGCATGGAATCGCTGCGGTCAAAATCCTTCATGGCGGCTCCTTTGGAATATGAAACTGTTTCCGTATTCTATACCCAAATTTTACCTTTCCGGGGGTGGAAAGTCAAGCCGCCTAAGCGGGAGCATTTAGACCACAGGCCTTTTTGCCAGCCTGTGGTCAGATTTTGAAATTCCTGCATTTGCACCGTATTCCGCCGCCCGCGTTTGAAATTTCAGAAGGAGTTGAGCAGATCTAAAACGACGGAGAGCTCGGCTTCTTTTACTTTGTCCGGAAATGTGCCGGAAAGGACGCAGTCTTTGAAATAACGGATTTCTTCGGCGTAGGCGTCGCTTTTGGGAAGATTGATGACGCCGCTGTCCCCTGCGGATCCGGCGGAGAGGTCCAAAATCCTGCCCTCGTTTTCGTAGATGGTCAGCACGCCCTTTTCATAGGCGACCAGCGCTTTTTCGAATTGGAAGCGGAAAGATGCGCCGAAAGGATAGGGGGCCGCGAACCAGGAAGCTTCCGCCGAAACGAAAAAGCCGGGGTATTCGTATACCGCGTGGACATAGTCCTGGTCGGGAAGGGAAGCCCTGTGTCGCTGGACCTTTTGGGGCGTCCCGAAAGCATAGATCAAAAAGTCCAGATCATGGATGTGCAGGTCAAAGGGAACCATGCCGCTGCGCTGCGGATCCATCATCCAGTTGTCCCAGCTCCACTTGGGATAGCAGCCCAGGCGTCCCATGTATCCGGACAGGAGGTTTCCGTATTTTTTCGTATCGTAAATTTCTTTGAGCAGTTCATATTCCGGCCAGAAGCGCAGTACCTGGGCCACCATGAAGCAGACGCCGTTCTTTTGGGCGGTGGAATAGGCCAGGGCCAGTTCTTCCTGCTTTAAGGAAACGGGCTTTTCGCAGATCACGTGGATCCCCTTTTCCATTGCCTTGACGGCGAAAGGGACGTGGAGCCAGGTAGGCAGGCAGATGTCCAGGATATCCAGCTCTTCCTTTTGAAGCATTTCGTCAAAATCCGTATAGCAGCGCTTTTGGGGCCAGGGCTGCATACGCTCGGGACGGATGTCGCACAGGGCGGTAAGTACCGTATCTTCCAGGGATTCCCAGGCAGGGATATGGGCGCCGCTGATCCCGCCCACTCCCACCAAACCGACTTTTAACATGAGGCACCTCCATAGATTTCATCAATAATGGCCTGCAGATAGTTTTTGGCATCCAGGATGTCGGAAAGCTGCTGGGGACCGGAAATTTCCCGCTCGATGGTGACATGGGAATCGTACCCCAGTTCCTTTAGGCGGGAAAAGAGCGCGCGAAAATCCACCTTTCCTTCGCCCAGGCGGGTTTCTTCCCCCAGGTCGTGGCCGTTTACCGGATAGCGGCCGTCTTTGGCATGGAGGTTGCGGACGTATTTTCCGAACACGTCCAGGGCATCCACGGGATTGGCTTTGCCATAGAGGATCAGGTTGGCCGTATCCAGATTGATTCCCAGGTTGTCCATGCCCACCGTTTCAAAACAGCGCAGCAGGGTGACGGGCGTTTCCTGCCCGGTTTCGAACAGAAGATACTGGCCGTTTTGTTTCAGATGCTGGGCCACCGTGCGGACGGCGACGCAAAAGCTGTGGAAATTGGGATCGTAGGGATTCTCCGGGATAAAGCCCATATGGGTGACCACATCGGAAATGCCCAGGCTGTGGGCAAAATCCGCCCCGTCGCACAGATTCTGGATGCGCATCTGACGGTATTCCGGGGGAACCAGCCCCAGGGTGAGCTGCCCGTCGTAAAAATTCCAGATCACGGGGCCGTTCCAGCCGCACCAGAAGGCGGAAACGGTAATGCCATACTGTTTTAGGCATTTCTTTAAAAATTCTGCGTTTTCCGGCGTCCAGACGGAAGGGGTCCAGGAAATGAGCTGGCAGGAATCAAAACCGTTCTCTTTCAGGACAGCCAGTTTTGCAGGGATTTCCTCCGGGGAAGAAAAGTTGACACAGGTGCCGATTTTCATGGGGATACCTCCTTGTTTGCGATTTGAAGTCCTGTCTTTAGAATAACACAAAATAAGACAGGGGCGCACTTTTTTCTGCCGGAGTTATGTTCGGGCATCCTCCACCAGGGGCTTTATGCTGTCTGGGTCTGTGAAATCTATCCGTTTGCCATAGGTCTCCAGGAGCTGAAGATCTTCCGGACCCAGCGTCCGGGGATCTTTTTTTTGCAGCATTTTTTGGAGCATGGCCATCATGGATCTGTGAACAAAATTAAGACGGCTGTAGTCGATGCCGCCGCGCAGATGGTAGAAATGGATGGACTCCATCATTTCCGGAGGGAGGGTTTTTTCCAGGGAAGCGCGGATATGGGCCGCGTTATCGGGAACGAAAGGATCCGCCAGCCCGCAGGTGAACAGGATCACCTTTTTGGAAGAAAGGGCTTTCCGGTTGGCGATAAGCTGCCTGATCCCGGATACTCCTCCCGCATAAAGGCCGCCGCCGAAAATGACGGTATCAAACCCCGCAAGCTTTTGGGCCGGAAAAGGCTTTGCCGGAAAGATGGGACAGCCCAGATCCCGGGCGATCCAGCGGGCATAACGTTCGGTAAACCCGTAGTGGGAACTGTAAATGACGACAGGGCGGTTCATAGCGTTTCCTCCATTCTTTTTATAAATAATCCGCGAACCCGGTTCGCAGCATTTCTTCCTTCCATCTTACCCCATCGTCCGCAGGACGGGCAAGGGAGACGGGGCGAAACGGGGAGATTTTACAGGGACTTTTCAAAGTTTTCTTTTTCCAGCCGCCTGGAGAAGGCGCCGGCCACGACCAGGGAAATGGAATCCACCATGGGCTGTACCCACATGCAGCCGTAGAGCCCAAAGAGGGCGTTCATCAAAAAGAGAAGGGGGATGTCCAGCACTCCTTTGCGCAGGAGGGAACAGACCATGGACGCCCGTACTTTTTCCGTGGCCTGAAACTGGATGATCATGGGATAGCAGACGGACATCATGGGCATGGCGGTTACCATACAGCGCAGGAAGCCGGCGCCGTAGCCAATGGTGACGGGATCGCCGATAAACAGGGCGGCCAGCCGGGGTGCGAAGGCTTCGTATACGACCAGGCACAGCAGGGAAAAGGAAAGGGAAACGGCGCGGCCCAGCCGGAAAACCGCCCTCCGGCGCGTGTGGTTTCCCGAAGAATAGTTGTAGGCCAAAAGGGGCAGGATGCCGCTGGAAACCCCGATGGAAAAATAGAGGGGGAGCTGGTCCAGCTTTTTGACGATGCCCAAAGCGGCCATGGCCTGGGTGCCGTAAAGGGAAACAAAGCGGGACTGGGCGGCGATGGCCACTACCGTAAGGGCGTACTGGACTGCGGAAGGCAGGCCGGTAGAGAGGACGGTTTTGAGGTAGCAAAGGGCAGGCTTAAGCAGGGAAGGATGGATCGCCACGGCGGTGTTTTTTTGGCGGATGGCGATGTAGAAGAGAAAATACAGGGTGGCGGCCAGATTGGAAAGGGCGGTGGCCATACCGGCCCCTGCAGCGCCCATGCCCAGAAATCCCGGGAGGACGAAGAAGGGATCCAGAAGGATATTCAGCACGCCGCCCAGGGAGACGCCCACGGAAGCTATGGCCGCGTTTCCCTGGGCGCGGACCAGGTTGGCCAGAAGGGTGTTGAGAATGGCGGCGGGGCCGCCGATTACCACCACCCACAGGGCGTATTGAAACGCGATGGGATAGACTTTTGGCACAGCGCCGCACAGGACGAGTACCGGGCGGGCGAAGGCGAGAAACAAAAGGGAAAAGAGCAGGGCGCAGATAAGCCCGCCCCAGAAAGAAAGGGCGGCGATCTGACGGGCGCCTTCCCGGTTTTTGGTCCCCAGGGCCCGGGAAAGGGCGCTGGCCCCGCCTACGCCGAAGAGGTTGGAAATCGCCGTGAGCATGACGAAAGAAGAATAGACCACGGTGATGGCCGCCGTCTGGTGGGGCTGGTTGAGCATCCCCACAAAATAGGTATCGGCCAGGCTGTAAACCAGGGCGATCATCTGGCTGGCGACGGCGGGAACGATTTGCCGGCATACGGCCTGCCGGACGGGCATGGTTTCGAACAATTCGGTTTTATCTGCTGCGTGCTGCATGGTTCTGTCACTCCTTTTTTGGATCGTCCGGCGAAACAAACGGATCTTGCTTTACGCCAAAAAATTTTACTTTATTATATAACCAAAATCCGCTTTGCAAAACTATGATAAAATAAATAAAACCGCTCAAAAAACAAATAATAACTTAAAAAAAAAGAAAATCGTTACGGGAGAGGCAAAAATTCTCAAAAATTCGTTGCCCGTTTGACGAGGGTGTGCTACCATAACTAACAAAATGGATTCCGACAGGTGAGAGAAATTTAAATGCAAAAAAAATACCGAATTGAGAGGGGAATTTTGCTGTGCCTTATCCTGGGGCTGCTCTTTTTTCTGACCGTCGTGTGGGCGGCAGAGAGAAAAGAAATCAGGAATAAAGAAAAAGAAAGCTGGCTGGAAGACCATCTGTATCTGGACACCCTTTCCTTCTGCGTGGAGGGAACGGGATTCCGGGAAAATATGAAATGCTGGCCGGACTGGACCGGCGGCAGGATTTATGTATTCCTGCCCTCCTATGCCGCAGGAAAACCGCTGACCATGCAGTGGGAGTACGCGGACCGGGTGACCGTGGACGGGGAGGAAAGAAAAAACGGGGCCGTCTGGAAGGACTATGAGCTGGACCGGGAATACGCCTTCTGCCTGGAAGATGGGGGAACCGTAAAGGAAAGCTGGACCGTTGTTTTTTTGTGCAGTCAGAACCTTCCTTCGGTCTGGGTCTATACGGACTCCGGTTCCATGGACCTGGTGAACGAGGCGAAGGGGAACCGGGAAGGCGGGCTGTTTTACCTGGTCAACGCCGACGGCATGCTGGCCTGCGAGGACGGCCTTACCTATATCAAAGGCAGGGGCAACACCACCTGGGGGCAGGACAAAAAGCCCTACAGCGTCAAGCTGGAGAACGGGCACGACCTGTTCGGGATGGGGACCTCCCGCCGCTGGGAGCTTCTGGCAAACGCCTATGACGGCAGCAGCATGCGCAACCAGCTTGTGTTTGAAATGGCGCAGGAAGCGGGGATGGAATATACGCCGGAAGCCGTCTGGGCGGATCTGTATCTGAACGGGGAATACCAGGGCCTTTACCAGATTTCCGAAAAGGTGGAAGCGGCAAGCGGGCGGTTGGAGATCGCCGACCAGGATGCAGGACATGGGAACGTAACCGGGGGCTACCTGTTTTTAATGGAGGATGCCAGCCGCTACGAGGATGCGGTGAGCAAATTTACCACCCGGGGACAGCAGACCATGGTGATCAAAAGTCCCCAAAACGCCGGGAAAGCGCAGATCGAATACCTTTCCGGCCTGGTACAGGAATTTGAGGACGCCGTGACGTCCCCGGACGGGACCAATCCGGTGACAGGGAAATTTTTTACCGAATATATCGATCTGGATTCCTTTGTCAAAAAGTATCTGGTGGAGGAAATTACGAAAAATTCCGACGCCGTGACAAACAGCCAGTATTTTTATAAACAGCCGGATTCGGTGAGCACGCTTTTGTACGCGGGACCGGTCTGGGACTATGACAACGCGCTGGGACATACCAATGAAGAAGCCATGGACCCGGTGGGGCTGATGCTGGATAAAATCCGTTCGGACGACGGGACAAGCAACCTCTGGTACGCTTCCCTGTACAGCCAGGAGACATTCCGGGAGCGGGTCAGGCTGGTGTACCGGAATGTATTCGCCCCCATCCTGGAAACCCTAACGGAAAGAACCATTGACGAATACCGGGAATGGATCCGCGTGTCGGCCACGCTGGACTGGATCCGGTGGAAGGATACGAACAAGGATTTCCGCTATCGGGTCTGCGACAGCTTCGACGCCTATGTGGACTATTTGCAGGACTTTATCCGGCAGCGGAAGGAATTTCTGGACAGCGTATGGCTGGAGGGGGAAGAGTATGTGAGAATCCGCTTTGAGCGGGGAGGATCCTTTAGCTATGTGGATCTGTATACCCAAAAGGGGACGGCCGGAAGGCAGGCGCCGGACAGTTCGGACATCGAATGGGACGGACAGGTGATTACCGGCTGGACTTATGAGGACGGCACCCCTTATGACCCTGCGCGGCAGGTGGAAGAAGACCTGACCGTTTATGCGGTATGGGGCCCTGCGGACGGGGGCTGATTTTGCCGCAAAAAGGCGGAAAGCCGAAACAAGGAAACAGGAGGAGAGAGAAGTGAAGGAAGAGGGCGGCATCTGGCGCCATGAACTGAAATATGCCTGTACCATGCCCCAGCTTAAAATTGTGGAGGGACGGATCCGGCCCCTTTTGCGGCTGGATCCCCATGCGGGGCAGACGGGGAGATACGGCATCCGGAGCGTATATTTTGACGACTGGCAGGATACCTGCTACCGGGAGAACGAGGACGGGACGGATCCGAGGGAAAAGTTCCGGATCCGGATCTACAACGGCAGCGCCGGGCAGATTACCCTGGAGCTGAAACAGAAGATGCGGGGGATGACCCGGAAGCTTTCCTGCCCGCTGACGAAAGAACAGTGCCGGCAGGCGCTGGAAGGGAAGGTTTTGCAGGACGGGGACGACCTTCCGCCGGTTTTGCGCAAGTTCATCCTGCAGCAGAAGCTGCGCAGGCTGCAGGCGAAGGTGATTGTGGAATACGAGAGGGTTCCCCGGGTGTTTGCCCTGGGAAACGTGCGGATCACCCTGGATGAAAATATCGTTTCTTCGGCGCACACGGAGCGCTTCCTGGAAGGGGATTTTCCCAGGAGGCCCATCATGCCGCCGGGCATGCATGTACTGGAAGTGAAATATGATGAATTCCTGCCCGATCCCATCCGGCAGGTGCTGCAGCTGGAAACGCTGCAGCGGACATCTTTTTCAAAATATTATCTCTGCAGAAAATATGGATTTTAGGGAGGAACACAAAAAATGGGATTCGGAGATATTTTTAAGAATTCGTTCATGGAAGGGTTCTACAGCACGGACGTAAGCCTGGCTACCGTCCTTTTGAGCATGGCCATCGTCTGCCTGATTGCGCTGTACATCTTTTTTGCCTACAGGCTTCTGACACGGCGCACGTTTTACAATAAAAATTTCGGCATTTCCCTGGCGGCCCTGGCGATTATCACGGCGGCCATCATCCTCACCATCCAGTCCAGCATCGTGATTTCCCTGGGTATGGTGGGCGCGCTGTCCATCGTCCGTTTCCGGACGGCCATCAAAGAGCCCATGGACCTGGTCTTTTTGTTCTGGTCCATCAGCGCCGGGATCATCTGCGGCGCGGGCCTGTATTCCCTGGCTATCATCGCCTCCCTGATCGTGACCGTGGCGCTTTTGGTGCTGGATTTGATCCCCGTGACAAAGGCGCCCATGCTGCTTGTGGTCAGCAGCACGGATATGGAAGGGGAAAACGCCCTTTTGGACGTGGTGAAAAAGTACAGCAAATATTACCGGGTGAAATCCCGCACCCTTTCCATGGGCCGGATGGACCTGATCGTGGAGGTCAGGGTCCGGGAGGAAGCCGCCCTGGTAAAGGAAGCAAGCGCCCTGGAGGGAATGGACAGCGTGTCCCTGCTTTCCCATGACGGGGAAACCACTTATTGACGGGAGGAAAACCGTGTACGTGATAGCGGGACTTGGAAATCCGAAAAAAGAATATGAAAACACCCGGCACAACGTGGGGTTTGACGTAGTGGACCTGCTGGCGGACCGCCACGGCATCCGGGTGAACGAAGCCCGTCACAGGGGGCTTGTGGGCAAAGGGATCATTGCCGGACAGAAAGTGATCCTGTTAAAACCCCTGACTTATATGAATTTAAGCGGCGAAAGCATCCGGGATGTGGTACAATACTATAAACTGGATCCGTCCGCACAGCTTGTGGTGCTCTGCGACGATATCAACCTGGATCCCGGCGTGCTGCGCATCCGCAAAAAAGGAAGCGCAGGCGGACACAACGGCTTAAAAAACATCATCGCCCAGCTGGGGCGGGACGATTTCTGCCGGGTCCGCATCGGCGTGGGATCAAAGCCAGAAGGATATGACCTGGCGGACTATGTGCTGGGACATTTCGGACGGGCGGAAAAACAGGTGATGCAGGAGGCCGTGGGGCGGGCCTGCGACGCCGTGGAGACGATTCTGGCAGACGGGCCGGACGCCGCCATGAACCGTTTTAATGCAAAGCCTTAAAGAGGGGATGAAATTTGAAAGTCTTAACGGCTCCGCTGTACGAACTGGCGGAGTTTGAGGAAGCGAAAACGCTTCTGGAAAGAAAAGGGGCCGGCGTCGCCTTCACCGGCCTTTACGATTCCCAGAAGCTGCATATGGTTTACGGATTAAGCGATGGTTTTGATGTGAAAATCATCGTTACTTTCAGTGACAAAAGAGCCCGGGAAATCTGCGAAGAATACCGCTTCTATGATCGAAACGTATGTCTGTACCCGGCCAGGGACCTGATTTTTTATCAGGCGGACGTGGCGGGGGGCCAGCTGACCCGGGAGCGGATGCAGGTGATCCGGGCGCTGGCGGAAAAACGGCCGGTTACGGTGGTCACCGCCATAGCGGCCCTGATGACGCCCCAGGTCCCTTTTTCGGCGGTGGAAAGCCATGTACTGTATTTCGACAAACGGTCCGTCATCGACGAGGAAAAACTGGCGTCGCAGCTGGTGGAGATGGGATATGAAAAGACCTGGCAGGTGGAAACGCCGGGGCAGTTTTCCATCCGGGGCGGGATTATCGATGTATTTGACATGACGGAAGAAAATCCGTACCGGATCGAGCTGTGGGGGGACAATGTGGATTCCATCCGCAGCTTCGACGTCCTTTCCCAGCGCTCCGTGGAAACGCTGGACCATGTGAGGATCTATCCCGCGGTGGAGCTGGTCCTTTCCGCCGCCCGCAGGGAAGACGGGTTTGCGCGGATTGAAAAGGAAACAAAGGACTTTGTCCGCAGGCTGAAAGAAGCCGGACAGACGGAAGAAGCCGGAAGGATCCGGACCCAGATCCGGGAAATGGAAGAGTCTGCCAGGGAGTTTGGAAGCGTGGTCAACCTGGAGAGTTTTGTACATTATTTTTATCCGCGCACCGAATCCTTCCTGGAATATTTTGACCCCGGCCGCACGGCGGTGTTTTTGGATGAGCCCAAACGCCTTTCGGAAACGGCGGACGCCCTGGAGCTGGAGTTTCGGGAAAGCATGACCCAGCGGCTTGAGAAGGGATATATCCTGCCGGGGCAGGCGCAGCTTTTGTGTACCCAGAAAGAGATCGCGGCCTTTCTGACCCGCTATCCCCGGGTAGCGGTGGCGGCCATTGACACGAAAAACCCGCTCTTAAAACCGGACCGGCAGTTTGAAATTACGGCCCGCAGCATTTCTTCCTATAACAACAGCTTCGAAGCCCTGATCCGGGACTTAAAGCGCTACAAAAAGACGGGAAGCAGGGTGCTTTTGCTCTGCGGTTCCAGGACCCGGGCCAAACGGCTGGCCGTGGATTTGCGGGAACAGGGGCTGACGGCTTTTTACACGGAAGACCCGGACCGTCAGGTGCAGCCCGGGGAAGCGGAGCTGTTCTACGGCCATGTGGAAAAAGGGTTCGAATATCCCATGCTGAAATTCGCGGTGATTTCAGAAGGGGATATTTTCGGCGCAGAGAAGAAGAAAAAGCGCAGGAAGTCCCGTTACAGCGGGACGAAAATCCAGGACTTTGCCCAGCTGAAAGTGGGCGATTATGTGGTCCATGAAACCCACGGCCTTGGCATCTACCAGGGCATCGAAAAGGTGCAGGTGGAGGGGACGGTAAAGGATTATATCAAGATTTCCTACCGGGACGGGGGGAATCTTTACGTGCTGGCCACAGGGCTTGACGTGATCCAGAAATACGCCTCCGCGGACGCGGCCAAAAAGCCGAAGCTGAACAAACTGGGGACCCAGGAGTGGAGCAGGACCAAAAGCCGGGTGCGGACTGCGGTAAACGAAGTGGCTCGGGACCTGGTGGAGCTTTACGCCGTCCGCCAGAAAAGCGAGGGATTTGCCTTTTCCAAGGACTCGGTGTGGCAGCGGGAGTTTGAGGAGATGTTTCCCTTCGAGGAAACGGAAGACCAGCTGGCGGCCATCGCGGCCACCAAGCAGGACATGGAAAGCCATAAGATCATGGACCGGCTGGTGTGCGGGGACGTGGGATACGGAAAGACGGAGATTGCCATCCGGGCCGCTTTTAAAGCCATCCAGGACGATAAGCAGGTGGTCTTTTTAGTGCCCACCACCATCCTGGCCCAGCAGCATTATAATACCTTTCTCCAGCGCATGAAGGATTTCCCGGTGCGGGTGGACTTAATGTCCAGGTTCCGGACGCCGGCCCAGCAGAAAAAGACCATCGCGGACCTGAAAAAGGGACTGGTGGACATTGTGATCGGCACCCACAGGGTCCTTTCGGCGGATATGCAGTATAAGGACCTGGGCCTTTTAATCATCGACGAGGAACAGCGGTTCGGGGTATCGGATAAGGAAAAGATCAAAAAGCTGAAGGAAAACGTGGATGTGCTGACGCTGACGGCCACGCCCATCCCCCGGACGCTGCATATGTCCCTCATCGGCATCCGGGACATGAGCGTGCTGGAAGAGCCGCCAAACGACCGCCTGCCCATCCAGACCTATGTGATGGAATACAATGAGGAGATGGTGCGGGAGGCCATTGTCCGGGAGCTGTCCCGGGGCGGGCAGGTTTACTATGTGTATAACCGGGTCAGCACCATTGCGGATGTGGCGGCGTCCATTTCTACCCTGGTGCCGGAGGCCAGCGTGGCTTTTGCCCACGGGCAGATGGCGGAACGGGAGCTGGAACGGATCATGTACGATTTTATCAACGGGGAAATCGACGTGCTGGTTTCCACCACCATCATCGAAACCGGCCTGGACATCTCCAACGTCAACACCATCATTATCCATGATTCCGACCGGATGGGCCTGTCCCAGCTGTATCAGCTGCGGGGCCGTGTGGGACGTTCCAACCGGACGGCCTACGCTTTCCTGATGTACCGCAGGGATAAGGTGCTAAGGGAGGTGGCCCAAAAGCGTCTGGCGGCCATCCGGGAGTTTACGGACCTGGGCAGCGGGTTTAAAATCGCCATGAAGGATCTGGAAATCAGGGGCGCGGGAAACCTTCTGGGCGAGCGCCAGCACGGCCATATGGAGGCGGTGGGGTATGACCTGTACTGCAAGATGTTAAACGAAGCGGTGCAGACCTTAAAAGGGGTGGAGACGGTCCCGGATTTTTCCACCACCGTGGAGCTGGACGTGGACGCTTTCATCCCGCCTTCCTATATTGTCAACGAACAGCAGAAGCTGGACATTTACAAACGGATCGCGGGGGTGGAGACGGCCCGGGAGAGCGAGGAGATGAAGGAAGAGCTGCTGGACCGCTTCGGCGCGGTGCCGGAATCGGTGGACAATCTTGTGCGCATTGCCCTCATCCGGACCAGGGCCCACCGGCTTTATATTACGGAGCTCAAAGGCCGGCCCGGAAGCCTGCGGTTTTTCTACCGGCCCGACGCGAAGGTGCACGGGGAAAATATCCCGGCCCTGCTGGCCGCCCACGGCGGGAAACTGAAGTTTTCCCATCAGGGGACGCCGGAATTTACCTATCAGTGGAATCCGAAGGAAGGCTTACAGGAAGGGCTGCTGTCTTTGACGGAGCGGATCCTGGACGATATGCAGCGGTTTTTGCAGGGATAGGCCCCTGCGGCATAAAAAAGGAAAGTCGGATTTAGGAAAACAGTTCGAATGAGGAGGAAGGACATGAAGAAATTTCTGGTAGTGGTGGACATGCAGAACGATTTTATCGACGGCGCTTTGGGGACGAAAGAGGCCGTGGCCATTGTCCCCGCCGTAACAGGGAAAATCCGGTCTTATGAACCGGATTGCATCTATGCCACCCGGGATACCCACGGGGAGGATTACCTTCGGACCAGGGAAGGGGAAAAACTGCCGGTCCCCCACTGCGTCTACGGGACGAAGGGCTGGGAAGTGCGCCGGGAAGTGGCGCAGGCCATGCCGGAAGCCGTCTATGTGGACAAGCCTGTTTTCGGTTCCGCCAAGCTGCCCGTGCTGCTTAGGGAGCGGCTGGAAAAAGAGGGAATCCGGGAAGAAGAGACGCAGATCGAGCTTGTGGGCCTGTGTACGGACATCTGCGTGGTGTCAAACGCCATCCTGTTAAAGACCTTTTTCCCCAAAGCGCGGATTGTGGTGGATGCTTCCTGCTGCGCGGGGGTGACGCCCAAAACCCACCGGGCGGCCCTGGAAACCATGCGGATGTGTCAGATCGACGTGTGCAGCGACAGGGAAGGCAAAGGGGAATGAGACGATGAAGATTATCAAACAGGTGGGCATCCTTTTTTTGATCTGCTGGGTATCCCAGCTTGTGGAAGCCGTGCTGCCTTTTGACTTTCCGGCCAGCGTAATCGGGATGCTTCTGCTTTTGGCCCTTTTGTTTGGCGGCGTGCTTAAAGTGGACCATATCCGGGAAAAGTCCGACTTCCTGCTGGCCAATATGGCGTTCTTTTTCATCCCTGCGGGGGTAAGCATTATCAATTATCTGGATATCCTGAAAAGCTGTGCGCTGCAGCTGGTCCTGATCTGCCTGGTGAGCACGGTGGTCACTTTCGCGGCTACCGCATACAGCATGAAAGCCGTCCTGTACCTGCTTGGGAAAAGGGAAGGGAGGAAAAGATGATGCAGGAAATCGTAACGTCTCCTTTTTTCGGGATCTGGCTGAGTATCGCCGCCTTCTGGATCGGGGTAAAACTTCAGAAAAAGACGGGACTTGTACTTTGCAACCCGCTGATTATTGCCATTGCGCTGGTGTCCGCCGTTTTGCTGATCCTGAAAATCCCCTATGAATCCTATAATGAAGGCGGGGCTGTGATCAATATGTTTCTGGCGCCTGCCACGGCCTGCCTGGCGGTTTCCGTCTATACGAAGGCCGCCCTGCTTAAGGAAAACTGGCTTCCCGTAGGGGTGGGCGCGCTCTGCGGCTCCCTGGCGTCCATGGGAAGCGTATTCCTCCTGTGCCACCTGTTTTCCCTGGATGAAGCCATGACCGTTTCCCTGATGCCCAAATCCGTTACCACGCCCATTGCCGTGAGTATTTCACAGGGGCACGGGGGGATGGTCCCCATTACGGTGGTAGCGGTGATTTTTACGGGGATTTTGGGAAGTATCCTGGCGCCCGGACTGATCCGTCTGTTTCGGGTAAACGACCCGGTGATTGCCGGAATTTCCATCGGCGCCTGTTCCCATGCGGTGGGAACTTCAAAGGCCCTGGAGCTGGGAGAGACGCAGGGGGCCATGAGCGGGCTTGCAATTGGAATCTGCGGGATTATGACCGTTTTGTTTTCTCTGGTACTGATGTAGACAGGAAGGGAATCGGAGGGGAAAATGATCAAAGATGTGGAAATGCTGGACCGGATGCGCTGTATCGTAAAGCTTTACGACAGGCTGAGCGCGAAGGTCTGTGAAAAATGGAAAATCAACCGGACGGAAATGGATGTGCTGGCCTTTTTAAACAACCATCCGGACTTTGATACTGCCCGGGATATCGTGGAAATCCGGATGCTGCCCAAAGCCAATGTCTCCCTGGCGGTGGAATCTCTGATCCAGAAGGGATATCTGGCCCGCCGGATCGACGAAAAGGACAGGAGACGGGTCCATCTTTCCATCACCGAAGGAGCCTGCCGGATCGTGGGGGATATCGAGGAGATGCAAAACTACGAGCGGGACGTGCGCATGCGCGGTTTTTCGGAACGGGAGCAAAAGATGTACGGCCGGATGATGGAGCGGATCTGTGAAAATGCCAAGGCGGAACTGGAACGGCTGCAGCGTTCGTCCGGGGAAGCGAAGGCGGGACGCGCCCGGCAGGAAGGGGAAAAAGGATGAGCGCGCCAAACGGCGTGCCGGAAAGTATGCCGGAAAAAAAGGCGGGAAGCCGGAAAACCACCCGGGCCATTCTGGCGGCAGGCGGCCTGCTGCGGCTGTTTTACGTCCTTTTTTCCACCATTTACGACCGGCAGTACGACATCGGCATGATCGACCTGGACGCCGGACATCCGGTGACCGGCGGTCATCTGGCCTATATCCAGTACCTTTTTGAAAACGGGCATCTGCCGGACTTTGATCCCACTACGGTGTATCAGTTCAACCACCCGCCCCTGCATCATGCCGTCAGCGCCCTGTGGCTGAAACTGGCTTCCTTTTTCCTGAAGGATACGGCGGTTTTGGAAGAATCTTTGCAGATCGTCCCCTTTGTCTGTTCCCTGCTGATCCTCTGGGTACTGCTTCGGATCGTGCGCCGGTTTGCCCTTTCGGAAAAGGCGGAGGCCTTTTTGATGGCGCTGTTTTCCTTCCATCCGGCGCTGGTGCTTTTGTCGGGCAGCGTCAACAACGACTGCATGAGCCTGCTTCTCACCCTGCTGTGCGTGGATTTTTCCATGGCCTGGATCCGGCGGCAGAGTGTAGGAAACGCGGTGAAACTGGCGCTGGCGGTGGGATTCGGCATGATGACCAAGCAGAATGTGGCGGAAATGGCGTTCCCCATCGCTTTTGTTTTTCTGTATGTCCTCATAAAGCGGTGGAAAGAGGACGGTTTTTTGGCCACAAAGAAGCTTTGGGCACAATACGTCCTGTTTGGGATCGTCTCCGTCCCGCTGGGAATGTGGGTTTACGTCAGGAACCTGGTCCTGTACAAAATGCCCCTGGTATGGATCTATACCCTGCCGGAGGATTCCTGGCAGTATACGGGGAACGTGCCCGTTTTCCACAGGTTTTTGTGGCCGGTCCCGTCGGAAATGGTGGATAACCTGCTGCATTTTAAGCTGGGATGTGGATATAACGTCTGGATGCAGATCATCCGCACCTCCGTGCTGGGAGAATGGGATATGGCGGGCGTAGGCCGGGGAGTAAAAGTGCTGGCCGTCCTTTTGATGCTCACGGGCGCAGCGCTGGCGGCCCTTGCTTTGGCCGCTTTCCTGGCCGTATTCGTGTTCCGGGCCGGGAAGGCCGCAAGAGCCGTAAGGGGGCGGATTCTGACGGCGGACCGGATCCTGTTTGCGGCCGGATATTTTGTGAATCTGCTGTTTTATCTGAAGTTTGCATACGATTATCCCCAGGAGTGCAGCATGCACTTTCGCTATATCGAAATTGAACTGTTGTTTCCGGCGGTGGCGCTGGGATTTGCCCTGGAAAGCTGCCGGAAGAAATGGACGAAAGGCGCCCTTTTGGCGCTTCTGTCCCTCTTTTGCATACTGAGCACGGCCATGACGGTCGTCTGGTGTTTGGGATAACGGGAGGAAACGGGATGTCTTACAGGGTATGGGGAAAAAAGACATACGGGCAGCTGGGCCTGACGGCGTTTTGCGCCGCCGGCCTTTTTCTACTCTTATTCGGAATGCTGGATCTGTATCCGGCAGGGCAGGGTTCCATCCTGATGACGGACCTGTATTCCCAGTATGTGCCGCTGCTTTACCGGTTTTATGATGTGGCGTCGGGGGAAAAGAACCTGTTTTTGGACTTTTTTGTGTCCGGCGGGGCAAACCTGTATGCGGATACCGTCAACGAACTGGCCAACCCGGTGAACTACCTGCTGTTTTTGTTCGGGCGGGAGAAGATTTATCTGGCGGTGAACGTGCTGTTTTTCTGCTACGGCGTCCTGGCCGCCCTGTCGGCCCACGTTTTCCTCCTGGCCCTCTGGCCCGGGCAGCGAAAGTGGAATACGCTGCTGAGCCTTTGTTACGCTTTTTCCGGTTATCTGGCCTACAATTTCCAGATCATCAAGTGGATGCTTTTCCCGGTGCTGTTTCCCCTTTTTGCGCTGGCCCTTTTGCGGCTGGCCCGGAAGGAAAAGGGCGGGCTGTACGCGCTTTTGCTGGCCTGGCAGCTTTTGCTTAGCATCCAGCTGGGATTTATGGCCCTCCTTTTTGTCCTCTTTTCCGGCGGGCTGTATGCGTTTTTCCTGGTGCAAAAAAAGGAGCGGCTGACCTTCCTGGGAAGGCTTGCCTGGTATACCCTGGCGGGAATCCTTCTGTCCGGGGCCGTCTTGCTGCCGTCGTTTGCGATCCTGCTGTCTTCCGCCCGGGCCGGGGAAAACCTGTCCTGGCTGGGGGTGATGAAGCGGCACGGGCTGGACGATTTGTTTGAACGGCTGTTCCAGATCGCACAGCCGGCGCTGATGGCTTTCCTGATTTTTGGGGCGGTTTCCTTCCTTAGGCAAAAAAAGGGAAAAAAGGGCGGGGCAAAGATGCCGGCGGACCTGCGGTTTTTGCTGGCCCTGAATGTTTTTTTATGGATTACGGTGCTGGCAGAGCCCGTAAACCTTTTGTGGCATATGGGTTCCTACGTGTGTTTCCCGGTGCGCTATGCCTATATGGTGCTCCTGGCCCAGGTCTGCCTGGCCAAACGGCTGTGGGCGGGCCGGGACAAAGAACGGGAGGCGTCCCCGGGAAAAAATAAGGGGGCATGGATCCGGCTGTGGTTTGCCGCGCTGGGAACCGTGACCTGCTGTATCCTGGGGCTGGGCCTAACGTTTGGGTGGCAGGAGAGGATCACCCAGGCCTTTTCCTCCCTGGCCATCAGCCGGGTGTGCCCGACGGAAACCGGTATGGTCTGCGCCGTTTTGGCGCTGCTGTTTGGGGCGGGGCTGTGCGCCCTGTCCGCGGGAATGCGTCAGCGCCAGCTGTTTGGCCTGGCGGCCGGATTTACGGCCCTTTGCCTGAACCTGTTTGTGATCCTTCCGCCGGAATCTGCCGTCCGGCAGGAAAACCTGGAAGCCTATGAAAGGATGACCCTTCTTCGAAGGGAGAAGGGGGAGGACGTCTGGGCCCGGGACGCAAGGCTGGAGGAAGGCCTTCCCCTGAATGCAGCGCTGGTGGACGGACAGGGATCTTTGTCGGGATATTTTCCCACCGCGGACAGCGGCTTTGCCCGCACCATGGAAGGGCTGGGCTACCTGGTGCCGTGGGTGGCCACCCAGGATGTGGGAGGGACGACCGTTTCCGCAGAGATTTTGCGGTCGGCCCTGGTCTTTGACCATAACCCCGGGCAGCTGGGACTGAGCGGGGAAACCGTGCTGGGGCGGCAGGAAAGCCTGACCGGGCTGGCTGCCGGACAAAGCCTGATGGAGGTCTTTTCCGGGACGGAGCTTTTGCAGGAAGAGGGGGAGTATGTCCTGCCGGTGGAAGGGAAACGGACGGTGTGGCTGGATGCGGGCGCTGCTGCGTCGCAGCTGCGAATCCGTGTCAACGGGGATGAGATCGAAGTCCCCGAGTCTACGTCCGCCTACAGCCCCCACCGGCTGGTCCTGGTCGGGACCTTTGAAAACGAGGAGCCAACCCTTTCGGTAACGGACCGGGCGGGAAATCCCCTCCCGGCAGAAACCGTACAGCTCGGGCTTTTGGACGACGCTTTGTGGCAGGAAACGGTCCGGATGCTGGAAGAAGCAGGACAGGAGGGGCGTGCGGACACGACCTGGATTGTCCCAAAAGAAGCGGTCCGGGTAGATTCTTTGGCAGGAAAAATCCGGGTGGAACTTCCGGATGCTAAGGAGGGGAAGACCCTCTTTTTGCCGTTTGCGGCGCTGGACGGCTGGCGCTGTGAAAAGAACGGGGAACGGGCAGAGGTAAAATCCGTCCTGGGCGGTTTTTTGGGCGTTGCCCTTTCCGGCGGGGAGAATGTGCTGGTCTTTTCCTTCCGGCCGCCCTGGCTGGAAGCAGGAATCGTCTGTACGGCGCTGGGCGCAGGACTTTTGCTTTTCCTGCTGTGGATGCCCGGCAGGCGGGGCGGCAAGACGGCTGGCACTTTTTGGCGGACGGCGGAGGCTGCCCAAAAGGCGGCGGGGCAGCTGTACAAAATTCTCTGGCTGGCCGGCCTGGCCGGGATTTATGTGCTTCCGATGCTCGGGCTTTTTGGCTATATGGCCGGTAAACTGCTGTCGTTTTGGTAAAAGGAAGGAGAAAACCACAGGTGAAAGGGACGGGAAGGAAACTCGGGCGGACGGCGGCCCTGCTGGCCGGATGCTTCGCCATAGCCTTTTTCGGAAAAGACGGCGTGTCCGCAGAATGGGTAAAACAGCCCTCCTGGCGGGTATTTGAAGCGCAGGTCAACCAGGACGGGATCCGTGTGGAAACCGTGGGGGAAAACCTGATGCTTTTGCCCGGGGTAAAGGTCACGGCGGACAGCAGGGAAGGGGAAGCTTTCTCCCCTTCCCTGGTGCAGGACGGCGTCTGGGACGATCCGGACCGGCGCTGGTCTTCGGAGAATGACTGGGAAGACGCCGAACACTGGCTGCAGGCCAGGTTTTCTGCGCCGCAGACTGTGGGACTGGTGCGGATTTACTGGGAGAGGACCAATGCCAGCGCCTACGCCCTGGAATATTCCCGGGACGGCCGGACCTGGGAGCAGGCGGCGGTTTTTGACAGCTGTCCGCAGGACACGGTGCAGACCATCCGCCTAAAGCAGCCGACAAAGGCGGCGTACTGGCGGCTGCATATCTGGGACGTGTCCCGCAGGGAAGAGGATTTGAGCCTGTACTATCAGAATGTTTCGGTACTGGAGTGGGAGCTCTATGAGGGGACGCAGGATACTTTCCTCATCGAAACGCCGGAAATCCCGGCCGGACAGGACCGGCAGCTTTCCCTCCCGGCCGTTCCAAAAGGGTATGGGATTGCCTTTGGAGGCTGCGATTATGAAATGCTGGTGGACGGAGAAGGAACGATTGCGGACACCCTGTCCGATGTGAACGTACAGCTGGGCTTTGTTTTGTCCCGGGACGGGATTTCGGAAGAACTTCCCGGGCTGGACCTTGTCATTCCCGCATCCGACCCAGGGGCCGCTTCCGGGACCGCTGCCCTGCCGGACGGCATCCGTGTGCGGGAGTGGGCGTCCGGGGAGGGCAGCCTGGAGTTTGGGGAAAGCATGCGGATCCTGCTGCCCCAAAATGCGGACGACGGGCTGGAAGCGGCGGCGCAGCTGTTTGCCGGGGAACTTTCCGCATTGCTGGAAACCCGGGTACCCGTGGAGGCCTGCAGGGAAGGACAGGAAACCTGTCCGGGGGATATTTTGCTGAAAACGGGACAGACCGAAGAAACCAAAGGACTGGGGGAAGAGGGATACCGGATGGTTTTCAATGCCCGGGAGCCGGGAACCGTTTCCATCCAGGCGCAGACGGCCCAGGGCGTCCGGTGGGGCTGTGTGACTTTGCTGGAACTGCTGGAAGCAGCGAAGGAGAGCGGACAAAGCCTGCCCGCCGGGGAAATCCGGGACTATCCCCGCTACAGCGTCCGGGGCTTTGGAATCGATGTGGGACGAAGGCCCGTAAGCCTGGAGCTTCTTTACCGGATTGTACAAGAGCTGTCTTATCATAAAATGAACACCCTCCAGATTCATTTAAACGACAATCAGATCATTTCCCAGAGCGAATACGACGGGACAGAGGAAGGGGCCAGGTCCCTTTACGCCGGTTTCCGCCTGGAATCGAAGATCCGAAACGAAGAAGGGGAGGGCATTACCTCTTCGGACCTGTTTTATACCAAGGAGGAGTTTAGGAAGCTGGTGGAAACGGCGAAGGCTTACGGGGTGGAAATCGTGCCGGAAATCGACACCCCGGCCCACAGCCTGGCGCTGACAAAGGTGTTTCCCTCCCTGGGTCTTTCCGGCGACCCGGAGAGCGTGGACCAGCTGGATTTGTCCAATCCTGCCGCCGTTTCGCTGGTAAAGGACATCTGGGAAGAATACCTGATAAAGGATAGCCGGGGCAAGACCCGGGAAGAAGGGGGAGGATCCCCCGTTTTCGGGGAATGTAAGACCATCCATATGGGCATGGACGAGTATTTCGGGGAAAAGGAAGCTTACCTTTCCTATCTGGAAGAATTGACGGCTTGGGGAAAGGAAATTGCCCCGGACAAGGAAATCCGGGTCTGGGCCAGCCTGACGGAAATGACCGGGGGCGGGACAAAGGAGCCCGTGGGTCTGTCTAAAGAGCTGCAGATGCAGATCTGGGATACTTCCTGGGCGGATCCGGAGGAAACATACGAGGCGGGATTTTCCGTCGTTAATTCCCTAAGCAGCAGCCTGTACCTGATCCCGGGAGGCGGCTATGATTGGCTGGACAGGGAATTTCTGGAAGAGGAATGGGAGCCGAATGTTTTCAAGACCACAGAGCGCACCTGGGTCCTTCCCGCATGGTCGGAGCGGATGCTGGGGGCCTGCTATCTGATGTGGAACGACTGGTGGCGCGAGGGAGAAGAATCGCTGTCGGAGGAGGAGCTGTTTGCCCGGTTTGCGGATCCGCTGCCGGTCATCGGGGGGAAACTTTGGGGGGAATGATCCAAGGGACGCAACGAAAGGAGTTTTCAATATATGGCATCACGGATTAAAAATATGACCGAGGGGAAACCGGTTTTCCTCATTATCACGTTTGCCCTGCCGCTGATGGTGGGAAACGTATTCCAGCAGCTTTATACGGTAGTGGACACCATGGTGGTGGGCAAAGCGCTGGGCGTGGGGGCGCTGGCAGCGCTGGGCGCGGCGGACTGGCTCAACTGGATGATGCTGGGCACAATCCAGGGCCTGACCCAGGGATTCGGCATCCTGATGGCGCAGGAATTCGGGGCAGGCCGCCCGGAGCGGCTAAGAAAGGTGGTGGGAAACGCCACCATCCTGTCCGTTTTGGGCGCGCTGCTTTTGCTGGCAGCGGGGCAGCTGATCGCCCGGCCGGTGCTGGTTTTGCTGCAGACGCCGGAGGAGATTATCGGAAACGCCCTGCTGTATCTAAGGATCATGTTTCTGGGCGTCCCCATTGTGATGGCCTATAATTTCCTGGCGTCCATCCTGCGTTCCCTGGGGGACGGGAAGACCCCGCTGCATGCCATGATTGTGGCGGCTTTGACCAATATTGTCCTGGACCTTGTATTCGTGCTGGTCTTTCACTGGGGGATCGCCGGGGCGGCGGTGGCGACGCTGATCGGGCAGTTCGTATCCGTCCTGTTTTGTCTGTGGCATATCCGCAGGATTGAAATGCTGGCCTTAAAACGCGCAGACTTTTGTCTGGAAGGCGCCTTGGGCAGGAAACTTCTGTTTTTGGGTTCCCCCATGGCCTTACAGAACGTGATTATTTCCGTGGGAGGCATGATCGTGCAGTTTGTGGTCAATGGCTTCGGCGTATTGTTCATCGCGGGCTTTACGGCCACCAACAAGCTTTACGGCGTGCTGGAAGTGGCGGCCACTTCCTACGGCTATGCGATGATCACTTATGTGGGACAGAACCTGGGCGCCGGGAAGATCGACCGGATCCGCAAAGGGATGCGCGCCGCGCTGGGCGTGGCGATGGTTACCGCCGTGGCCATTGGCGTGGCCATGCTGGTTTTCGGAAAATTCATCCTGGGCTGGTTCATCTCCGGCACGCCCCAGGAGGTGGAACAGACCATGCAGGTGGCCTATTTTTATCTGGCGGTGATGAGCGTCTGCCTGCCCATCCTGTACGTGCTGCACGTGACCCGTTCGGCCATCCAGGGAATGGGGAATACGGTGCTGCCCATGGTATCCGGCATCGCGGAATTTCTGATGCGCGCCCTGACCGCTGTGCTTTTGCCCCTGGCCGTGGGAGAAACGGGCATCTTTTTCGCGGAAGTGATGGCCTGGGCCGGCGCGGACGTGATCCTGGTGATCAGCTATGTGAAAACCGTGAAAAAGTACGCCCGGGAGATAAGGGACAGGTCATAAAGGATGCCGGATGAGTTCTGCCTTAGTTGACAGGAATGTTATTTTTAGGGGGCTGTGAAAAAATGAGAAATCATTTTTCACGGCCTTATCTTTTCGCCCATTTTAATCCAAATCTTCACAAAATTTTTGCATTTCTAGCCTTGGACCACA
>CALWGP010000011.1 GCA_944380095.1 uncultured Lachnospiraceae bacterium | reverse complement strand
TAAGTTTCATCCGTTTAGAAAGCCCGGAAAAGAGCCAGAACAGGCCCCCGATGGGCAAAAGGACACAGGCGTGCCAGCTTTTGGACAGAAAACAGAGGGAAAACATCAGGCCGCAGATCCAGGTCAGGCGCGGGCAGCGTACACTTTCGACCAGGGCCAGGCAGCCAATCGTGAAAAACAGGATATAGACGGCATCTGCGTCCGCATTCCTGGCTGCGTGCCAGTAAAAGAAGTCGTAGAATGTAAGAAACATCACCATGGAGCAGAGGGCTGCCGTCTTCCCGTAACGGCGCAAAAGATAGACGGCGATGAGCAAAAAGGTGGAAAAAGCGGCCAGCGCGGAATAAAACCGCATGCCGAAAACACCTGTGCCAAAAAGCCGGAAGCCCAGGATGATTCCCCAGTAGCTTAACGGGGGTTTTAAATTAAAATAGTCGTTTTCATAATTATAGGTATTGACGATATAATTGTGATTTTTCATCATCTCGTAGGCGTTGACCCCGTGTCTGGCCTCATCCCAGTGCTGGATCAGCCCGACGTCCAGCCGCGCAAAGCAGACATAGGCGCACAGGACGGTGAAAAAAAGAAAGAGCAGATAAATAAAATATTTCCGGACAAAAGAAAAAGCGGCTTGCATTTCCTCCATTACCTCACAGACAGAAAAGATTGCCGGCATGCGGCATCCAAAGCGGATGCCGCAGGTCGGCTGTGTTGTCCCCCATTATAGAAGGAATCCGGGGAATTGTCCAGACGGAACCTAACGTTTATTTTGTTTTTCCGAAGGGATTTTGTCCGTTTCCTCCCGGATCAGCTGTTTGAGCTCTGTGTCGGAAAGGTTGAAAGCAGAGACGGGATCCGTATTCTCGGGCCCGAGCCAGTAGGAGAGAAGATGGGAAAGATCGGCTGCATCCAAAACGTGGGCGCTGTGGGGCAGTTCATTTTTCTTTTTGCTCACGGCCGCTGGTCTTTCGTTCCTTCCCAAAGAAGTCTGTCCGCCAGCTGTTCGACCAGGTCCAGATCCTGCTGCGCCAGGCAGGAAAGTTTGCGGGAAAGCCGCCGGCACTGCTCGTTTTCCGGAGCGGACGCGAAAAATTCTTCCGGGGTCAGTTCGAAATAGTCGCACAGATCGAAAAAGGCGTCGAAGGACGGCAGGGACTTGCCGGAGGTAATGGCCTGGATGTAAGTCTTGCATTTGCCCAGCTCTAAGGAGAGCTGATATTCCGAAATATTCTTTTCCATCCTCAGGTTTGTGATCCTGTTTCGCAGCATTTCTTCATAATTCATGATAAAAACCTCCTATTAGAAAAATTATAGTCGATTTCATCATACGAAATTCTTAATTACAATCGTTAAAAGTTCTGCAAAACATAAAAAATAACGAATCAAATTCGATTTGGGCGAAAAGAATTCGTTGCGGTCAGAAGCATGCAAAAGCCGTAGCCCAAGTCAAGTTTTTTAATTGACGCCTTGTGGGCAAAAACCCTCTGTATTATAATGGAAGAACCAAGCCCGCCTGCCCGGCGGGAGTTTAAGGAAAGGACGGGAGTCAATTTGCGAGAACTGGAATATCCTTTTGACAGTGAATGGATTCTGAAGAAATCAAAAAGCATCCGGAAAACCCTTCTTTCGGACGGGATAGTGCGCATCCCCAAAAGGATCGCGGTGCTGGGCGGTTCCACCACCCACGATATCGTGCGCATCCTGGATCTGTTTTTGCTTCATCATGGGATAGAAGCGCAGTTTTATGAATCGGAATACGGGATGTACTGGGAAGACGCCATGTTCGGAAACGAGAAGCTGAATGGCTTTTCCCCGGATTTGATTTTTATTCACACGAGCCTTCGCAATATCCGGGAATTTCCCGGTGCGCAGGAGACAACAGATGCGGTAAACGCACGGCTGGATGCAGAATACGCCAGATTTGAAACCATGTGGGAGAAGCTGGCGGATACCTGGCACTGCCCCATCATACAGAACAATTTTGAATATCCTTATTTCCGCCTTCTGGGCAATCAGGACAGCGCAGACTGCCACGGCCGGACCTGGTATGTGAACCGTCTCAACGCCCGGTTTGCCGAGTATGCCCAAAAGCATGATAATTTTTTCCTCAATGACCTGAATTATCAGGCCGCGGTGTACGGCCTGGACCAGTGGTCGGATCCTTTTTACTGGCACATGTACAAATATGCCATGTGCTTCAAGGCGATTCCCTGGATGGCCCACAATGTGGCCAATATCATGAAATCCATTTTCGGGAAGAACAAAAAATCCCTGGTGCTGGATCTGGACAACACCCTCTGGGGAGGGATCGTGGGAGACGACGGCCCGGAAAATTTGGAAATCGGCCAGGAAACCAGTATGGGCCAGGTTTTCACGGAGTTTCAGTCCTATGTGAAGCTGCTCAAAGAGTATGGGGTCATGCTCAACGTGGCTTCCAAAAACGAAGAGGAAAACGCCCTGGCAGGTTTAAACCATCCGGAAGGAGTCCTGCGGCCGTCGGACTTTATCCTGATTAAGGCCAACTGGGAGCCAAAAAGCAAAAACCTTCTGGAGATCGCGGCGGAGCTGAATATCCTGCCGGACAGCCTGGTATTTGCGGACGACAATCCCGCGGAGCAAGAGATAGTCCGGCAGCAGGCGCCGGAAGTGACGGTGCCAAAGATGGGCAGGCCGGAAGAGTATATCCGTATGCTGGACCGGGGCGGGTATTTCGAAGTGACTTCCCTGTCCGAAGACGACCGCAGGCGCAGCCAGATGTACCAGGCGAACCTGCAGCGTCAGCAGCAGCAGGCTTTTTTTGCAGACTACGGGGAATATCTGCGTTCCCTTCGGATGAAAGCCGTGATCCGGCCCTTTGAGCCCATGTATATGGCCCGGATCGCCCAGCTGACCAATAAGAGCAACCAGTTTAACCTGACCACGCGGCGGTTCACCCAGGCCCAGATCGAAGAGGCGGCGCAGGATCCCGGACGGATTACCCTTTACGGAAAGCTGGAGGATAAATTCGGCGATAACGGGGTGGTTTCCGTGGTGATGGCCCAAAAGGACGGGAAGCGGGCGCATATCGAGCTGTGGCTGATGAGCTGCCGGGTGCTTAAGCGGGATATGGAAGCGGCCATGATGGACGAGCTGATTGGGCGCTGCAGCCGGGACGGCATTGATACTTTGTACGGTTACTATTATCCTACCGCCAAAAACGGCATGGTGAAGGATTTTTATGCCCGGTTCGGCTTTGAAAAGGTTTCGCAGGACGCAGACGGAAACACGGTGTGGGAGTACCGGATTCCGGATGCCTATGAGGGGAGAAACCATGTGATCGAAGTGGAGAGGTAAGCATGCTCTTTAATTCCTATCTTTTTATCCTGCTGTTTTTCCCCTTATGCCTGGCCGGATTTTACCTGGCAGAACGGCGTGGGAAGGCAGCGCTGGCCAAACTCTGGCTCCTTTTGTTTTCTTTCTGGTTTTACGGATATGCCAATCCGTACTATCTGTGGCTTTTGCTGGGAAGCATCGGGGTCAATTACGGGGCGTTTCTGCTTCTGCTGCGCCTGAAAGGGAAAAAAAGCGCCAAAGCAGTGCTGGCCGCAGGCATCTGCCTGAATCTGGGCGCGCTGTTTTACTTTAAGTATTATGACTTTTTCGCGGAAAACCTCAACCGGCTTTTCGGTTCCCAGCTGGCCTTAAAGCAGCTTTTGCTTCCGCTTGGCATCAGCTACTTTACGTTCCAGCAGATCGGTTTTTTGGCGGACACTTACCGGGGCAAAACCAGGAGGTGCGCTGTCCTGGAGTACGCCCTGTTCGTGGCCTTTTTCCCCCGCCTGGTGGCGGGCCCCATCGTTACCTTTGAAGAAACGGTGCCCCAGTTTGAGCAGATCGGACGCCGCCGTTTCTCCTGGGAAAAACTGACGAAGGGACTGTATCTGTTTACCCTGGGGCTGGGAAAGAAAGTGCTGCTGGCGGATACTTTCGGCGCTGCGGTAGATTTTGGCTACGGCAATCTTTCGTCCTTAAACGGGACGGACGCGGTGCTTGTCATGCTTTTTTATACGATCCAGCTGTACTTCGATTTCAGCGGCTACTGCGATATGGCGCGGGGCGCGGGACATATGCTGGGAATTGATTTGCCGGTGAATTTTGGTTCTCCGTACAAGGCTTCCAACCTGGTCGAATTCTGGAAGGGCTGGCATATTACCCTGAACCGTTTCCTGCTGCAAAATATTTACATTCCCCTGGGCGGCAACCGGAAAGGGCGGGTGCGGATGTACTGTAACCTGGTTCTGGTCTTTTTGGTCAGCGGGCTGTGGCACGGGGCGGGATGGACCTTCCTTTTCTGGGGGGCCCTGCACGGCGTGGTGTATGCAGGGACGCGGTGGGTGCAGGGACGAATCCGGATCCGGCAGGGTGCGAAAGCGGCCAAGGTTGCGGCGACGTTTCTGTTTCTGAACGTTTCCTGGGTTTTTTTCAGGGCAGAGTCCCTTGCCCAGGCCGGCGCGCTTTTTTCCAGGATGGTCCGGGGAGGCTTTGGGCTGCCTTCCTCCGGAATCTGCGACGGGTTTAACCTGGGAGAGTTCTGGTATCCCATGAAGGCGCTTGGGATCGCTTCCCTTCCCGGCAGCGGGATGTATCTGTGCGCAGCGTTTACGCTGTTTGCCCTGGTGATTTTGTTTGCCTGCAAAAACGCGGGGGAAATGGAGGAGCGTTTTTCGCCCAAAGCATCCAATCTGGTGCTGACGGCCGGCTTGTTCCTGTGGTCTTTGCTGTCGCTGTCCGGCGTCAGCAGCTTTCTGTATTTTCAATTCTGAAGGAGGAGGCGTCAATGAAAAGCTGCCGCAAATGGCTGGCCGGATTTCTGGCGCTGGTTTTGGCCGGACTTTTGGCCGCCGGGGCGCTGGTTGTCTGGGTGGATCCCTTTTTCCAGTATCATAAGCCGCTGTCCCGGTTTCCGTATCTGGTGGACAACCAGGTAAACCAAAATCCGGGACTTGCCAAAAACATGGATTATGAGGGAGTGCTGCTGGGTTCTTCCATGACCGCAAGCTTTAATACGGACTGGTTCGAGGAAAAAATGGGGATCAAAACCCAGAAGCTTTCCTACAACGGTTCCTATCCCAAAGACCTGGCCAACATCATGGACCTGGTGTTTTCCGCAAAAGGGGACGGGGTGAAGGCCGTTTTTATGGCGGTGGACCAGGGAACCCTTTCCGGCGGGGTAGAAGAAACAAAATTTCCGATTACGGATTATCTCTACGACGACAATCCTTTAAACGACGTGCAGTATTTGTTCAATAAGGAAGTGCTGCTGGATTATATCCTGCGTCCGCTGGCGGACCCGAAGGACCGGTCGGACTGGTCGGTGCTGTACCGGCCCTGGTGGACGGACGAGTATTATAATAAAACCAACGTGCTGATGTACTACGAGCCTGCGCCGGAAGCCGAAGCCTCCATGGATAAAGCGTATTTCCTGGACGCGGTGGAAAAGAATCTGGAGCAGAATCTCTGCCCGTATTTCGAAGCCCATCCGGAGACGGAATTTTACCTGTTTTATCCGCCCTACAGCATCCTGTACTGGAATGACGTGGTGCGCCGGAAAGAACTGGACGCGGTGACAGAAGAATTGGTTTACACCACCCGGCGGCTGCTTTCCTACGACAATGTGCGGGTGTTTTGTTTCCTGGGCGTGGAGGAGATTGTCTGCAACCTGAATAATTATGCGGATTATATCCACTACCATGAGGATACCTGCCGCTACATTACGGATTGTTTTGTCAGCGGGCAGCAGGAAGTGACGCAGGAAAACTGCGAAGAGGTTTTTGAGGCGCTAAAGGAGCTTGCCCTCACATACGATTACGAATCCATCTGGGAGGACTGGCAGGATCCCAGGCCTCGGTTTTACCAGGGACAGGGAGGTTGACGATGATACAGAAACTATTGGGATTTTTGTTCCTGTTCGTCCTTTCGCCCCTTTGCACAGGGCTTTTGTGGCGGGGCAGGCTTGGGAAAAAGCGGGAATGGATCTGGGATTTTTATCTGCCCGGCTTTCTGACCCAGCTGGCGGTGTTTCAGGTGATTGCGGTGCCCGTGATGATTTTTGACGCCCACGGGATGGAACTGCTGGTGATTTTGTCCTGCGCTGCGTTTGGCATCCTGGCCCTGGCGGGCCTGGGACGCGCATGTTTTGCGGCAAAAAAGGAGCGGGAGTCTGTGCTGGCAGCGCCTTCTTCTTATCCGGCGGCCTTAAAGGAAACGGGATGGGAGGAAAGGATATTTTGGCTGATCGCTGCAGCTGCGGTTTTGTTCCAGCTGTACATGGCCTACACCAGGGCCTCTTTTGACGGGGACGACGCCTACTATGTGGTGCAGTCGGTGCTGGCCGACCAGACCGGGGTGCTCAACCGGATCCGGCCCTATACCGGTCTTTCCACGGACCTGGATATCCGTCATGCCCTGGCGGCCCTGCCTTTGTGGGAAGCGCTTGTTGCCCGTCTGACGGGAATCCATGCGGCCATCGTGGCCCACACCCTGCTTCCCCTTGTGCTGATCCCCCTTACCTATTTTGCCTACGGGAAGATCGGCGCGAAACTGTTTGGGGCAAAGGGATGGAAGCTGCCCGCCTTCCTGATCCTGGTGAGTATCCTGCAGATTTTCGGCAATACGTCCATTTATACCAATGCCACCTTTTTCCTGATGCGCACCTGGCAGGGGAAATCCATTATGGCCAACCTGATTCTGCTGGTGCTCATCTGGCTGCTTCTGGAGATTTTGGACGAAACGGCCAAAGGCGGCAAGACAGGGCTGTGGGTCCTGGTTGCCCTGACCAATGTGGCGGCAGCCATGATGACCAGCATGGGCGCCTTTCTGGCGGCCCTGTTTTTGGGGATCGCATCCCTGGTGGCGGCGGTACGGCAAAAAAGGCCGTCCCTTCTGGGCAAGACCGTTGTGTGCTGCATTCCAAACGCCGTATTTTTGGCCATGCTTTTGATCATGGGCTAGGAGGTAAGAATGCTGGAAATTTGGACTGTTTTTCGAAATTACTGCGGGACCGGTATCTATCCGCTCCTGTTTCTGGCCGCGCTGGTCTATCTGTTTTTTGCGGAAAAAGACAGGAAAATCCGCCTGGTGCTGGTGGAATCGTCGCTGGTAACGGGCGTACTCTTCTTCCTTCCCCTGTCCAAAGCGGTGATGAACGCTTTGGGGGAGGGGGAGACTTACTACCGGATCCTGTGGCTTTTGCCCATGACCGTGGTCATCGCCTATGCCGGGATCCGGCTCATCGGCCGGCACAGGCGGACCGGGATGGTCCTTCTGGCGGCAATCCTGATGGTTTCGGGGCACTACGTTTATAAAAACCAGTTTATTTCAAAGGCGCAGAACCGCTATCACATCCCCGATGCGGTGATCGCCATCTGCAACGAGATCCTTCCGGAAGAGGATGAGGAACGGGTATGGTCCGTCTTTCCGGAGGAACTGATTTACTATGTGCGTCAGTATACCTCTGAGGTCCAGATGCCCTATGGAAGGGAGATGCTGGAGCCTTCCTGGGCGTGGAACTGGGATACCCACCCCATTTATGAAGTGATGAGGGAAAATCCCATTGATCTTAACGCCCTTGTGCCCCTTCTGACGGAGTATCACTGTCAGTACCTGGTTTTAAACCGCAGCGTGCCGGTAAAAGGGGATCCGGCAAAATGCGGCCTGGAGCTCATTGCACAGATCGAAGCCTATGATTTGTACCGCAATCCGGCGGTGGAACTGTATAAAAAAGTAAACTGACGGAAACAAAAGAGGGAGAGAGATGAAAACGAAATTTGCGGCGGGAAAAAGCCGTCTGCTGCTGTTTTTTGGGGCCCTGCTTTCTGCGCGGGCCCTTACGGTGACCATGGCGGTGGGAGAAGTAGAGGATGAGGGGATTGCCCATGCGGCCAGGAAAGGGCTTTATACCTTTCTGGAGCAGGCGGGACAGGGACTGACGGAAAAAGGGCTGCTGCTGACGGTGCTGACGCTGTGCCTGTATGTATGCTACCGGAAATTCTGGATCGAGGGACAGGGGCGGACCTTTCGCTTCGGACATGCCCTGGCCCTGGTCCTGGCGGTGCTCTATACAGGGGGGCAGGGGTTTTTGTGGGCCAACAGCCCGGACATCCTCTTTTCGCCCCGGCTGAACCTGGTACGCAGCTGCGTGACGCTGGCGGGTTCTTACGCCTTTTACTTATGGGCCGCCAATGCGCTTTACGCCCTGTTTCACAGCGGCAGGGACATCCGCATGGAAAAAGGGCTTGCCGGGCCGTTGCTGAGGCTGTATCGGAAGCATCCCTGGCTGACGGTCTGGATCGGGATTTTGCTTTTGTGGAGCGGCCATCTGGTCCTGCGTTATCCGGCGGCCATGAGCTATGACAACTGGGCGCAGCTGGGTTATTATTTCGGTACCGGTACCTGGACCACGGCCCAGCCGGTGTTCCATACCTGGCTGTTCGGTGTCTTTGTGCATCTGGGCCTGATTGCAGGAAGCGCCAATGCCGGTCTGTTTGCGTTTGTTTTGTTCCAGACGGCCGTGATGGCGGCGGTGCTGGCCTGGTCGCTGACGCTGATGCGCCGCTGGCAGGCCCCGGCCTGGATTCGCCTTTTGACCTTTGCCGTGATCTGCTTTGCGCCTTATTACGCGGGATACGCTGCGTTTCCCATTAAGGATTTTTTGTATACGGCCTGCTTTCTTTTGCTGGCGCTTGGCTGTATGGAGCTGGTGCAGGATCCTGCCCGATTTTTCAAAAGCCGGCTTTGGATCTGCCTTTGGGTGCTGGGCGTCGGTTTTATGATCCTGTTTCGGAAAAACGGGGTTTACGTGTATGTCCCCGTAGCCTTGCTGATCGTGCTTAACTGGGCGCTGGGGCGGATTTTGGGAAAAAGGACTTCTTTTCGGGGAAAGGCCCTGTTCACGCCGGCCCTTTGCCTGCTGCTGCCCCTGATTTTATCCTGGGGGGCGGAAACGGCCATTTCCGTGCGCTATGATGTGCAGAAAGATACGCCCAAGGAAATGCTTTCGCTGCCTTTCCAGCAGACGGCCAGGTTTGTGAGGGATTTCGGCGGGGAAATCCCTGCGCAGGAACAGGAAGTGATCCGGAAGGTGTTAGACTACGACAACCTTCCCCGGATTTACAATCCCATGACTGCGGATCCGGTAAAAACCACTTACCACGCGGAGAGTACCGCGGACCTGGCAGCTTACTTTAAGCTTTGGCTGCGTCAGTTTTTCCGCCATCCCCTCTGCTATGTGGAGGCCACCTGGAACCAGAATTACTATCTGTTCGCCCCTTATGTGGACAATATTGTTTACAACAAGAACTGTTATTCCGGGGCGGAGACGCTGTGGGATGAGCCGGTCTACGAAACGCTGAATATCCATATCCCGGAAAGCCTGGAGGGCCTGGACGCCGTGGCGGTGAGCCTGTATTCTTTGCTGACGAAACTGCCGGTGATCGGTATGCTCAATAATGTGGCGTTTTACATGATCCTGATGACCATGGTGTTTGTTTTTATGCTGGCGGACAGACGGAAAAAGGAGCAGCTGTTTGTGATGCTGCCCCTGATTCTTTCTTTCCTGATCATTTTAATGGCGCCCCAGATCCAGGACCAGCCCCGCTATGCGTTCCCGGTCATTTATGCCATGCCGTCTGTGACCGCCTTTTATCTGTCGGGCTGTCGCCGGAAGGAAAGGGACGGTCAGTCCCGCGCAGGCTGCAGGATTTGAGCGAAGCGGTCCGCTACCCGGCTGCGGCCTTCCGGGTTTAAGTGATAGCCGTCCGTAAGGCAGTCTGCGTCGTCCACGGTGACGGCGCCATAGTAGGTATCCACGAAGGAAACCCCGTTGCGGCGGCTGACTTCCAGCTGCCAGTTGAGGTAGTCCACTAGGGTGCCGTTGCCAAGATCGTCCTGGCTGGGATCTATTTCGGTACCGTCGCCTTGCGTGAAAGTCCCGTAAGTGGGGGAGAGGACGAAAATCCGGATATGGGGCCAGGTTTCCTGGATCAGCTGAATGGAGGCGTTGAGCGCGCCATAACAGGTGTTGAGGTTTTGCAGGTTGTTTTCATCGTAAACGATGCGGCCGCCCATATAGTCCTGCAGGTCATAAAAAAGGACCAGGTCGTCCACCGTATCCATATCCGTTTCCTTCAGCGTCTTTAGCGCCTCGCTGGCGGAATCGGAATCCAGATCGGAAACTACTGCTTCCATCAGGTCAAAGTTTTGGTTGGCCAGGGAGGCCGTCACCCAGTAAAGGCTTAAGCCGTCCAGGGGGTAACTGCTGTCGTATTCCGGATTTTTCGTGGCGATGGTGCTGCCGGGGAAGGCGCCGTTATAGACGGTGGCGCCGGTTTTTTGGGCGATCAGGCCGGCTAGGCCAGAGTCGCTTCTGTCGTCGGAAAAAGGGTTGTTTCCCAGTGCCAGGATGGTGGTAACGCCGTCGTCTTTGTGTCCCTTAAGCAAAGAAGGATCCAGGGGCTGGATGTAGTCCAGCACTTCCACATCGAACTCCGAGGTGGTTTCGTTTGGATCGTAGCCGGAGTCCGTTCCCCGGTTCCAGAGGATCAGGCGGATGATGGTGATCAGGAACACAACGCCCAGTATGCAAAAAAAGATCACATGTCCGTTGATCTGCCGGCGTCTGCGGCGGCGGGACGAACGGTGCCTGTGGGGATCCTGCCCGGCGCCGGGGCGTCTTTTGCCGGACGTATGGTGAGGGTGGTTTGATTCAGATTTCATGGAATTCCTCCTTTTGGGTTTATCTTAACACCTGCCCTTCTTCTTTGTCCATTCTGCGGAGGGCAAAATTAAGAAAAAGTGAAGAAATGGACGGTTCCGAAAAAACGAAAAGAATGATATACTGATTGGGATCGAAGCATCCCACAGGATGCAGGAAAAGAGAGAAAGACCGGAAGAATGAAAAGGAAGATTCGGCTGCGCGACCTGTTTTTTTTGCAGTGCAGCGTTATCATTTATACAATAGCAGGCGTGATCGGCAAATTTGCGGCCCGTGCGTCCATGGCGGATTCTGCCTGGTCCTTTTTGGCCCTGTACGGGCTGGAAATCGCAGTGCTGGGCGTGTATGCCATCCTCTGGCAGCAGATGATCAAAAAATTTGATCTTTCCGTGGCTTATGCCAACCGGGCCGCGGCGCTTTTATGGTCCCTTCTGTGGGCGGTGCTTATTTTCGGGGAGCCGGTGACGGGAAAAAAGATACTGGGCGTCGGACTGGTGGTCCTGGGGACCGCTGTGGTCAACGCCGGAAAGAAGGGAGAGTAAAATGGACCCTCATTATCTGTTTTTGCTGGCTTCCGTATTGCTGGCCTGCATTTCCCAGCTTTTGCTCAAAAAAGGAGCCATGCAAAGATACCCGTCCCTGTTTCGGGAATACTGCAATCCCTGGGTGATCGGCGGGTATCTGCTGCTGTTTGGCTCCATGTTTTTAAGCATCCAGGGGCTTAGGACCCTGGATTACCTCAACGCGCCGGTGATGGAGTCGCTGGGATACGTGCTGGTGCCGGTACTTAGCGCGGTCTTTTTTAAGGAAAAGCTTACGGTTTCCAGATTAGTGGGAATAGGCTGCATAGTGCTCGGAATGGTAATTTTCTACCTTTGAGGCAGGCAGGGGAAGCCATTTGGCGCAGCTGCCGGACTTTTGGGGCAGCGCGGTGAGGGCGGCCAGTTCCCTGGGATCCTTGCAGCGGTCCCGCAGGGTTTTGCGGGCATCCGGATCCAGATTGACATATTTTAGATAGGAAATTTTCAGTTCGGCCAGATGGCCCCGGCAGCGGGGACAGTAATTTTTATGGCCGTTGAGAATATGGATTCGCTGGCAGTATTTGCAGTAGTGTATGTACATCATGGCGGACACATCCTTTCTTTTGGCCGCGGGGAATGTTTGCGACAATTTCCGGCGCAGGCTGTTGTGGTTTACGAGGTCATTGTGTCATGCGGCGCAGGAATCTGCAAGAAAAAGCGTTCGACAAAAAACGGGTCCCCCGTGCCAAACAAACGTGCAGACAGGAAGATACAGGAGAGGAAAAACGTTGAAAAAGCATCAAAGAAGCCGGAAAGCAGATCAGCCGGTCGAAAAAAGCACGCGCCCCAAAGCGCGGAAAGCGTCGAAGGACGCGATGGAAAGCTTTTTGACTTTCGTACCGGACGACCGGGTCGTCATGGAGAAACGAAAAGCAAGGAAGCTGCGGGAAGAAAGAAGGAAGGCCGTCTGCAGGGCGGCAAAAAAACAGGGGAATTGCAAAGCGGGAACCCGGAAGGGAAAAGACTGGGACAGTTTTTCCGCCATGGATGTGGCGGTGGGGCTGGCCGGTGTTTTGGTGCTGCTTTTTGCCGTGGTGACAGTGGGGATTTACTCCGGCGTCCGTCAGGTGGACCAGCAGGCGCAGGCCATGGCGGAAATCGGCAAAAAGATGGAAACTATCGGGATTGCGGGAGAAGGGGTGTTTACCGCAGTGGCGGACGCCAAGATCGCGGCCCGGGAAGCGGCGCGGCTGGAGGAAAACAAAGCAAAGGAATACGAGGAAAAGGATCTGGTTTTGGACGTGCAGATTGCCCTGAAGCTTTCTTCCATCCAGAAAGATTTAAAGATCAAGTTTATCAACAAAGAATCCGGGAAGCTGATCGGCAGCCAGCCGTTTGAGGTAAAAATCGAAGGGCCGGAGACCAGGACGGAAAGGGACGACAACGAGGACGGCATTATTTCCCTAAGCAGCATTGCGCCGGGAGAGTATACGGTAACGATTTTATCCCCGGACAAAGTGGAGGACAGCGCAGCGGCAGGCGTTTCCGGAAAGGTGACGGTCAAAGACGAGATCGTTTATGAGAAAGTGGACGTTTCGGACGAAGTGAAAAAGGAGTCCGAGATCAATGCGGCCAAGGAAGATACGGAGATACAGACCCAGGTGGAGTCTGTTCTGACGGATACGGTGGAGTGGGTAGAGTCCACCTGTACCCCGCTGGACGGGGGCGGCTGGGAAGAAGTGTCCCGGGAAGAAATCCCTGCGCCGGACAGCCTGGCATCCCTGGAGGGCCTGGACAGGACAGCGTTTGTAGATGGGACGACCTGGTTTTCCAAGGAAGAAACCGTGGATTCCGGGACGGATACGCAGGAAGATGATTCCGAAGGATCTTCCCGGGAACAGGCGGACGGACTGACTGTGACAAACGTCCGTGTTTTCGGCGGCGGGGAATACCTTGCCGGGGAAACGGTGGCGCTTAAGGCGGAAGCGGATACCGCCGGCGAAGGATCGCTGACGGAGGAAGATTTCCAGTGGTCCGGGGATGTTTCCGGCACGGGGACGACCCTTTCGGTTTCTTCCGACCGGGAGGCTGCGCTGCATGCCGTGGTGACGGTAAAAGGGGTGAGCGCACAGGCCGAGGTGATTTTTACAGCCCCCAAGGAAGGGACGCAGGAGGAAACGGAGGACGACGGGACACAAGGCGAAACAGAGACGGAAACGGAAACAGAGACCGAAACCGAGACGGAGACGGAAACGGAGACCGAAACAGAAACCGGGACCGGAGAAGCGGACCATACCCCCTTAAAGGACAGCGCGGGCAACGAGTTGTACTATAAGGACGGAGAAGAATATAAAGCGGCTACGGCAGCCGATTATGAAAAGTATGAAGTCTTTTACCGCAGGAAAGCGGGGGGCGGGTATCGTTATACCGGCTGGCAGACCATTGACGGGAAGCGGTACTATTTTGACAAAGACGGGAACGCGGTAACGGGGGAACAGGTAATCCTGGGGATGAAGTATGTGTTCCAAAGCGACGGCAGCCTGCAGGTAAACGGCGTGCTGGGCATCGACGTTTCCCGCCACAACGGTTCCATCGACTGGAACGCGGTGAAAAATTCCGGCGTGGAATTTGTCATTATCCGCTGCGGCTACCGGGGTTCTTCCAGCGGGGCCCTGATCGAGGACGAGATGTTCCGGGAAAATATCCGGGGCGCGGCCGCCGCAGGCTTAAAGATCGGCGTGTATATTTTCAGCCAGGCCATCAACGAAGCGGAGGCTGTGGAAGAGGCGTCCATGGCGGTTTCCGCCGTCAGCGGCTATGCCCTTTCCTATCCGATTTTCATTGATGTGGAAGGCGCCAACGGCCGGGCGGACGGTCTTTCCAAGGCGGAGCGCACGGCGGTGATCCGGTCTTTCTGCCAGACCGTGGCAAACAGCGGCTATACGCCGGGCATTTATTCCAACCGGACCTGGCTGGCGGAAAAAATCGATACTTCGGCCCTGGGCAGCTACAAAATCTGGATGGCCCAGTATGCGGCTGCGCCCACCTACAGCGGGCGGTATGAAATGTGGCAGTACTCTTCCCAGGGAAGCATCCCGGGAATTTCGGGGGACGTGGACTTAAATATCAGCTATCTGGCCTATTAAACGCGCCCGGAACCGGGCAGGGAAGGCAAAGAAGTATTTCAGCAGTTGGAAAACCAGCCAAAGTGTGATACACTATCTGCAAACTTTAAGGTATGAAAACGGTATACAGGAGGAATGAAATCATGAGGACGTATCTCGTGACGGGAGGGGCCGGCTTTATCGGTTCCAATTATATCCATTACATGTTTGGCAAGTACGGGGATGAAATCCGCATTATCAACGTGGACGCCCTGACCTATGCGGGCAACCTTGAGAATTTAAAAGACGTGGAAAACCGGCCCAACTATACGTTCATAAAGGCCAATATCTGCGACAAGGAGGCCATCGCAAAGATTTTTGCCGAAAACGATATCGACCGTGTGGTACATTTTGCGGCGGAGAGCCATGTGGACAGAAGCATCCGCAACCCGGAAGTGTTTGTACAGACCAACGTGCTGGGCACCGCAGTGATGTTAAACTGCGCGAAAGCGGCATGGGAACTGCCGGACGGGACATTTAAGTCCGACAAGAAGTTCCTGCACGTTTCCACGGACGAGGTGTACGGTTCTCTGGAAGAGGACGGCGGGTATTTTTACGAGACGACCCCCTATGCGCCCCACAGCCCTTATTCCGCCAGCAAGGCGGGCTCGGACATGCTGGTGAAGGCCTATATGGACACCTACCGTTTCCCGGCCAATATCACCAACTGCTCCAATAACTACGGGCCTTACCAGTTCCCGGAAAAGCTGATCCCGCTGATTATCAACAACGCCCTTTCCGGCAAAAAGCTGCCCGTTTACGGCGACGGCAAAAACGTCCGCGACTGGCTGTACGTGGAGGACCATGCCAAGGCCATCGATATGGTGCAGGAAAAAGGCCGTTTGTTTGAAACCTATAACGTGGGCGGTCACAACGAAAAGCAGAACATTGAGATTATCCATATCATCCTGGATACCCTGCGGGAAATGCTTTCCGACGACGACCCGAGGAAGGCCCTGGTCAGCGACGACCTGATTACCTATGTGCAAGACCGTAAGGGACATGACAGGCGCTATGCCATTGCCCCGGACAAGATTAAGACGGAAATCGGCTGGTATCCGGAGACGATGTTCAAAGACGGGATCCGAAAGACCATCGCCTGGTATTTTGAGCATGAAGACTGGATGAAAAACGTAACCAGCGGCGATTATCAGAATTATTACCGCGAGATGTACCGCGACTGAAGGGAGAATTGCCATGAAAGGAATCATTCTGGCGGGCGGTTCCGGGACCCGTCTTTACCCGCTGACCAAAGCGGTATCCAAACAGATCATGCCGGTCTATGACAAACCGATGATTTATTATCCTCTATCCACACTGATGCTGGCGGGAATCCGGGAGATCCTGATCATTTCCACCCCGAGGGACCTGCCTGCCTTTGAGGAGCTTTTCGGCACCGGCGAGCAGCTGGGCCTGTCCATGTCCTACGCTGTCCAAGAGCAGCCCAGGGGACTGGCGGATGCTTTCCTCATCGGCGCGGATTTTATCGGCAGCGACAGCGTGGCGCTGGTGCTGGGGGATAATATCTTCTACGGACAGAGCTTTTCCAGGGTGCTGCGCCAGGCGGCACAGAGGGAAAAGGGAGCTACCATTTTCGGCTATTTTGTCCGGGATCCCAGGGAATACGGCGTGGTGGAATTCGACGAAACGGGGAAGGCCATTTCCATTGAGGAAAAGCCGGAGCATCCCAAAAGCAATTACGCGGTGCCCGGGCTGTACTTTTACGATAACGACGTGGTGGAGATCGCCAGGAACGTCAAACCCTCCGCCAGGGGGGAAATCGAAATCACTTCCATCAACAACGAGTATCTGCGCAGGGGCACCCTGATGGTGGAAACGCTGGGCCGTGGATTCGCCTGGCTGGATACCGGCAACCACGACGCCCTGCTGGACGCTTCGGACTTTGTGGCGGCGGTGCAAAAAAGGCAGGGAATGTATATTTCCTGCATTGAAGAGATTGCGTTCCGCCGGGGATTTATCAGCAAAGAGCAGCTTTTAAAGCTGGCGGAGCCGCTGATGAAGACCAACTACGGGAAATACCTGGTGGAAGTGGCCAACGGCCTGTAAGGATTTGAAACAGCGGAGGTTCCTATGGGAAAAATTACAGTGGAAACATGTCACATCGAGGGCCTGAAGGTGATTACCCCCACCGTATTCGGGGATAACCGGGGCTATTTCATGGAGACGTACAATTACAACGATTATAAGGAGGCGGGCATTGACCAGGTCTTTGTACAGGACAACCAGTCGGCCTCCAAAAAAGGCGTGCTGCGGGGACTGCATTTCCAGATTCACTATCCCCAGGATAAACTGGTGAGGGTGCTGCAGGGAGAGGTTTTCGACGTGGCCGTGGACCTGCGGGAAGGTTCCCCCACCTACGGGCAGTGGTATGGAGTCCTTCTTTCCGGGGAAAATAAAAAACAGTTTTTCATTCCCAAACATTTTGCGCACGGATTTTTAGTGCTGTCCGAGTACGCGGAGTTTGCCTATAAATGCACGGACTTTTACCATCCCAACGATGAAGGCGGGATAGCCTGGAACGATCCGGACATCGGCGTATCCTGGCCGATCCCGGAAGGAATGGAGCTGATTTTGTCCGACAAGGATCAAAAGTGGGGCGGACTCAAGGAATATACAGGAAACAGAACATGAAAAAGCTCAGTAAAAAAGCCGGGATCACCATCTTCACCATTGCGATGGTGATCCTCGGCGCGATTATCGTCCTCTATCACAATCCTTTGGCGGATCCTGCGGACGAACTGATGAAAAAGGGAATTGCCTGCGGCCTGATTGCGGCTGCCATCATCGCATTTATCGCGTTGTACGATAAGATTACGGTACTTCCCAAAGAACTGTACCAGAACCGGTGGCTGATCTGGAAACTGGCAAAAAGCGATTTTAAAAAGCGCTACGCCGGTTCCTACATGGGGGCGTTCTGGGCCATGGTCCAGCCGGTGATCACGGTGGCCATGTACTATGTGGTGTTTACCATCCTGATGCCGCAGAAACAGGGGATGGCATCCGGCGGGGCGCTGGATGTCCCTTTTGTGCTCTTTCTGACCGCCGGGCTGGTTCCCTGGTTCTATTTTTCGGAAGCCCTTACCAGCGCCATGACCGCCCTGTTAGAGTATAACTACCTGGTCAAAAAGGTCGTCTTTAAAATCAGCGTCCTGCCGATTATCAAGATCATAGCGGCCACGTTTATCCATGCCTTTTTTGTCATCGTCCTTTTGCTGATCGCCTGCTTCTACGGCTATTACCCCAGCCTGTATACCCTGCAGGTCTTTTATTACAGCGCCTGCATGTTTATTTTCGTTTTGGCCATCAGCTATACGACCTGCTCCATTGTGATCTTTTTCAGGGACCTGCAGCAGATCGTCAACATTTTTCTGCAGGTGGGGATGTGGGCGACCCCGGTGCTGTGGAACATCAACCAGTTCGGGGAAGAGATCCAGATGCTGGTCAAAATCAACCCGCTGGTCTACATCGTGGAGGGATACCGCAGCGCGGTTTACGGAAAACAGTGGTTCTGGGAGGACTTCTACTCCACGGTTTATTTCTGGATCATCACCATCGTCCTGTTCGGGATCGGCGCCCTGATCTTCAAAAAACTGAAAATCCACTTCGCGGATATTATGTAAGCGTCTAGGGGACAAAGGACATGCGGTTCATGCTTGCATGAAAGCGCATGTCTTTGGGACCCGCCCAAAACATGAGAAAGGAGCCCGGCCGGGCGGATTTCGAATGTTTTGCGGGACGCAGGAAGCGCGTGAGCGCGCAGGCGGCCCGGGGACGCGGCCCGGGGACGCGGCCGGGAGCCCGGCCGGGCCCTGCGAAAGTGCAGAGAGGAATTTATGGAAGAAAGAGAACTTGCCATCCATGTGGAGGGCTTAAGCAAAGTATATAAACTGTACAACCGCAACCGGGACCGGCTGCTGGAATCGCTGGGGCTTGCAAGAAAACCCCGTTCCACGAAGCACTATGCCCTGCGGAATGTGGATCTGGATATTTATAAGGGCGAGACGGTGGGCATCATCGGGACCAACGGATCCGGGAAATCCACGATCCTGAAAATCATCACCGGCGTACTGCATGAGACGGAAGGGACGGTGCAGGTCAACGGCCGCATCTCCGCCCTTTTGGAGCTGGGCGCCGGCTTTAACATGGAATATAACGGCATTGAAAATATTTATTTAAACGGGACCATGATCGGCTTTTCGGAAAAGGAAATTGACGAAAAGCTGCAGGACATCCTGGACTTTGCGGATATCGGGGACTATGTATACCAGCCGGTGAAAACCTATTCCAGCGGCATGTTTGTGCGGCTGGCTTTTGCGGTAGCCATCAATATCGACCCGGAAATCCTTATCGTGGACGAAGCCCTTTCCGTGGGGGACGTGTTCTTCCAGGCCAAGTGCTATCGGAAATTTGAGGAATTCAAGAAAAAAGGCAAAACAATCCTTTTTGTCAGCCATGATTTGAGCGCGATCAGCAAATACTGTGACAGGGCGGTGCTTTTAAACCAGGGGGAAAAGCTGGGGGAAGGAAGCCCCAAAGAGATGATCGACGCCTACAAGCAGGTGCTGGTGGGACAGTATGAGACGCCCAGGGAGTCGGAAAACGTGCCGGACCTGGCGGCAGACCCCGGCGTGCGGGAAGCCGTAGAAGAACGGGACCGGGAACAGAAAGGACAGCAGCCCCAGGCGGGGGTAAACCCGGAGACGCTGGAATACGGGACAAAGGAAGCGGAAATTTTTGAATATTTCCTTACGGATTCCAACGGGGTCCGTACCACGGCCATCCTCAAAGGGGATCCTTTCACCATGCACATGCGGGTGAAGATTCACCGGGATCTCCCGGCGCCCATTTTTGCCCTTTCCATTAAGAATATCAAGGGTGTGGAGATCACCGGCACCAACACCATGTTTGAAAAAAGCTTTCTGGACAGTGTAAAGGCCGGTCAGACGCTGGAAATCACATTTTCCCAGCGGATGCTTCTGCAGGGAGGGGATTATCTGATTTCCCTGGGGGTCACCGGTTACGAGAAAGATGAATTTACCGTTTACCACCGGCTTTACGATGTGCTCAACATCACGGTGGTTTCCGATAAGGATACGGTGGGCTATTTTGATATGGAATCGAAAGTGGAAGTAAAGGAAATCTGAGCGTATGGAAACGGACAGGACAGAGAAAATCGGCGGCGTAACCCTGGATTACAGCCATTATCCCGGAGAGGATTTTTACTGCGACGGGGCGTCGGAGGACGAACTTTTACGGATCGTCCGGACCGTGCCAAAGGAACGCTACCCGGAAGCGATCCGGGAAAAGCGCAGCTGGGAAGTGCTCTATCATCTTTCCGACCTGCGGGAAAATATTGTAAAATGGCTTCCCATGGACAAGGGGATGAAGGTGCTGGAGGTGGGCTCCGGCTGCGGGGCCATCACGGGCTGCCTTTCCCAGAAGGCCGGGAGCGTCACCTGCGTGGATCTTTCCAAAAAGCGCAGCCTCATCAATGCCTGGCGGCATAAAGACCGCAGCAATATTACAATCCATGTGGGCAATTTCCAGGACATTGAACCCGGGCTTGGGACCGATTACGACTACGTCTGCCTGATCGGTGTTTTTGAATACGGCCAGAGCTATATCAATACAAAAACGCCTTTCCGGGATTTTTACCAGATCGTAAAAAGGCACGTAAAGCCCGGCGGGCATGTGGTCATTGCCATCGAAAACAAAATGGGATTAAAGTACTGGGCGGGCTGTCGGGAAGACCATCTGGGCACCTTCTTTTCCGGCCTGGAGGACTATCCGGACGGCGGCGCAGTGCGCACCTTTACCAAGAACGGCCTGGAGAAAATCCTGGAAGAATGCGGGGAAAAAGAGTATCGCTTTTTCTACCCCTATCCGGATTACAAGTTTATGACCATGGCCTATTCCGACCGGTATCTGCCCAAAGTCGGGGAACTGACCAACAACCTGCGCAACTTCGACCGGGACCGGATGCTTTTATTCGATGAAAAAAAGGTGTTCGACATGCTGATCCGGGAGGGGCTGTTTCCTCTGTACAGCAATTCCTTCCTGGTGCTTACCGGGCCGGAAATTGAAACGGACTACAGCCGTTTTTCCAATGACCGGGCGCGGCATCTGTGTATCCGGACCGACATCGGGCACAGGGCAGGGGGGGAAAGGTATGTGAAAAAGATCGCGGACAACGAAGCGGCGGACGCCCATATCCAAAAGCTGGCCGGATATTTCAGGGCCTTTGAAGAACGGTTCCGGGGCAGCGGCCTGGAAGTGAACCGTCTGGCCTTGCAGGAAGAACCGGACGGGCGCAGCAGCGCCCTGATCGAGTTTCTGGAGGATGCGGTGACGCTGGAGGAACTGCTGGACACCTGCCTTCAGGAAAACGACGAAGCAGGCTTTCGCGCTTTGTTTGAACGCTACAAAAACCTGGTTTCCTGGAATGCGCAAGGGACGCTCCAGGATTTTGACCTGACATTTCCCAATATCTGCGTGCAGGAAGAAAAATGGACGCTGATCGACTACGAATGGGCGGCGCAGGACGGGACGCCGGAAGAGATGGTGCACCGCGCCCTGTACTGCTATGTGCTGGAAAACCCGAAACGGGCGGATCATCCTGTTTTGCGAAAGATTTTGGCGGAGACAGGGATGGACGAAGAAAGCTTTGCCCGGCAAAAGGAGAAGGAGCGTGCCTTCCAGACGGAAATCCTGCGGGAAAAGGACGGCGGAATGCGGACGGCCGTAACGGATATGCGGCATCTGATCGGCCACATGGCGGTTCCCTATCAGCAGTTTTTCGCCCATGCGGAGGGCAAAGCCGTCCAGATTTTTGAGGATACGGGGGAAGGCTACAGTCAGGAACATTCCTGGTATCTGCACGACGCCTATACGGCGGACGACCGGATCCGGGCGGAAATTTCCTGCAGGGCAAATACCCGGGGAATCCGTCTGGATCCCGCGGAAAATCCCTGCCTGGTGCGGCTGGAGGCAGTGACCTTTCAAGGCAGGAAGCTGACGGCGGAGGAACTGGCCCGGGCGGTGGTAACCAACGGGGAGGTGCTGGGAGAGGGCGGCAGCGTGCTGACGCCGGGAACGCCGGGAATGACAGCCGTTTTATTTGCGGATCATGATCCCAATATCAATGTCCGTCTGGATGCGCTGGAAAGGGGCGCAGAAGGAAACGGGGAAGGACTGCTGGTGGTAGAGCTGCAGATTCTGTGGCTGACCCCGGAGATGCTGGGCGACCTGAAAGCCCGGATAACGAGGAGGAAACGCTTTTGGTTTCAAAAATAAAAAATCAGTTTCAGAAAAGGCTGGTGCAGCGGGAATATAAGAAGTATGAAGAACGGATCGCAGCCCAGACGCTTTCCTACGACGAATGGATCCGGGAAAAGGAGCGCAGGGAAAGGGAGTGCCTGTCTTTGAAGGGAAGGCAGCTGCGCCTGGAAGTGGTGTCCTTTGAGGAATGCAGGGCAGGGTTTTCCTTTGCGGACCATAAGTCGGCAGACGTCCTGGTGTTCCATGCGCAGGACGGGACGCCGGACACGAGGGAGCTTGCCCTTGTGGCGGATTATTTTGCAAGGCATCCCGAAACGGTGATCCTTTATGCGGACGAGGATGAAATCGGCCCGGACGGGAAGCGCCAAAACCCGTGGCTGAAACCGGACTGGTCCCCGGATACCCTCATTTCCTACTTTTATTTCGGCGGATTTTTTGCGGTCCGCAGGGAAGAGGGCAGCCATGTGCAGTGGCTGAAAGAAAAGGACTACCGCCGCAATCTGTATGATTTTGTCCTGAAAGCAGTGGAGATTACCGGCAGCGCGGACCATATTGACAGCGTGCTTTTCCACCGCAGGTCCATTGAGCCCTGGGGACAGGAAGAATGTTTTGAGGATCTGAAACGGGCGGCTTACGAACGCAGGGGCTGGCCCCTTATGCCGCAAGGGAAGGTGTCCGTGGTGATTCCAAGCAAGGACAATCCCAGGGTCCTTTCGAACTGTATCCACTCCGTAATGGAAGCCAGCACCTGGCGGGATTTCGAGATCATCGTGGTGGATAACGGCAGCAGCGCCAAAAACAGGAAGCGGATCGAGCGGATGCGGGATATGATGCAGCCCCAGTTTCGGTTCCTCTATCATTATGAACCCATGGAGTTTAACTTTTCCAGGATGTGCAACATCGGCGTGTCCATGGCCACCGGGGACTATATCCTTTTGCTCAACGACGATATCGAGATTCCCCAGGAGGACTGGCTGGAGAAGATGATGGAGAAGGCGGTGCTGCCCCATGTGGGCGCGGTGGGTGCCAAACTGATCTATCCGGGGACCGAGATTATCCAGCATGCGGGGATTACCAATATTCATCTGGGGCCGGCCCACAAGCTGCAGTTTCGGTCGGACGCCAACGAATATTATTTCCTGAAAAACCGGTTGGCCTTTGACGTGCTGGGCGTGACCGGGGCCTGCCTGCTGGTGAAAAAAAGCATTTACGAAGAGGCGGGCGGCTTCAACGAAAAGCTGCGGGTGGCGTTCAACGACGTGGAATTTTGCTACCATCTTCACGACCTGGGCTATGTGAACGTGGTGAGAAACGACGTTTCTTTGATCCACCACGAGTCTCTAAGCCGGGGGGCGGACGACAGCACGGAAAAACTGCGCAGGCTGCACTGTGAGCTGAACATGCTCTACGAGCTGCATCCTTCCCTGTACAACAGGGATCCTTACTATCACCGGTATCTGGTGCGGGATGTGCTGGATGCGGAATATTATACGGGCAACCACTATGATTTTGAACGGCGGGTGGAAAAGGCGACCCCGGAAAAAATCGAAGGCGGGCTGCAGCCTCAGTGGCACAACGAGGTGCTGCGCATGGGCATTGAATTTGCCGGGGATATGGAAAAGTGGCAGACCGGGAAGGGCGGACGCGGGGACTGGCTGATCCAGGGCTGGGCCTGGGCGCTGATGGTGGATAACTGCCGGTACCGTTTCAGCCTGCTGCTTAAGCCGGTGGGAAAAGGCTACCTGGCGAAAGGTTCCAGTGAAGCAGCGGACCCGGCGGACCAAAAAGACGTCTGGAAAATCCCCTGCACAAGACAGTACCGGCCGGATATCGACGCCAACCTAAACGGGATCATCCACACGAAACTGCCCGGCGTCTGCGTGACGTTTGAGCGCGGCAGCGTGCCGGCGGGAGAATATCTGATCGGCTTTTTGTGGGAAGACAACTGTTCCAGGCAGAAGCTTTACCGGTTTTGCGCGGAGACGATTACAATTACCCTGTGAGAATAGGAAAACAGTATGGAAATAGAGAAAAAAGACGGCGGGATACCGGGGCCGGAAAAAAAGGATTACCGGGACGCCTATGAAAAGGAACATTACAAAGCGGTGTATCTGGCGGGCCGGGTGGCCGAGCTGGAAGACCGGGTGGACGAGCTGACTTTTCAGCTTGACCGGATTAAAAACAATCCGGTATGGAAAGCTTCCGCCCCTGCCAGGAAATGCATGCATTTCTGCATCCGGCAGGCGGACCGGCTGAAAAACTGCGGCAGCCTTTCCGGGGTGATCCAGAAACTCCGTTATAAGGCTTACGAAAAGAAGGCCATGACCCACTACGGCACCAAAAGCTTCCCGGATGCGCAGGAGCGCAGCCGGCAGGAAGAAACAGTGTTTGACCGGATGGTGAAAATCAGCATCCTCGTCCCTTTGTGGAACACGCCGCAGGATTTCCTGCATGAGATGATTGATTCCGTGCAGTGGCAGACCTACGGCAACTGGGAGCTTTGCCTGGCGGACGGGTCGGACGATTCCCACGCCTATGTGGGGCAGATCTGCCGGGAATACGGGGCGAAGGATCCGCGGATTATCTACCGGAAGCTGGAAAAAAACGAAGGGATTTCCGGCAATACCAACGAGTGCCTGAAAATGGCCACGGGGGAATACATCGGCCTGTTCGACCACGACGATATCCTCCATCCCTGCGCTTTGTACGAATATGTCCGGGCCATTAACGAGCAGGGGGCGGATTATATTTACTGCGACGAGGCCACCTTTAAGGACGGCGATATCAACCGGATGATTACCATGCATTTCAAGCCGGATTACGCCATCGACAACCTGCGGGCCAATAACTATATCTGCCATTTCAGCGTCTTTGCCAGGCAGCTTTTGGACGGGACGGAGCTGTTTCGGCCGAAATTCGACGGAAGCCAGGACCATGATATGATCCTGCGGCTGACGGACCGGGCCAAAAAAATCGTCCACGTCCCGAAACTGCTGTACTACTGGAGATCCCACGCGGGCAGCGTGGCGGCCAACATCGATGCAAAACCCTATGCCATTGAATCCGCCAGGAACGCCGTGGCGGACCATCTGCGCAAACACGGTTTTGAGCATTTTACCATTACCAGCACCAGGGCTTTTGAGACGATTTTCAAAATTACTTACGAGATCATCGGGGAACCGGGGATTTCCATTGTGATTCCCAATAAGGACCATGCGGACGACTTAAGACGGTGCGTCACTTCCATTGTGGAAAAGTCTACCTGGGAAAATTACGAGATCGTCATTGTGGAAAACAACAGCGAAACGAAGGAGATTTTTTCCTATTACGACGAGCTGAAAAACAATCCCCGCATTAAAATTGTGACGTGGGAAGGGGAATTTAACTATTCTGCGGTGAACAATTTCGGGGTAAAGGCGGCGACGGGGGATTATATCCTGCTTTTGAACAACGATACCCAGGTCATTACGGTGAACTGGATGGAGGAACTTCTGATGTATGCCCAGCGGCCGGATGTGGGAGCCGTGGGGGGCAAGCTTTACTACGCGGACAAGACGATCCAGCATGCGGGAGTGGTGATCGGGCTGGGGGCCCACCGCACGGCGGGCCATGTGCACTATCGCCAGAAGCGGGAAAACCTGGGCTACATGGGACGGCTTTGCTATGCCCAGGATATGACGGCCGTGACCGGGGCCTGCCTGATGGTGAAAAAATCCCTCTACGAACGGATGGGGGGCCTGGAGGAAGACTTTGCCGTTTCCTTAAACGACGTGGATTTCTGCCTGAAGCTCAGGCAGGCGGGGTACCTGAACGTATTTACCCCGTTTGCGGAACTGTATCATTATGAATCCGTGTCCAGGGGGCTGGACGACCAGGGGAAAAAGGCCGAGCGCTACAACCGGGAATCCGCCCTTTTCCGGGAAAAATGGAAGGAGCAGCTGGCGGCGGGGGACCCTTATTTCAATCCGAATTTCTCTCTCGATAAGCCGGACTTTTCTTTACGGGTGTAAGGTTTTGGTGTATACTATAGAAAATCGCAAAAAACCAACAGGGAGGTAAAAAACGATGGGTTACATGGAGGAGTACAGATTCTGGCTGGAGGATTCCTACTTTGACGAAGGGACAAAGGAGGAGCTGCGCAAGATCGCAGACGATCCGGCACAGATCGAGGACCGGTTTTATAAGGAACTGGAGTTTGGCACGGGCGGACTTCGCGGCGTGATCGGCGCCGGTACGAACCGGATGAATATTTATACCGTGCGTAAGGCGACCCAGGGCCTGGCTAATTACATACTCAAGCAGGGCGGCGCCGACAAGGGGGTAGCCATTGCCTATGATTCCCGCTATTATTCCCCGGAGTTTGCGGATGAGGCGGCGAGATGCATGGCGGCCAACGGCATTAAGGCGTATATTTTCGACGAACTGCGCCCCACGCCCGAGCTGTCCTTTGCGCTGCGCACCCTGGGCTGCATTTCCGGCATCGTGGTAACTGCCAGCCACAACCCGCCGGAGTACAACGGCTACAAGGTTTACTGGGAGGACGGCGCCCAGGTGACTGCGCCCAAAGATAAGGAAATCATCACGGAAGTCAAGAACGTGACGGATTACCACACCGTTAAGACCATGTCCAAAGAAGACGCCATGAAGGCGGGCCTGTATCAGATGATCGGCGAAGAGATCGACGTGGCTTACATGAAAGAGTTAAAGAAACAGATCATCCATCCCGAGATTATCCAGGAAATGGCGGAGGACTTAAAGATCGTCTATACCCCGTTCCACGGCACCGGCAACAAACCGGTGAGAAGGATTCTGGCGGAGCTGGGATTCAAGCATGTGTATGTGGTGCCTGAACAGGAGCGCCCGGATCCCGCGTTTACCACGCTGGATTACCCCAACCCGGAAGACCCCAAGGCCTTCAAGCTGGCGCTTGAACTGGCAAGGAAAGTGGATGCGGATATCGTCCTGGCGACGGATCCGGATGCGGACCGCTTAGGGATCTATGCCAAGGACACCAAGACCGGGGAATATGTTTCCTTTACCGGCAACATGTCCGGCATGCTGATTGCGGAGTATATTTTAAGGGAACGCACGGCCACCGGCACTATGCCGAAAGACCCGGTGATGGTATCCACCATCGTGACCACCAACATGGCGGCTGCCATTGCGGCGGATTACAATGTAAAATTTGTGGAAGTGCTTACCGGCTTTAAGTACATCGGCGAGCAGATCAAGCTCATGGAACAGTCCGGCAAAGGACACTATGTCTTCGGCCTGGAAGAGTCTTACGGCTGCCTGGCGGGCACCCATGCAAGGGATAAGGACGCCGTGGTGGCTGTGATGTGCCTGTGCGAGATGGCCGCATGGTGCAAAAAGCACGGGAAGACCTGCTGGGACCAGATGATCGAGCTGTACGAAAAATACGGCTATTACAAGGAAACCCAGTACGCCATTACCTTGAAGGGAATCGACGGGGCGGCCCAGATTGCCCAGATCATGGACAAGTTAAGAAGCAACCCGCCCAAAAACTTCGGCGACCTGAAAGTGGTAGAGATGCGCGACTACGAGAAGGACCAGGTTACGGATCTGGAAACCGGCGAGGTAAAACCTACCGGCCTGCCCAAGTCCAACGTACTTTATTTCGACCTTACCAACAACTCCTGGTGCTGCGCACGTCCCTCCGGGACCGAGCCCAAGATCAAGTTCTACATGGGCGTTAAGGGCGCAAGCCTTGACGATGCGCAGCAGAAAGTGGAGAAGCTGACGCAAGACTTAAAAGCGATTCTGTAAACGCAGGACGGAATCGTTTCGGACATAACCTGCGGTGCCTGCAGACTGCCCATCGGTATCCCCATCCCGATGGGCAGAACCGTGCAGCGCCCATGGGATCCTAAGCCCACGGAAGCACTGCAGCAGCGACAAAATGAAGGAGAACACGGGACGAGCATGGCGCTGATCAGCCTTTCCAATCTGAAAAAGACATGGTACTATATGAAGAAAAACGGACCGTCCGCTGCATTTTTTGCAGCCCTGGAAAGACTGGAGGCTTTACAAAGCGCCCCGTATCTGTATGAACCGCCCACTCAGGAAGCGTGTAATAGACAGCGCGAGGATGCTGCCAAAAGCCCTTCCTTTTCGGTGGTGGTGCCTGCCTATGCCACTAGGACAGCCCATCTGCAGGCCCTGCTTGACAGCGTAAAAGCGCAGACCAATCCCAACTGGGAGCTGCTGCTTGCGGACGCCACGGCAGGCAACCAGGTGCGAAACGCAGCCCAAAGCTGGGCGCGGGAGGCAGACGTCCCCTTCCTTTTGGCGCGGCAGGAGGGGACATTTAAGCCGGGCTGTATCCGGTATCTGAAACTGGAAAAGAATCTGGGAATTGCCGGCAATACCAACGAGGGGATCCGAATGGCCCGGGGAGAGTACACAGGCCTTTTGGACCACGACGATCTTCTGACGCCGGACGCCCTTTACGAGATGGCCCAGGCGGCAATGAGGGAGAAAAAAAGCGGGAAACGGCCGGAAGTGCTGTATTCCGATGAAGATAAATGCGACGATGCGGCGCAAACTTTTTACGAACCGCATTTTAAGACGGATTTTAATCCGGATCTTTTACTGACCAATAACTATATCTGTCACTTTTTGGTGATGGATACGCAATTTTTGCAGCGTCTTTTGCTGCGGCCGGGGTATGACGGGGCCCAGGATTATGACCTGGTGCTGCGGGCCATGGCGGAAGGCGCATGCTTTGTCCATGTGCCAAAGGTGCTCTACCACTGGCGCTGTCACCAGGATTCCACCGCCCAGAATCCGCAAAGCAAGACCTACGCCTATGAGGCGGGGAAGCGTGCGGTGGAGGACTACTGCCGGAGGGCGGGATGGAAAGCGAAGGTTTCCCATCTGAAACATTTGGGCTTTTACCGGGTAGACTATGAAGGAAGCGTGTTTGCCCAGCGCCCCGAAATCGGGGCCCTGGCAGGGCCGCTGCCCGGCGGAAGGCGGTTTTGCAGCGGGATTTACCTGCCGGACGGCAGGATGCTTTATGCGGGACTGCGCAGGGGGTTTTCCGGCCCCATGCACCGTGCCGCGCTGCAGCAGGATGTGGATGTGGCGGATATCAGGACGATACAGGTACCTCCTGCGTTAAAACCGCTGCTTTTGGAGGCGCTTGAGTCCCTTCCCCGCGCGGGGGAAGAAACGCAGGAAACGGTTTTTGCCCAAAGCAAAGCCTTTTGCGAAGAAATCCATGCAAGGGGCCTTCGGATCCTCTGGGATCCGTCCGGTAAAGGAGCGGCATTTTGAAGACGACGGTGATCATCCCCAATTACAACGGGCTTGATTTTTTGAAAAATTGTCTGGAAAGCACAACCAAAAGCACGGTTCGCGCGTCTGTTATTGTGGTGGATAACGGCTCACGGGACGAAAGCCCACAATGGGTGGCCGAAAATTTCCCCGGCGTACAGGTGATTGCGTTCCCCGAAAACAGGGGGTTTTGCGCGGCGGTAAACGCCGGGATCCGGGCGGCCAAAACGCCCTATGTGTTTTTGTTAAACAACGATACGACCATAGATCCGGACTGTATCCGCTGTTTGGAAGAGGCCATGGACAAAACAGAAGGCCTTTTTTCCGTGGGGGCCAAGATGCTTTCCATGTACGATCCAAAAAGGGTGGATACGGCCGGGGATCTGTATTCCGCCTTCGGCTGGGCCTACGCCATCGGGAAGGGCAAAAAGAGCGAAAACTTCGTCCGGCAGCGGAAGGTGTTTTCCAACTGCGGCGGGGCTGTTTTGTACCGGAAAGACTACCTGGAGCGGACGGGCCTGTTCGACGAAGCCCATTTCGCCTATCTGGAGGATGTGGATTTGGGCTACCGGGCCAGGATCGCAGGGTTTTACAATGTGATGGAGCCGGCGGCGGTGGTGTATCATGCGGGAAGCGGATTTTCCGGTTCCCGGTATAATGCGTTTAAAATTTCCCATTCTTCCCGGAATAACGTCTACCTGATTTATAAGAATATGCCGCTTTTTCAGCTGGTTTTAAACGCCCCCTTCCTTCTGGCGGGGTTTGGGATCAAGATCCTGTTCTTTGCCCGGAAAGGCTTCGGGGGAATTTACCTCAAAGGGCTTAAGGAGGGCGTCCTGCTGTGCATAAGCCCGGAGGGAAGAAGGAAAAAGGTGCGGTTTTCATGGAAAAATATCGGCCATTACGCAAAGATCCAGCTGGAGCTGTGGATAAACCTGTTCCGGCGGTTTTAGCGGGCGGGGAAAATCCTTGTACTTTTTTGGCGGATATTGTATACTACAACTTGTACATGGGGAACGGACGGAATGATCAAGGATAACCAGAAGTTTTTTAACCGGCTCCACGTGGTTGTGGACGCGGTCGTCATTGCCGGCTCCTATCTGCTGGCATGGTGGCTGATGTTTGGAAGCTGGTTTGCAGATAAAAGCATAGGCGTGCTGCATGTGGGCATCTATTTAAGCGCCCTCTATTTCGTAGTGCCCGGTTATCTGATCCTGTATTCCGGATTCCGTCTGTATGCGCCCAAACGGGTGCAGCGCACGGAAAATGAGATTCTGAATATCCTCAAGGCCAACGTGGTGGGGATTACGCTGTTTCTGGCGGTCCTGTTTTTGGCGAACTCCTGGTTCTCCCAGATGAAGGACTTTTCCCGTTCCATGCTGGCCCTGTTTGCTGTTTTAAATACGGTCAACTCTGTCCTGGTAAGGGCCCTGATCCGCAGGCTCCTTCATCTTTTCCGGAAAAAAGGGTATAATTTAAAGCATATCCTGCTGGTGGGCTATTCCCGTGCGGCGGAAGCCTATATCGACCGTATTATGGCCAATCCCCAGTGGGGATATGTGGTGCGGGGCATCCTGGACGACAACGTGCCCAGGGGCGCCGTTTATAAGGGCGTAAAAGTGCTGGGAGCAATCGACAACCTGCTCTATATCCTGCCGGAGAACAAGCTGGATGAGATTGCGGTAACCCTGTCTTTGTCCGATTACGACAGGCTGGAGGAGATCGTCAATCTCTGCGAAAAATCCGGCGTGCATACGAAGTTTATCCCCGATTACAACAGCCTGATCCCGGGCAAGCCCTATACGGAAGATTTAAGCGGGCTGCCGGTGATCAATATCCGCTATGTCCCGCTGTCCAATACCATGAATGCGGTGGCAAAACGCGCCGTGGACATTTTCGGGTCGCTGTGCGGCCTGATCCTTTTGTCCCCCCTCCTTCTTGCGGTGGCCCTGACCGTGCGGCTGACCAGCAGGGGGCCTGTGATTTTTTCCCAGGAACGGGTGGGCAGGCACAACCGGGTTTTTAAAATGTACAAGTTCCGGACGATGTATGTGCAGGATGCGTCGGAAGAAAAGAAGGGATGGACGACGAAAAACGATCCCCGCGTGACGAAGGTGGGGCGTTTCCTGCGCCGTACCAGCATCGACGAGCTGCCCCAGCTGTTTAACATCCTCATCGGGAACATGAGCCTGGTGGGACCCAGGCCGGAACGGCCCCAGTATGTGGAAAAATTCAAAGAAGAGATCCCACGTTACATGATCAAGCACCAGGTGCGGCCGGGGCTTACCGGGTGGGCCCAGATCAACGGCTATCGGGGGGATACCTCCATCCGCAAGCGGATCGAGTATGATATCTATTATATTGAAAACTGGAGCATGGAATTCGACTTTAAGATCATGTTCCTGACCATTTTCAAAGGCTTTATCAATGAAAATGCTTACTGACAGGAGAGAAAAAGGAATGGCATCGAATACGTCCAACAGAGAAAAGAGCCACAGAAGCGCCCAGGGCGCCAAAGCTGTGAAAAACGGGAAGAGGGTTTCTTCCAGAAAGAGGAAGGCAAAGCAGCGGCGCAGGATCATCCTGTTTGCGGCAGAGCTGATCGCACTGGTAGTGCTGGTGGGAGTGATTGTGGCAGTCAGCACCATCGGGAAAATGGAAAAGGTCCACATCAATCCGGAAGATATCGTTTTCAACGAAAAGGTGGAAGAGAATACGCAGATGAAGGGCTACCGCAATATCGCCCTGTTTGCGGTGGATTCCCGGAAAGGAAAGCTGGGCAAGGGACAGAGGACGGATACGATTATGATCGCTTCCATCAACCAGGACACCGGCGATGTGAAGCTTTGCTCCATTTACAGGGATACTTATCTGAACCTGGGCAATGATAAATACAATAAGGCCAACGCGGCTTACGCGCAGGGCGGCCCCGAACAGGCGCTCAACATGCTCAACTGGAATTTCGACATGAATATCACGGAGTATATTACCGTGGGATTTGACGCCCTGATCGAAGTGATCGACGCTTTGGGCGGGGTGCAGATCGACGTGGCGGAAAACGAAATCCACGATCTGAACAACTATCAGCGCAGCATGTTCGTGGAAGACGAAAACGACCCGCTCAACGAAAATATTGTCAAGGTAACCGAGCCGGGGCTTCAGACGTTAAACGGCCTGCAGGCCACCGCTTACTGCCGGATCCGGTATGTGGGCGACGACTACGGCCGTACGGAGCGGCAGCGCAAGGTGCTCATGGCGTGCATGGACAAGGCAAAGCAGGCCAGCCCCGCGACGCTGGTGGAGATTTTAAACAGCGCCATCGACGACGTTTCCACCAATCTGGATTTGGGCGAGATGGCCTCCATTTTGCAGGATGTGAACAGCTATCAGATTGTGGCGCAGGACGGACTTCCTTTTGAGAGCAACCGCAGTACCGGCAACATCGGTTCCAAGGGGGACTGCGTGATCCCGCTGGATCTGACGGACAATGTGACGATGCTGCACGAATTTTTGTTTGACGTGGAAGATTATACTCCATCCGAACAGGTGCAGGAATACAGCGAAAAGATCAAAAGCGATACGGCCGCTTATGTGAGATAGGCGCAGCCGGGCAGACAGGGGATGCAGGCAAGGCGCACAGCTTCGCCGTGCATCCCCTGTTGTATTCAAGAGCGCGGCAGTCTGCGCAGGGAGCGTCGCAGGCCGTATGGCGGTTTACGCTCCGGAATGGAGAGTTCAATGAAGGTGGATGTGATTATTCCGACCCTTTGTCCGGGCAGGGAGTTTGTGTCGCTTTTGGAGCGTCTGGAAGAACAGAGTGTGGAACTAAACCGTATCATTGTGATGAATACCGAAAAAGAGGGGGCGCCCATGCCCTGGGACGAACCGGGCTTTTTTTCCAGGCACCCCAAAGTGACGGTAAAATCCGTAAAAAAGGAAGGGTTTGACCACGGCGGGACGAGGAATGCAGGGGTATCGCTGTCGGACGCGGAAATTTTCATATGCATGACCCAGGACGCCCTGCCGGCGGACCGGGAGCTGGTGCGCTGTCTTACCGGGGCGCTTGGGCAGGGGGAAAGGATTGCCGCAGCCTATGCCAGGCAGCTTCCCAAAGCGGACTGCGGCCGGATCGAACGCTTTACCAGACAGTTCAACTATCCGGAAACTTCTTCGGTCAAGGGACAGGCGGACCTTGCCCGGCTGGGCATCAAAACCTATTTCTGCTCCAACGTATGCGCGGCGTACCGCAGGGACGTATTCCGGCGGCTGGGCGGGTTTTGCTGTCCCACGATTTTCAACGAGGATATGATCTATGCGGCCGGGGCGGTGAAAGCGGGATATGAAATCGCCTATGCGGCCGATGCGCGGGTGTTTCATTCCCATAACTATACGGGACGGCAGCAGTTTGCCCGCAATTTTGACCTGGGCGTTTCCCATGCCCAGTATCCGGGGATTTTTTCCGATGTGCCGCCGGAGGGGGAAGGGATGAGGCTGGTGAAACGGACGGCCGCATATCTTTTTCGCACCTGCCCCTGGCTGCTTCCCAAGCTGGTCTGGCAAAGCGGGGCCAAATGGCTGGGATACCGGATGGGCCTTCGTTATGGCAGGCTGCCCCGGTGGCTGGTAAAGCGGTGCAGTTTTCAGAAGGGCTACTGGAAATAGGCGGGAATTGTTATTTTCCCCGCTTTTATCACAGAATGATCACAAATCTTTTTTATACTGTGGGCACAGGAAGTACGTTTGAAGAAAGGGAAGAGGTTTTGGCCATGTATAACGAAAACGACGAAAACCGTTTTGAAGAAAATCAGGACCGGGCGCAGCAGGAACAGGAAACCGGATACGGAAGCTATCAGAGCCATCCGGGACAGTACGACTATTACGACCGATACAGACAGGAAGACGGCGGGGCGGAGGGCAGCGTCCCAAAGAAAGGAAAGCGAAAAAGAGGGAAGGCTTACGGCGGCCGGATCGCGGCGGCCGTGGTCCTGGCCGTAGTGTTCGTGGCTTTCTGCGTGGGGATCAGTTATCTGGCGGTTGGTTCCATGCAAAGCCAGGTGGCGGCCGTGCAGGAGCAGGCCGGGGAAGAAGGACAGCAGGCAAACGGCGCACAGGACGGACAGACGAAAGGGTCTGCGGCACAGGATTCAGAGGACCCGGATGGGGACGCACAGACGCCACAGCAAGACAGCGGGATTGAATCCGCGGGGACCATACAGGAGAGCGGGGAAGTGACCGCGGTGGTGACGGATGTGACCGACGTGGTGGAAAAGGTGATGCCCGCCTGCGTTTCCATTACCAACAATTTTACGGAGCAGGTTCAGGACTTCTGGGGGCAGATCTATTCCCAGGACGAAGAGGCCAGCGGATCCGGGATCATCATCGGGGAAAACGATTCGGAGCTTTTGATTGTGACCAACAACCATGTGGTGGACAGCGCGGATACCATCCATGTGCAGTTTATCGACGGGGAAAATGTGGAAGCCCAGATCAAGGGGACGGATCCGGCGGTGGATCTGGCGATTATTGCGGTGAACCTGGACGATATCCCGTTTTCCACCAGGGAAGAGATCCGCATTGCCCAGATGGGGGATTCGGACGCGTTAAAGATCGGGGAACCGGCCATTGCCATCGGAAATGCCTTAGGGTACGGGCAGTCCGTTACCACCGGCGTGATCAGCGCCCTAAACCGTACGCTGGAAGTGAGCGAAACAGGCAGCAGCAACGCCCTGATCCAGACGGATGCCGCCATCAATCCGGGCAATTCCGGCGGCGCGCTGCTGAACATTAACGGGGAAGTCATCGGGATCAATTCCAGCAAGATCGGCGGGAATGTGGTGGAAGGCATGGGATATGCCATCCCCATTTCCACGGCACGGCCCATTATCGAGGAGCTGATGCAGCGGGAGACCAAGTCCAGGGTTTCGGCCGAGGAAAGAGGCTATCTGGGCATCTCCTGCATCAATGTGACCAGCGACCTTTCGGAAACCTTCGGTATGCCGGAGGGGATTTTCGTGGCGCAGGTATATGAGGGAACAGGCGCCGACCGTGCGGGACTGGTAAGGGGGGATATTATTACGGCCTTTGCCGGGACCACGGTGAGAAACCAGGATGAGCTGACCAGGCAGATGGAGTATTACAAGGCGGGAGAAACCGTGGAGATTACCATTATGCAGGGAAGCCCTACGGGGTATCAGCCGAAAAATGTGGAAATCACCCTCTCTTCCTATGACGAGCTCAACGAAGGAAGCCAGAGGGCCCAGGACCAGGGTCGGAGGCCTTAAAAAGGAAAACACGGGAAACGACGGGCCGGTGCATCGCAGGAAAGCGGTATGCCGGCCTTTTTGCAGCCATGATTTCATACAAAGTTTACTTGTTTGGAAAATAGGGATGCTTTATAATGGGAACAGATGCGAAGCATTGCGGAATGGAGGAATTATGGACGACAGAGACGAACGGGATCAAAAGGATCCGGAAAACAGTTTGAATCATACAGGGGAAACGAAAGAAACCGAAGAAAAAAAGGAATACGAGGATGTCTGCTTTATCTGCAGAAGGCCGGAGAGCAAGGCCGGGAAGATGTTCCATCTGCCCAACCGGATCTGTATCTGCGACGACTGCATGCACAAGACCATGGACGCAGTGAGCCAGTACGATTATCAGGGGATGCTCAATAACCCGGCCTTATACCGGATGCTCAACAGCCGGTTTGACAGCCGGGAAAAGGGGGACTCCCCGGAGGAAAAAGATTCGGGGGAGAACAAGGGATTTCCCAATATCAGCTTTATCAACCTGGCGGACCTGACCAACGACGGGATCCCAAAAAAACAGAAGATCCGCAAAAAGACAGGGGAGCAGAAGGCAAAGCCCCTTCTGGATTTAAAATCCATCCCCGCCCCCCACAAGATCAAAGAACAGCTTGACCAGTATGTGATCGGGCAGGAATATGCCAAAAAGGTGATTTCCGTAGCGGTCTATAACCATTATAAACGGGTGGCTACGGGCACCATGGATGAGATTGAGATTGAAAAATCCAATATCCTTATGATCGGTCCCACCGGATGCGGCAAAACCTACCTGGTCAAGACGCTGGCGAGGCTTCTGGACGTGCCGCTGGCCATTGCCGACGCCACTTCCCTGACGGAAGCGGGATATATCGGGGACGACATCGAGAGCGTGGTGAGCAAACTGTTGGCCGCAGCGGACAACGATGTGGAAAAAGCGGAGCAGGGCATTATTTTTATCGACGAGATCGATAAAATCGCCAAAAAGAAAAATACCACTTCCCGGGACGTATCCGGGGAATCCGTACAGCAGGGGATGCTCAAGCTTCTGGAAGGGGCGGAGGTGGAAGTGCCCGTGGGGGCCAACAGCAAAAATGCCATGGTGCCCCTGGCTACCGTGAACACGAGGAATATCCTCTTTATCTGCGGCGGCGCGTTCCCGGACCTGGAAGAGATCATCCGCCAGCGGCTGCGCAAGCAGACGTCCATCGGCTTTAACGCCGAGCTTCGGGACAAATGGGATAAGGAAAAGAACATCCTTTCCAAAGTGACGGTGGAAGACTTGCGGAATTTCGGCATGATCCCGGAGTTCATCGGGAGGCTGCCTGTCATCTGCACGCTGGAAGGGCTGAACCGGGATATGATGGTCCGGATTTTAAAAGAGCCCAGGAACGCCATTTTAAAACAGTACCAGAAGCTTTTAGAGTTAGACGAGGTGAAACTGGACTTCGAGGACGGCGCCCTGGAGGCGATTGCCGAAAAGGCCATGAAAAAGGATACCGGGGCCAGGGCCCTTCGGTCCATCATCGAGGAATTTATGCTGGATATCATGTATGAAATTCCCAAAGACGACAATATCGGCCGGGTGACCATCACCCGCGCCTATGTGGAAGGAACCGGCGGGCCTGTGATCGACATCCGCAGCAACGGATATGCCCTGGGCGATATGGAAAAGCTGAATGCCATTGAAAAGAAAGGCATATAGTGAAGAAAAAAGGGCATTTCTATGGAATGCAGGGACAAAATCGTTTCAGAAGACTACGTAAGCCTGATCCTGGATTTCCGTCTGGAGGAAGGGGATTTTGCGCAGGAGGAGGATTTTCCGGAAGAAGGGGAGCAGTTTTGCTACCGGGAAGTGGAGGATCCCATCGGCGTGTTGTATGTGCACAGGCAGGCGCTTCCCCTTTTTTCCCTTTCCCGGGTCATGTACCGCTATATTCCGCAGCTTTACGGGCTGGGAGGGATCCGGGCCGGGGGAGGGGATTTTGATCCGGGGCCGCTGGAAGAGGCGGGGATTTTGGCGCAGCAGCAGCCTCCTTTGGAGCTGACCGGGAGGGGCGTGATTCTGGCAGTGATCGACACCGGGATTTCCTATGAGGACCCGGTGTTTCGTTATTCGGACGGAAGCAGCAGGATTTTGGCCATCTGGGACCAGACGGATCAGACGGGGAAGCCGCCGGAAGGTTTTTCTTACGGGACGGAGTACCGGCAGGAGCAGATCAACGAAGCGCTGCAAAGGCAGGATCCCCATACCCTGGTTCCCCAGAGGGACGAAATCGGCCACGGGACGGCCCTGGCCAGCGCCGCCGCCGGGAGCCGGATTCAGGGCGGGGCGGGTTTTGTGGGGGCGGCCCCGGACGCGCTTTTGGTGGTGGTAAAGGTCAGGCAGGCGAAAGGCTATCTGAGGGACTATTACATGGTGGCAGAGGATGTGCCGGCCTACAGTACGGACGATCTGATGTTTGCGGTCCGGTATGCCCAAGAGTTTGCCTATCCTTTTTTAAGGCCCGTGGTTTTGTGTCTGGGAATGGGTACCAGCCTGGGCAGCCATGACAGCGGTTCCGTTTTTTCGCAGTATCTGCAGTCCGTGACGGAAAAGGTGAGCAGGGCTTTGGTAATTGGCGGAGGCAATCAGGGGAATGCGGCGGGGCATTTCCGCGCGCAGCTGACGGAAGAATCCCGGCGGGTGGAAATCCGGGTAGGGGAAAATACGGCAGGGTTTCTGGCCGAGCTGTGGGGCGCAAGCCCTTCTTCTTTCCGGATCGGGATCCGTTCCCCGGGAGGGGAAATGATCCCGGAGGTGGATTTTAGGATCGGGCGGGAAGTGGAGCACGCCTTTGTGTATGAAAAGACCCGGGTGACCCTGAATTATATCCGGAACGAACGCAATACCGGGGATGATCTGGTCGTCCTGCGGTTTGAAAGACCGTCCCCGGGCGTGTGGAGCCTGTATGTGGCCGGGGCCAGGACCGCGCCGGGCGCCGTTTTTGACCTTTGGCTGTCCTGCGGACAACTGACCGGCGACGGGATTTATTTCCTTACGCCGTCCCCCGAAATTACGCTGACCATGCCGGCTTATGTCAGGGACGCGGTGACCGTCACCGCCTATGACAGCAGGAACAACAGCTTTTTTTACCGGTCCGGGCAGGGATTTTCCAGGACGGGGGGGATTAAGCCGGACCTGGCGGCCCCGGGCGTTTCGGTGGGCACGGCAGAAGGACCGTACAGCGGAGGGGCCGTGGCGGCGGCGCTGACGGCGGGAGCGGCGGCCCAGCTCATGCAGTGGTGTGTGGTGGAAAACAATGCGCCCTTCGTATCGGGCCGGGAAATCCGGGGATACTTAAGCAGGGGCGCTGCAGAAGAAACGGCGGACGAATATCCTTCCCCCCGGTGGGGATACGGACGTCTGGACATGAGGAAAACATTCGATGAAATTGCGGGAAGGAATTCATAAAAATATGTGGTATGCATGGATTGCGGCCGGGATTGCGGCAGCGGATCTTCGTCTGAAGGAACGGGCGGAATGGGAAGGCAAAAGCAGCCGCAACAGGGGGGCGTTTTTGAACTTGGGACAGAAGAACCCGGCCCTGGTAAGGGCCCTGTCCACAGGACTTGCCGTCCTGGTCTGCCTCCTGTTTGTGTGCACGCTGTTTCGGAAAGGAAACGGCCTGCTGAAAACAGGGCTGGCCTTTTTGCTGGGAGGGGCGTTTTCCAATACTTACGACCGGCTAAGCAGGGGCTATGTGGTGGACTACTTAAGACTGCGCACCGGGATAGGGGCGGTGGACCGGGTGGTGTTTAACCTGGCGGACTTCGCCATCCTGATCGGCGCCATGTGCGTTGCGCTTGCGC
>CALWGP010000010.1 GCA_944380095.1 uncultured Lachnospiraceae bacterium | reverse complement strand
CCCTTTTCAAGTCCGTCAGGATATGATAAAATCAAGGCAGATAGGGAATCCTATGATACGAAACGAAGGAGGTAATGATTGATTATGGCAGTGAAATATTTCCTCTGCACCCATTGCAGAAACGTTGTGGAAAAAGTAGTGGACAGCGGTGTCCCGGTGGTATGCTGTGGAGAGAAAATGCTTGAGCTTTCACCCAATACCACGGACGGCGCATTTGAAAAACACGTTCCTGAAGTGACAGTGGACGGCTGTAAGGTCAGCGTTGTGGTGGGCAGCACCGTGCATCCCATGCTGGAAGAACATTATATCCAGTTCATCGCTCTGGAGACGAAAAACGGCTGCGTTTACCGCAAAGACTTGAAGCCCGGAGACGAACCCAGGGCCGAATTCGTGCTCACGGAAGGGGACGGCATGGAAGCGGTTTATGAGTTCTGCAACCTGCACGGTCTCTGGAAGAAATAGGGGATCGAGAATTTACAGCCACAATATTTTGTGGTATAGTGTTGGCGGATATGCCCCTTTTGGCGGCATATCCGCTGATTGCGTTTTAGGAGAAAGACGGAGGAGAAACGACAGATGGCAGAGCTGACACCCATGATGCAGCAGTATATGGAAACGAAAAAACAGTATCCGGACTGCATCCTTTTTTACCGGCTGGGTGATTTTTACGAGATGTTTTTCGACGACGCCCTGACAGCTTCCCGGGAACTGGAAATTACCCTTACCGGGAAAAACTGCGGCCAGGCTGAGAGGGCCCCCATGTGCGGAGTCCCTTATCATGCCGTGGAAGGATACTTAAGCAAACTGGTTTCCAAAGGATATAAGGTCGCCATCTGCGAACAGCTGGAGGACCCGAAACTGGCCAAAGGGCTGGTGAAGCGGGACGTGGTGCGCATTGTCACCCCCGGCACCAACTTAATCGTCCAGTCTTTGGATGCGACAAAAAACAACTACCTGATGTGCGTGGCCTATTTTGCCGGGAAAACCGGGGTTTCCGTGGCGGACGTCACCACCGGGGATTATTACGTGACGGAAGTGGAAGACCTGCGCAGGCTGCTGGATGAAATCAACAAATATCAGCCTTCGGAGCTGATCTGCAACGACGCTTTCTTGATGAGCGGCGCAGATCTGGAGGACTTAAAATCCCGTCTGGGCATCGCGGTCTATTCCCTGGACCCGCACTATTTTGACGACGATCTGTGCAGGAAATGCCTCATGCGTCACTTCAGGGTTTCTTCCCTGATCGGACTGGGGGTGGAGTCTTTTTCCAGCGGGCTGGTGGCCGCCGGGAGCCTGCTGCAGTATCTGTATGATACCCAGAAAACTTCCCTGGAGCATTTCACCCGCTTACAGCCGTATCTGACCGGGAAATATATGCTTCTGGATTCCGCTACCAGACGCAACCTTGAGCTGACGGAAACCTTGCGGGAAAAGCAGAAAAAAGGCTCCCTCCTCTGGGTTTTGGACAAAACCAAAACTGCCATGGGCGGCCGGATGCTGCGCAGCGATCTGGAACAGCCCCTGATTGACAAAAAGGAAATGCAGGAGCGGCTTGACGCGGTAGAAGAGCTGTGCAAAGATCCCATGTCCAGGGAAGAGCTGCGGGAATATCTGAATCCGGTGTACGATCTGGAGCGCCTCCTTGGAAAGGTCAGCTACCACACCGCCAATCCCAGGGACCTGCTGGCTTTTGCCAACTCCATGGAAATGCTGCCCCATATCAAGACCGTTCTGAAAGGGTTTTCCTCCCATCGTCTTGCACAGGTTGAAACGGATATGGATGATCTGAAAGACCTCTATGACCTTATCCGCAGGGCCATTGTGGAAGATCCCCCCATTTCCGTCCGGGAAGGGGGGATGATCCGGGAGGGTTTTGACGAAACCATCGACCAGCTGCGCCATGCCAAAACAGAAGGAAAAACCTGGCTGGCCCAGCTGGAGGAGCAGGAACGGGAACGGACTGGGATCAAAAACCTGAAAGTAAAATACAACAAGGTGTTCGGCTACTATCTGGAAGTGACAAATTCCTACAAAGACCTGGTCCCCCCGGATTATATCCGCAAGCAGACTTTGGTCAACGCCGAACGCTATACGACGCCCCGCTTAAAGGAACTGGAGGATATGGTCCTGAACGCGGAAGACAAACTGACGGCCCTGGAATACGATAAATTCTGCCAGGTCCGGGACGCTGTGGCAGCCCAGGTGGAACGCATCCAGCGCACGGCCAAGGCCATCGCCCGTCTGGATGTCTCCGCCTCCCTTGCCCTGGTGGCAGAACGCAATCATTATGTCCGTCCTGCCTTAAACGAAAAGGGGATCATCGATATCCGGGACGGACGTCACCCGGTAGTGGAGCAGATGATCGAACACGATATGTTCATCGCCAACGATACCTACCTGGACAACCAGAAGCACTGCATTGCGGTGATTACCGGCCCCAACATGGCCGGAAAATCCACCTATATGCGCCAGACCGCCCTGATTGTCCTGCTGGCCCAGATCGGCAGCTTTGTCCCGGCAAAATCGGCCAACATCGGCGTGGTGGACCGGATCTTTACACGGGTGGGCGCTTCCGACGATCTGGCAAGCGGCCAGTCCACCTTCATGGTGGAAATGAACGAAGTGGCCAACATTCTGCGAAACGCTACTTCCAAAAGCCTGCTGGTGCTGGATGAAATCGGCAGGGGTACGTCTACTTTCGACGGTCTGGCCATCGCCTGGGCCGTCATCGAACATATCAGCAACCGCAAGCTTCTGGGGGCAAAAACCCTGTTTGCCACCCACTACCACGAGCTGACGGAGCTGGAAGGCAAAATCGGGAATGTAAACAACTACTGCATTGCGGTGAAGGAAAAAGGGGACGATATCGTCTTTTTGCGCAAGATCGTAAAGGGCGGGGCCGATAAAAGCTACGGCATCCAGGTGGCCCGTCTGGCCGGCGTGCCGGACATGGTCATCGACCGGGCAAAAGAAATCGTCAACCAGCTTTCCGATAACGATATTACGGAAAAGGTACAGAGTATTTCCGTGGAAACAGAAGCAAAAGGCAAAAAGCAGAAGCACTACGACGAAGTGGATCTGGAACAGATCTCCTTTTTCGATGCGGTAAAGGATGAGGACGTGCTCGAAGAGCTCAAAAACGTGGACATTACCACCATGACTCCCCTGGACGCCTTAAATACCCTTTATCGCCTGCAAAATAAGCTGAAAAACAGGTGGGGGAACTAAACCATGGCAGAAATCCGGATACTGGACAGCAAAACCATCGACCAGATTGCGGCGGGGGAAGTGGTGGAACGGCCCGCCAGCGTGGTCAAAGAACTGGTGGAAAACGCCTGCGACGCGGGCGCTACCGCCATTACGGTGGAAATTAAAGACGGCGGCACCACATTCATCCGGGTGACGGACAACGGAAGCGGCATCGAAAAGGACCAGGTAAAAAAAGCGTTTTTCCGTCACGCCACCAGCAAAATTAAAACGGTGGAGGACCTTTCGGACATTCACAGCCTGGGCTTTCGCGGCGAGGCCCTTTCCAGCATCGCAGCGGTTTCCTGCACAGAGATCATCACCAAGACGAAAGAATCCCTGACAGGGGTGCGCTATTGCATCGAAGGGGACAGGGAGCGGGAGTTTTCCGAGGTGGGTGCCCCGGAAGGCACCACCATCCTGGTGCGCAACCTGTTTTTCAACGTCCCGGCCCGGCAAAAATTTCTCAAAACCCCTGCGACGGAAGGGGGATATATCGCGGACCTGATGGAGCATATGGCCCTTTCCAGACCGGATATTTCCTTCCAGTTCCAGATCAACCGCCAGATTAGGTTTTCCACCTCCGGCAGCGGGGATTTAAAAGAAGTGATTTTCAGAATCTACGGGAAGGAAATTGCGAAGGAAGTTTTCCCGTTCCGGGCAAAAGAAGGGGGACTGGCGGCGGAAGGGTTTTTAGGCACCCCCCTCCTGGTTCGTCCCAACCGCAATTTCGAATTTTTCTTTGTCAATCAAAGATATATACGGAGCCGTGTTTTGTCCCAGGGACTGGAAAACGGCTATCGGGACTACCTGATGCAGCATAAGTTCCCCATGGCCTTCCTCCATGTGACCGTGGATGCGGCCCGGGTAGACGTCAACGTCCACCCCTCCAAAATGGAAGTCCGTTTTTCCGATAACCCGCAGGTAATGGAATTTCTGGACCGCAATGTAAAACAGGCCCTCCATGAGCGGGAGATGATTCCGGATCTTTTTCTTCCACAGCCGCCCGGCGCCCGGGAAGAAGAAAAAACGGAACATGCGTCCGGTATCCTTGCCCGGAAGATGGCGGAAGGGCAGCTGCCTGTCAAAGGCCTGCAAAAGCAGCAGCGCCCGGAAAAGAAAGCCCCCGTGCAGCCCTTTGAAACCAGGCGTTTTGAAGCGAAGGTACGGGAGGAAAAGACCGAATATGCCGCCGGGCCCAAAAACGAGCTGCCGCCCGCTAAGCAGCTGACCCTTTTTGAAGAAAAAATCCTTTCCCCAAAGGCTGTCGCACAGTATGAACTCATCGGGCAGGTTTTCGATACGTACTGGATCGCGGTTTACCAGGACAAAATGATCCTCATCGACCAGCACGCCGCCCACGAAAAGGTCAAGTACGAGGCCCTGATGAAACGGCTTCGGGAAAATACCGTGGAAAGCCAGAACCTGATGCCTCCCGCAATCGTGACCCTTTCCGGTCCGGAAGCGGACGCCTTTGAACGCTACCGGGATTATTTTCCAAAGATCGGGTTTGAGATCGAGCCTTTCGGCGGGAATTCCTATGCCCTGCGTGCCGTGCCCTGCGATTTGTACGGCGCTTTTGGCGGGGATCTTTTTGAAGAAATCCTAAGCGGTCTTTCCTGCGACCAGGGCCTAAAAACGCCGGAGGCCATTCAGGAGCGGATCGCCACCATGGCCTGCAAGGCGGCGGTCAAGGGAAACCACCGGATGGATCGGAAAGAAATGCAGGAACTGCTGGGCCAGCTGCTGACCCTGGAAAATCCCTATCACTGTCCCCACGGCAGGCCCACCATGATCGTTATGACCCGCCAGGAACTGGAGAAGAAATTCAAACGGATTGTCTGATCCGTCCCTGCAAGAAAGAAGGAGGAACCAAACCTTGGACGAATACGGGAAAAAGAAGCCCCTTTTGATCCTCACAGGCCCCACTGCCGTAGGCAAAACCGCCCTTTCCATCCGCCTTGCAAAAGCCGTGGACGGGGAAATCGTTTCCGCGGATTCCATGCAGGTTTACCGGGGAATGGATATCGGATCGGCCAAAGTGACGAAAGAAGAAATGGACGGCGTCCCCCACCATCTGATCGATGTTCTGGACCCGGAAGAAGATTTCAATGTGGTGCTTTTCCAGCAAATGGCCATGAAAGCCATTGCCTCCATCCAGGAAAGGGGGAAACTCCCGATTCTGACCGGGGGCACCGGCTTTTATATCCAGTCCGTCCTCTACGGCATCGATTTTACCGAAACAAAAGAAGACGAAAGACTGCGGCTTGACCTGGAACGGCTGGCAGAACAGGAGGGCGTTGAAACGCTGCACCATATGCTTGCGCAGGCGGATCCAAAAGCGGCGGAACAGATCCATCCAAACAACGTCAAACGGGTGATCCGGGCGCTGGAGTTTCATGCCCAGACCGGGCTGAAAATTTCCGACCACAACTGCCTCCAGCGCCAGAAAGAACCGGTCTGGAATTTTCGCTACCTGGTACTGACGGACGACCGGGCAGCCGTCTATGAGCGGATTGACCGGCGGGTGGACCAGATGATAGCCTGCGGCCTGGTGGACGAGGTGCGGGCTTTAAAGGAAAGGGGCCTTCGGAAAGGGATGGTTTCCATGCAGGGGCTGGGATATAAGGAAATCCTGGCCTTCCTGGATCAGGAATGCAGCCTTGAGGAAGCGGTCTATAAGATCAAACGGGATACGCGGCACTTTGCCAAGCGCCAGCTGACCTGGTTTAAACGTGAAAAAAATGTGATCTGGGTTGACAGACGGGATTTTTTGGACGAAAATAACATACTACAATTTTTAATCAAACAGGCGGAGGAAATACGAGAATGACGAAAAAACCTGCGGAAGGGGAAATGGAAGCGGTTTATGCTTCCATGGGGATTTCCCGGGAAGTATATCAATACGGGGAAAAGACGCTTCAGGAGTTAAAAGGGCGCTTTGAGGCAATCGACAGGATCGCGGAATACAATCAGCTCAAAGTGGTGAAGGCCATGCAGGAGTGCAGGGTCAGCGAAGCCTGCCTTCTTGGCACCACGGGTTACGGATACAACGATCTGGGAAGGGATACGCTGGAGGATGTCTATGCCAGGCTGTTTTGCGCGCAGGCCGCCCTGGTCCGTCCCCAGATCACCTGCGGCACCCACGCCCTGGCCCTGGCCCTGATGAGCAACTTACGGCCCGGGGACGAGCTTCTTTCCCCTGTGGGAAAGCCTTACGACACCTTAGAGGAAGTCATCGGGATCCGGGAATCCAGGGGTTCCTTAAAAGAGTACGGGATCCGTTACCGCCAGGTGGATCTGAAAGAGGACGGCAGCTTTGACTGGGAGGGCATCCGCGCCGCCGTAAACGAAAAGACCAGGCTTGTGACCATCCAGCGGTCCAAAGGCTACCAGACCAGGCCCACCCTTTCCGTGGAACGCATCGGCGAACTGATTTCCTTCCTGAAAGGGATTAAGCCGGGTCTGATCTGCATGGTGGACAACTGCTACGGGGAATTTACCCAGACTGTGGAACCCACCCAGGTGGGGGCGGATCTGTGCGTGGGGTCTTTGATCAAAAATCCCGGCGGCGGCTTGGCCCCCACCGGCGGCTATCTTGTGGGAAGGCAGGACTGTGTGGAAAACGCGGCCTGCCGCCTGACTTCCCCCGGCCTTGGACGGGAAGTCGGCGCTTCCCTAAACGCCCTGCCTTCCTTTTACCAGGGGCTGTTTTTGGCTCCGACGGTGACCGCTTCCGCCTTAAAAGGCGCTGTTTTTGCGGCAAACCTCTATGAAAAACTGGGATTTCGCGTGGTGCCAAACGGCAGCTGCGAGCGTTACGACATTATCCAGGCGGTGGAGTTTGGCACGCCGGAAGGGCTCATCGCATTCTGCGAAGGCATCCAGTACGCCGCCCCGGTGGACGGTTTCGTGACTCCCCAGCCGTGGGATATGCCGGGCTATGACAGCCAGGTGATCATGGCTGCGGGCGCTTTTGTGTCCGGTTCCTCCATTGAACTTTCCGCCGACGGTCCCCTAAGGCCGCCCTACGCCGCTTATTTCCAGGGCGGGCTTACCTGGCAGCATGCCAAGTTCGGCATTTTAAAGTCACTCCAGCGCTGTCTGGACAAAGGGGTGGTCCCTGTCATTCCCCGTTCCCTTTTGTAGACCGCTGCCGGCGGATGTCGAAGGGGGCGAAAAATTTTCCCTTTTGTTCCTATACAGGAAAAAAGAAGTATGTTAAGATGATAGAAGTTTCAGGAACATGAAATGAACGGGAGAAATGTCTTGCCATATTCCGTCCGGAGAAAGAAACGGAGGAAAGATGGACAAGAAACGGTATGGGGAACTGCCCTATGAAAAATTTCTGCAAAAGGGGGCAGAATCCTTAACAGATGCGGAGCTTCTGGCGATTTTGCTGCGGACGGGCCCGGATCCCGGACCCAATGCCCCGCAGGCCCACCTTGACTGTCCGGCGCTGGCGCTGGCGGAACAGGTCCTGGCCCTTCCCAGGGGCAGCAGGAGCGGGCTTGCGGGACTGCCTTTTCTTTCCCCGGCCCAGCTGACAAAAGTCCGGGGGATCGGGGAAGTAAAGGCGGTCCGTCTCTGCTGCGTGGCAGAGCTGGCCCGTCGGCTTTCTTTAAGCTGCCGGACACAGCTGCCTGCTTTTCCGGATCCGGCAGCCGCAGCTTCCTACTGCCGCCCTCTGTTTGAAGGGGAGGACGGGGCCGTGGAGCGGGTGATCCTGCTTTTGCTCGACAGCAAGGGACGCCTGATCCGCGAAAAGATACTTGCGGTCGGCACGGTGAATTCGGCGCCTGTGTCGCCAAGGGAAGTTTTCCTGCAAGCGTTGAAATACCAGGCGGTCCACTTTATCCTGCTGCACAATCATCCCAGTCAGGATGTGACCCCCAGCAGGGAGGACGCCGAAATTACGGAAAGGCTGGCTAGGCTTGGGAATCTCATGCAGCTGACCCTGCTGGATCACATTATCGTCGGCGGTGCGAATTACTTCAGCTTCCGGGAAGCGGGCCTTTTATGAAGGAAGGAGAAAGGCAATGGTGCAAAACAGTGCATTCGGAATTGATTTAGGAACGAGCAATATTAAAATTTACAGTCTGGCGGACGATACCGTTACGATTGAAAAAAATATGATCGCCATCGAAAATAAGAAAAATATTTTCGCCTATGGCAACTCGGCTTATGAGATGTATGAAAAGGCCCCGGCCAACATCCAGATCAGCCATCCTTTGGCAAACGGCGTCATCGCCGATATCAACAACATGGAACGGCTGGTGAAATTCTTTATTACGGATATTTCCAAAGGAAACTTAAAGCCTTCCGATTTTTATATCGCCGTTCCCACCGATATCACGGAGGTGGAAAAAAGGGCCTTTTACGACCTGATCAAGGAGGCCGGCGTCAAGGCCAAAAAGATCATGGTGGTGGAAAAGGCCGTGGCGGACGGTCTGGGGATGGATATTGACGTCAAAAACTCCCAGGGCGTTTTGGTGGTGGATATCGGTTATGATACCACGGAAGTTTCCATCCTGTCCCTGGGCGGCATTGTATTAAGCCGCCTGATCAAAACCGGCGGGCTGAAATTCGACGAAGCCATCCGCCAGGCGGTACGCAAGGAGTTCAACCTCCTGATCGGCCAAAAGACGGCGGAAACCATCAAAAAATCCATTGGCAGCCTGGAAAAGGAAGGCAAAGGGGCAGTGGTCTACGGCCGTGATATTGTAGTGGGGCTTCCCGTGGAGCGGGAGATTCCCACAGACCTGATCAACCGCTGCCTGGAAGAACACTTCAACACCATTATCGACAGCATTAAGGTGATCCTGGAGCGCACGCCCCCGGAACTGGGCGCGGACATTTTCCGGCACGGCATTTACCTTACGGGAGGCGCTTCCCAGGTCAGCCATTTTTCCGAACTGGTGCAGCAGGCGACCGGCCTGAAGGTCAACCGGGCGGAACGGCCCGTGGAAAGCGTGGTCTTAGGGCTGTCAAGGGTTTTGAAGGAAGACGCCTATAAGTCCGTGGCCTACGCCATTGAAGGAATGAGTAAATGAGTCCTGTCATCAGAAAACGCAAAAAGAAATTTACCATATCCAGCAAATACCTGCTGCTGATCCTGTGCGGCATCTGCGTTGCGCTGATGGTATTTACGTTCCGTACTTCCCTGTTCGAAGGCCCTTTCAAAACCGTCGCAGGCTATGTGGTGGTGCCCTTCCAGAAGGGGATTGCAGAAGTTGGGGGATACTTTTCCGACCGTTCCCGGGAGCTGGAACAGCTCCGGGAAGTACTGGCCCAAAACCAGGCGCTGCAGGAACAGGTGGATGCCCTGACCATTGAAAACAACCGGCTCCAGCAAAACCAGTATGAACTCAACAGCCTGCGCAGCCTGTATGAGCTGGATCAGGAATATTCGGACTATGAAAAAACCGGCGCCAGGGTGATTGCCAGCGAGGCGGATAACTGGTTTTATTCTTTCACCATAGACAAAGGGGAAAAAGACGGGGTGCAGGTAGGCTGCAACGTAATGGCCGGCAGCGGGCTGGTGGGGAGGGTGGTTTCCACGGGTCCCAACTATGCCAAAGTAACGGCCATTATTTCCGATACCCAGAATGTCAGCTCCACCGTGCTGGCCACTTCCATGAATATGATCGTATCCGGGGATCTGCAGTCAGTCATGTCGGACGGCACCATCCGGTTCGAACAGCTGTCGGATCCCGAAGATGAGGTAACGGTAGGGGACAAGGTAGTCACCAGCAGCATCAGCGATAAATATCTGCCGGGGATCTTAATCGGCTATATCAGCTCCATCGATACCTCCCCCAATAACCTGACCAAATCCGGCTATATCACCCCTGCGGTGGATTTCTCCCATCTGGAGGAAGTGCTGGTGGTCATGGATTTAAAACAGCAGATACAGGAAGAGTAGGGAAGTGCCCATGAAGAAGTCCATTGTAACAGCCTTTCTGGTTTTTATATGCTTTCTTTTGCAGACCAGCGTCTGTCACTGGTTTTCTTTCGGGGGGATTGTACCAAACCTGCTGATCCTCCTGACCGCCGCTTCCGGTTTTATGAACGGGGAAAAGGCGGGGATGTGGACCGGTTTTGCATGCGGTCTGCTGGCGGATCTGTTTTCGGCAAACGGGGGAGGCGCGGGGAATACCGGCGATATGCTGGGATTTTACGCGCTTTTATATCTCCTTATCGGCTACTGCAACGGAAAGTGCAACCGGCTGTTTTATCCCGAGGATTTAAAATTCCCCCTCCTGATGATTACGGCCTCCGACCTGGTTTTCAATTTTGTCTGCTACGGTGTGATGTTCTTTTTCCGCGCCAGGCTGGACATCCTGTACTATCTGTTACATATTATCATCCCGGAAGCGGTTTATACCATCGTCATCGCATTTGTATTCTATCCGCTGCTTTTGCTGATCAACCGTCGGCTGGAGCGGTCGGAAAGAAAGAGTGAGGATCAAATTGCTCAAAAGGATTAAATATTTTTTCCAAAACTTCATCGGCTCGCGCACCATTCTCCTCTACGTGCTCTTTGGCGTCCTCGCCTTCGTTTTGCTCAACCGGATTTTCCAGCTGCAGATCATCGAAGGGGCGGACAAGCAGACGGAACTGGAGCTTAAAATCAAAAAGGAGCGTTCCATTTCCAGCACCCGGGGGAATATTTACGACTGCAACGGGAAGGTGCTGGCCTATAACGAGCTGTCCCATTCCGTCACCATTGAAGACGTGTACGAAAGCGGCAGCCAGAAAAATACGCAGCTGAACGCCACCCTCAAAGAGGTGCTCAATATCCTCTGGGAAAACGGGGATGACGTCAGCTACGATTTCCACATCTATATCGATGAAAACGGCGATTTTGCCTTCGACGTCAGCGGCACCCGGCTGCTGCGTTTCCTGGCGGACGTTTACGGCTACGCCACCATAGACAAGCTGTCGGAGCGTGAGAAAAACGCCACTGCCGACCAGGTCATTTACGACCTTGCCGCCAGCGACAGCTTCGGGATCGGCAGCCGCACGGATCCGGAAGATTCCAAATCCTTCCAGGTGGGCCTTGGTTATACGAAGCAGGAGCTTTTGGACCTTACCGCCATCCGTTATACCATGCGTACCACCAGCTACCAGAAATACATCCCAGTGACCATCGCTACCGACGTTTCCGAGGAATCCGTGGCCAAAATCCAGGAAAACCTGGAAGATCTGGACGGCATCGAGATCGCGGAAGACACCATCCGCAAATATCCGGACGGCCCTTACTATTCCCACATCATCGGCTATACCGGCAAAATCTCAACGGAGGAGCTGGAAGCCCTAAACAGCCCGGAGGGGCTGGACGGCGTCCAGCAGGCGCCCGATGCAAAGGAATACGAGCTCAATGATATTGTCGGAAAATCCGGCATTGAAAAAGTAATGGAAGAATACCTCCAGGGAACAAAGGGGTACGAGACCGTGATGGTGGACCGGATGGGCCGGGAGATCGAAGTCATTGCCCATGTGGATCCTTCCGCCGGCAACGACGTCTACCTGACCATTGACGCAGATCTTCAGGCGGCGGTTTACAACATTCTGGAAAAGTTCGTGGCCGGCATCCTGGTGGACAAGATCATCAATGTCAAAAACTATGATTCCGAAAACGTCAGCAGCGCCAATCTGAAAATCCCCATTGACGATGTATACAGCGCGCTGTTTGAAAATAACGTAATCGACATCTCTGCCCTTTCCCAGGCGCGGGAAAACGAAGTCCAGTACGAGGTTTACCAGGCCTTTTTATCCAAGCAGGAGGAAGTATTCGCCCGGATCCGCCAGGAGCTGGAAAGCGGCACCACCCCTTATAACCAGCTTCCGGAAGAGTACCAGGTCTATGAAAGCTATATGATCAATACCCTGCTTTCCGGGGACGGCGTCTTGACCGGGGTGGATACAAAAGACGAAACCTATTTAAGCTGGACTAGGGACGAAGTCATCAGTATCCGGGAATATCTGCAGTATGCCATTTCCCAAAACTGGATTGATGTGACCAAGCTTGTGGTCGAAGGGAAATATTCCGACTCCGAGGAAGTCTACCGCCAGGTTGTAAACTATATTATGGACGAGCTGGACTGCGTAGCTTTTGACAAGCTGATTTACCGTTATATGATTGAGCAGGGCCGGATTTCGGGTCAGCAGGTATGTATGCTTTTGATTGAGCAGGATGTGATTAATCCCAGCGAAGACCGGATTTTGGCCTTAAAAAGCGGCGAGGTTTCCGCCTTTTCCTTCATGGTGGACCTGATCCGCAATCTGGAAATCACCCCGGCCCAGCTGGCGCTGGATCCTTATTCCGCTTCCTGCGTCATCACGGACGTCAATACGGGGGATGTCAAAGCGCTGGTCAGCTACCCCAGCTATGACAACAACCGGCTGGCAAACGGCATTGATTCGGAATACTACGCCCGGGTTTCCAGCGGCGAGGATCTCTCCAAGCCCATGTGGAATTACGCCACCCAGATGAAGACGGCGCCCGGTTCCACCTTTAAAATGGTATCCGCTACGGCGGCCCTGATGGAAAACGTGGCCACACTGTCCACGGAAGTCAACTGCACGGGCATTTTCACCCGTTTTGCGGATTACCAGCCCCGCTGCTGGAGGACCAGCGGCCACGGCAACTTAAACATTACCGAAGCCATTACCAATTCCTGCAACCTGTTCTTCTACGAAATGGGTTATCAGATGGCCATGGACGGGGATACGTTCAGCACGGAAAAAGGGAATGAAATCCTCATTAAATACGCGGATATGTTCGGCCTGACGGAAAAATCCGGCGTGGAAATCGAGGAATCCGAACCCCAGCTTTCCGATATGAACCCCATTGTTTCCGCCATCGGACAGGGCAACCATAACTTCACCACGGTAGGGCTGGCCCGCTATGTGACCGCGGTGGCCAACAGCGGCACCTGCTATAACCTGACCCTTCTGGACAGGGTAACGGACCGCAGCGGGAACCTGCTGAAGGATTACGAAGCTACGGTGAGGAATACCATAGAACTTCCGGAAGCTTACTGGAATGCCTTGCACGAAGGAATGCGGGGCGTGGTGGAGGCGAAAGCCTACTACCGGGACTTCCCCGTGGAAGTGGCCGGAAAGACCGGTACCGCCGAAGAAGACAAGAGCCGTCCCAATCACGGCCTGTTCGTCGGCTATGCGCCCTATGATACTCCGGAAATCGCCCTGGCCATCCGGATCGGCAACGGCTATTCTTCGGACTATGCCTCCCAGATTTCCAAACAGGTGCTGACCTGGTATTACGATCTGGACGAAGAAGGAAAACTGACGGATTCCGGCACCGCCCTGACGCCGGATGCCATCAGCGGGGGCGGAGACTGATCGGGAAAGGAGACAATGCGGTGAAAGATCCTGTCATTTTAAAAAGTTATCCGGACGGCATTGCCGTCCGGCTGGACGACCGGATGGAATTTCCCTTCCTGCTGCGCGCAGTGGCCGAAAAGTTCCGGGAATCCTCCCGTTTCTTTGGGGAATCGGAGGCAGTCATCTGTTTTGAGGGCCGCTGCCTGCAGCCTGGGCAGGAAGACCTCCTGGTGGAGGCCATCCGTGAAAACAGCCGGATCCGGATCCTGTGCATCATCGGGAAAGACAGGACAAAAGAAGAAACCTTCCGCCAGGCAGGGCAGGAATGCAGAAAGACGCTTGAGCAAAGAAGGGGATACGAAAAATTTTACCGCGGGACGCTGCAGGGCGGCCAGATTCTGGAAACGGAGGGAAGCATCGTCATCCTTGGCGATGTAAACCCCGGCTGCAGCGTGATTTCCACAAAGGACATTATTGTCCTGGGAAAACTTCTGGGCAGCGCCTACGCCGGCGGAAGCGGCTGTAGGGCCCACTTTATCGCAGCGCTTGAAATGGCTCCGCAAAAATTAAAAATCGGAGATTTCAATTATAAAACAAAAGAAAAAGGCAGGGGAAGAAGGCTGGATGGATCCGGGGATTCCCGGATTGCCTTCGTCAGAAACGGCGAGATACAAATGCAGGCCATCACGAAAGAACTCCCGGCCGAACTGTTTTTTTAAACAGCCGGCCCATCCGGAGGACGAAGATTTCATAATCGGAGGGCTTTTGGCATGAATGATGTAATTGTCGTTACCTCAGGAAAAGGCGGCGTGGGCAAGACAACCACTACCGCAAACGTGGGAACCGGCCTGGCGGCGTCCGGCAAAAAGGTGGTCCTGATCGATACGGATATCGGTCTGCGCAACCTGGACGTGGTCATGGGGCTGGAAAACCGGATCGTCTATAATCTGGTGGATGTGGTGGAAGGAAACTGCCGGGTCAAGCAGGCCCTGATCCGGGACAAGCGTTATCCCGGCCTGTACCTGCTTCCTTCCGCGCAGACCAGGGACAAGTCGGCCGTCAATGAAAGCCAGATGAAAAAGCTTATCGAGCAGCTAAGGGAGCAGTTCGACTATGTGCTTTTGGACTGTCCGGCAGGAATTGAGCAGGGATTCAAAAACGCCATCGCCGGTGCAAACCGGGCTCTGGTGGTCACTACCCCGGAAGTTTCGGCCATCCGGGATGCGGACCGCATCATCGGCCTTCTGGAAGCCGCTTCCATGGAGCGCATTGACCTGGTGATCAACCGGATGCGCTTTGACATGGTACGGCGCGGGGATATGATGACCGTTGACGACGTTGCGGACATCCTTTCCGTCCCCTTAATCGGCGTGATCCCCGACGATGAAAGCGTGGTCATCGCTACCAACCAGGGCGAACCTCTGGTAGGAAACCACACCATGGCGGGCAAGGCCTATTACAACCTGTGCATGCGGATCCTGGGCCAGGAAGTCCCTTACCTTGGCTGCGAACGTTCCATTTCCTTCTGGACAAAAGTGTCCGGTATTTTTCACAGAAGTCAGGAGGGAAGAGTATGAGACTGCCGAATTTTTTTAGACGCCGGACATCCCGTGAAGTAGCGAAAGACCGTCTGAAAATCCTCCTGATCTCGGATCGGGTCAACTGTTCCCCGGAGGTACTGGAACTGATCAAAAAAGATATCGCCCGCGTGATTTCCCGCTATATGCTCATTGACGCGCAGAATATGGAAATCCAGATCAGCAAATCCGCCCTCCGGGGCAGGGGAGGCAAAAATCCCTCCCTTTACGCAAACGTCCCGATCCTGGATCTCCATAAAATCAGCTGAAAAACACAGGAGTTTTTATGTTCAAAAGATACAAACTGAAAAATTTCGATTTCATCCTGGTCCTTCTGGTGGTAACGCTTAATATTATCGGCATCCTGGTAATCGGAAGCGCCAAGGAGAGCGTGCAGGGTACGCAGATCCTCGGAATGTTTTTGGGGCTTGCGGCCATGCTTGTAGTCGCGTTCATAGACTACTCCTTCCTGATCCGGTTCCAATGGGTCTGGTATGTGTTCATCATCGGATCCCTCGTACTGGTGGCCCTGTTTGGCGAAGAGGTCAACGGGGCCACCAGGTGGCTGGATATCGGTCTCTTTCAGTTCCAGCCTTCGGAAACCACAAAAATTTTGTTGATTTTATTCTATGCACAGTTTATTATGAAATATAGGGAGAAGCTGAATACTTTCCGTATCCTGTTTTGTGCAATTGTACTTGTAATCCCTCCCCTGATCCTCATTTATGAGCAGCCCAACCTTTCCATGACGATCCTGACGGCGCTTTTATTCTGCTCCATCCTGTTCGTGGGGGGCTTAAGCTGGAAGATCATCGGAGGCGTACTGGCAGTGGTCGTTCCCTGCGCCCTCATCTTTTTATCCATCGTAATGCAGGAAGGCCAGACCCTGATCAACGATTATCAGCGCAGACGGATTATGGCGTTTTTTGATCCGGTGGCCTATGCGGATTCGGAAGCATATCAGCAGCTCAATTCAGTAATCGCCATCGGTTCCGGCCAGCTTTGGGGGAAAGGGCTGAACAACAATGTGATCGCTTCCGTGAAAAACGGGAATTTTCTTCCGGAACCGCAGACGGATTTCATTTTTGCCGTGGTGGGAGAGGAACTGGGTTTTGTGGGGTCTGCCGCTGTTATCCTTCTGCTGATTTTTATTGCCATGCGCTGTGTTTCCGCAGCCCGGACGGCCAAAGATACGGCCGGCACCATTATTGCTGCGGGAATCGGTTCCCTGATCGCTTTCCAGGGATTTATGAACATCGCCGTGGCGACCATGCTGATGCCCAACACCGGGCTGCCCCTGCCGTTTGTCAGCTACGGCCTTACTTCTCTGGTAAGCCTTTATATCGGAATCGGACTGGTTTTGAACGTCAGGCTGCAGAGAAAGAATCTGTATAACTTATAGGAGAGAAGGTATTATGAACATCGCATTGATTGCGCATGATGCAAAGAAAAAACTGATGCAGAATTTCTGCATCGCTTATCGGGGCATCCTGTCGAAGAACACGCTCTACGCTACCGGGACCACCGGAAGACTGATCGAAGAAGTGACAAACCTCAATATCCATAAATACCTGGCCGGCCATCTGGGAGGGGAACAGCAGATCGGCGCCCAGATCGAACATAACCAGATCGACCTGGTGATCTTTCTTAGGGATCCGCTGACCCCCAAAAACCATGAACCGGACGTCAACAACGTCGTGCGGCTCTGCGACATGCACAACATTCCGCTGGCAACCAACCTGGCGACGGCGGAACTGCTGATCAAGTCCCTGGACAGAGGAGATTTAGAGTGGCGTGAAATGTATAAATAAATGGGGAGCGGTCTGTCTGACCGCTCTGCTTTCTTTCAATACCGCCGGCTGCGGGGAAAAGCCCGCTGCCATGGCATATGACCCGGATTCCGAAGTATCCGGCTTTAGGGTCGTGACCCAGGATGCGTCCCAGATTGCGGATGCATTCGCCTCCGGCCTGTGCGTTGTGGACGGGGACATCAATGTGGACGACGCCATTGTGGATATGGCGGACGCCACCTCCGCCGGCCTGTTTGACTTAAACAGCCACCAGGTCCTGTATGCGAAAAACATCCATGAACGGCTGGCGCCGGCAAGCCTGACCAAACTGATGACGGCAGTGGTGGCATTAAAATACGGCAATCCGGACGACGTCATTACCGCCACTTCCAATGTCAACATTACGGAAAGCGGCGCCGTTTTGTGCGGCCTTAAGGAAGGGGACAGGCTTACCTTAAACCAGGCGCTTCACGCCCTTTTGATGAAATCGGCCAACGATGCGGCCGTCGCCATTGCGGAACACATCGGGGGCAGCGTGGAAGCCTTTGCGGAGATGATGAATGAAGAAGCCCGCGCCATCGGGGCCACCAACAGCCATTTTGTCAATCCCCACGGACTGACGGCGGACGATCATTACGTGACGGCCTATGATATGTACCTGATTTTCAACGAGGCCCTTCAGTACGACCTGGTTGACGAGATCATCCGCATGACCAATTACGAAACGGTTTATTACGACAAAGACGGCAGGGAAAAGCAGCTTTCCTTCCATACTTCCAACCAGTATCTGACCGGCAATTACAAGCCGCCGGAACAAGTCAGCGTGGTGGGCGGCAAGACCGGCACCACCAACGCCGCAGGCAACTGCCTGATCCTGCTGGCCAAAGACACGGCGGGGAATCCTTATATCGGCGTGATCCTGCGTTCCAAGGAACGGGGCATCCTTTATACGGAAATGACCGATCTGTTGGATGAAATAGACTAAAGTGCCAAAATGGTGGTTGTTTTTTTAGGTGATATCAACTATAATAGACATATCTTATGATGCGCAGGCATGATAATGAATTTACTTTAGGAGGGATATCAATGGTTCAATTAATCGTAGGCGAGAAGGGGAAGGGCAAAACTAAATACTTATTGGATAAAGTGAATAACGAAGTCAAAAACGTAAAAGGGAGCATCGTCTATCTGGACAAGAGTGCCAAGCACATGTTCGAACTGAACAATAAGGTCCGCCTGATCAATGTGCTGGATTATGCGGTGGACAGCTGTGACGGTTTCCTGGGTTTTGTCAGCGGGATTATCTCCCAGGATCATGATCTGGAGCAGATGTATTTCGACAGCTTCTTAAAAATCGCCTGCCTGGAAGGACAGGACATTACGTCCGTGATTGAGCGTCTGGAGGCGATGAGTGAAAAATACGGAGTGGACTTCGTACTCAGCGTTTCCCGCAATGAAGGGGATCTGGCGGACAGCCTGAAATCCAAAATCATTGTATCTCTTTAAGAATCGATCCAATCGAATCGAAACACCAGGCACCCGGAAAGTGCCACAGGATAAAGCCCCGGCAGCATAAAAACCGGGGCTTCTTTTTCAGACGAGGAGCTTAAACCAAAGGAGCATAGATCATTGGAGCAAGAGCGTTATCCCGGCAACATCAGACAATATCGCAGGCCGCTGAATATCAACCTTGGGGTGATCATTTTCGGTGCGATCTTTCTTTATATTACCATCTGCGTCTGCATGTATTTTTTTAATTCCAAACACATCCGTTCCTATACGGTCCAGGTGGGCACCCTCTCCGAGGACAACGTATATACAGGCATCGCCCTGCGTAGCGAAACAGTGGTTTCCAGCGACTATTCCGGATACATCAACTATTATGCCCGGGAAGGCGAACGGGTGGGAAGCGGGCAGCTGGTCTGTACCGTGGATGAAAGCGGCCAGCTCAAAGAAATTTTGGACGAGCAGAATGCGGACAACTCCGGCCTTTCCGAGACGGATCTTCGGCAGCTGCAGTCCGATATCGCTTCTTTTTGTTCCCGGTTTCCCGGCTCCGGCTTCCAGTCCGTCTACGATTTTAAATATGACCTGGAAGGGACCGTCCTGAAGCTTGCCAACATCAACGTGCTGGAAAACATGAGCGCCTTAAACAGCGGTTCCGGCCAGCCGGTCAACCTCTGCAACGCTCCCCAGTCCGGCATTATCGCCTATGCGGTGGACGGATATGAAGAAAAGAAACCGGAAGATATCACGGAAGCGGATTTCGACCAGGAAAAGTATGAAAAGACCCAGCTGATCAGCAATGAGCTCGTATCCGCCCAGGATCCCCTCTATAAGCTTTCCACCAGCGAACACTGGTCCCTCGTTATCCCGGTTGACCGCTCCACGGCCGCCCGTCTGGAAGAGGAAGAATTTGTCCTGGTCCGGTTTTTGAAAAACCAGTATGAGTCCAACGGGGAAGTTACCATCCTGGATAAAGGGGATGAAGGGGTCTTTGCCCAGCTGGATTTCAATAACTCCATGATTATCTTTGTCACGGACCGTTTCCTGGACATTGAGCTGATCACGGAATCAACGGACGGGCTGAAAGTTCCCCTTTCCGCTATTGTGGAAAAGGAATTTTTCCTGATTCCCAAGGAATATGTGACCAAAGGCGGCAACTCCGGTGAAAACGGCGTCCTGCGGGAGACGGCCGGGGAGGACGGGACGCTGACGACGGAATTTGTCCCCACCCAGCTGTACCAGGAATCGGAAGAGGATTATTATGTGGACGATACCATGCTTCGGGCAGGGGATCACCTGGTAATGCCGGATTCTTCCGAAACGTTTACGGTTTCCAAAACGGACAGCCTCATCGGCGTTTATAATATCAACAAAGGCTATGCGGATTTCAAAATCGTAAGCATCCTCGATGAAAACGACGAATATGCCATCGTCCAGCCAAACACTACCTATGGTTTAAGCGCCTACGACCACATCGTGCTGGATGCGGAGGCCATCAGCAAGGACGAAGAAATCGTCTACTGAAAAAAGAAAATATTTCAGGCGGATGAAACAATTATCTGTTGACATAACACGTAAAAGCGTCGATAATGTATCTATGAGCGTTTTGCCCACGGAAAAGGAGATTTTCATAAATGGGAGTTATGGACAAGTTTTTGAATTACATGAAACTGAATGATGAAGAAGATGACGGATACTATGACGATGATTATTACGATGACGACGAACCGGCCCCTGCAGAGAAAAAATCAAAGGTAAAAAATATTTCCAAAGCGGATTCCTACGAAGGGGAGGACCGTCCCAAGAAAGCGGTTTCCAAAGTGACCCCGATGCGCCAGTCTGCGCGCAAGTCCAATCTGGGCGGCATGGAGGTCTGCGTGATCAAGCCCACCAGCATTGAGGACGAGCGCGAGATCACGGACACGCTCCTGGCGAACCGGACGGTAGTGCTCAACATGGAAGGGCTGGATCTGGACATTGCCCAGAGGATCCTCGATTTTGCTTCCGGTTCCTGTTATGCCATTTCCGGACGTCTGCAGAAGATTTCGCATTTTATTTTTATCATTACCCCTGCCAGCGTGGACATTTCCGGGGATTTCCAGGAGATTTTAAGCGGTTCGCTGGATGTAAAGGAGATCTGAACAATAAAGAAAAATTCGGGACAAAGGGGACTGTCGCACGGCTGCCAAAACGGCCGGGCGACGGCCCCTTTTCGCGGTCCTGACCAAGGAGGTTTGTATGACAGATAAAATGACCGTTTCCTATCAGGGAAACCCTTGCTATGATATTGTCTTTTCCGAAAGTTTCGACGGCCTTTCCGAAGAAATTCCGGAAAGGATGCGGGGCAGGAAGGCCTGTATTGTGACAGACAGCCAGGTCGCCCCCCTCTATGTTTCCCCGGTAAAGGCAGCCCTTGAAGGCGTCTTTGGCGTCTGTGAGGTTTTTTCCTTCCCGGCGGGGGAAGGGTCCAAGACGCTGGATACCGTGCAGAAACTGTATACGTTCCTCATTGAACATCACTTTGACCGAAAGGACGTACTGATCGCCCTGGGCGGGGGCGTGACGGGGGACTTAACCGGGTTTGCCGCCGCCACCTATTTAAGGGGGATTGACTTTATCCAGATTCCCACCACCCTGCTGGCCCAGGTGGATTCCAGCATCGGCGGAAAAACGGGGGTGGATTTTGACTCCTATAAAAACATGGTGGGGGCTTTCCACATGCCTTCCCTGGTCTATATCAATCCGGATACGCTGCAGACGCTGGAACCCAGGCAGTTTTACAACGGGTTCGCCGAAGTGATGAAACACGGCCTGATCCAGGACAGCCGTTACTATGAATGGCTGATTCGGGATATGTATGAAATCTGCGCCCGGGATCCCCAAACCTTAATGAAAATGATAAAGCGCAGCTGTGAGATCAAACGTGAAATCGTAGAAAAAGATCCGGAGGAAAAAGGGGAGCGGGCCTTGCTGAATTTCGGCCATACCATCGGTCATGCCATTGAAAAAAACAGCGGCTTTTCCCTTCTGCACGGGGAATGCGTGGCTTTGGGCTGCGTGGCAGCCGCCTATATTTCCTGGAAAAAAGAGCGGATCGAGATGGAAGAATATTACGAGATCCGCGATATGTTCGTTCCCTTCCAGCTGCCTATTTCCGCAGACGACCTGGATGTGGACCGGATCGTAAAGCTTACAAAATCCGATAAGAAAATGGACGGCGGACATATCCGTTTTGTCCTGCTGGACGGCATCGGCCATGCCGTTTTGGACGAGACGGTAACGGATGAAGAGATTACCGCCGCCGTAGAAGAACTCAACTTCAAGGAAGAGGGCTGAAGATGAAGCATAAAATCGAAAAAATGTTTTGGGCAGACCTGTGCATCGCCCTGCTTGGCGTGCTGGCAGACCAGTTTACCAAGTATCTGGCGGTGACTTGCTTAAAAGACCGGCCCGCGTTCCCCCTCATCCCCGGCGTGCTGGAGCTTCGCTATCTGGAAAACAGGGGGGCGGCTTTCGGGCTTTTGCAGAATCAGAAAATCTTTTTCGTCATTATGACCTGCCTGATTCTGGCTTTTTGCCTTTATGTCCTCACCCGGATGCCTTCCGGAAAAAAATACCGGATCTGGCATGTGACCGGTGGGCTTTTAATGGCCGGCGCCCTGGGAAATTTCATTGACCGTCTGCGGCTTGACTATGTGATCGATTTTATCTACATCCGTCTCATTGATTTCCCCATTTTCAATGTTGCAGACATACTGATCACCTGCGTATGCGTCATCGCGCTGATCCTGGTATTTTTCGGCCGCTACCGGGAAGAGGATTTTGCTTTCCTGAAGCGGAAAGGGAGGGAAAAATGAGCCTGTTTTGCTTCCGGATCCTCCCGTGGCAGGAAGGGGAACGGATTGACAAATGCATCGTTTTGCTGATGGATTCCCTGTCCCGTTCCTACATCCAGAAAATGATCCGGGACGGGCATGTGCAGGTAAACGGAAAGGCCGTGCGCCAAAATTACCGGGTGGACGCAGACGACGAAGTATCCTTTTTTTTGCCCGAGGCCGTGGAACCGCAGATTTTGCCGGAAGATATCCCGCTGGATATCCTCTATGAAGACGACGACCTTTTGGTGGTCAACAAGCCAAAGGGCATGGTGGTGCATCCCGCCGCAGGCCATTACAGCCATACCTTGGTCAACGCCGTCCTTTTTCACTGCAAAGGACAGCTCTCCGGCATCAACGGGGTGATGCGCCCCGGGATTGTCCACCGGATTGACAAGGATACCACCGGTTCCGTGCTGGTCTGCAAAAACGACGCCGCCCACCGCTTTATTGCGCAGCAGTTAAAGGAACATTCCATTGTCCGCAGATACCGGGCTATTGTCTGCGGCAGCATGAAAGAAGAAGAGGGCGTCATAGACGCGCCCATCGGGCGGGACCCGTCCGACAGGAAAAAAATGGCGGTCAACCATAAAAACGGCAAGGAAGCCGTGACCCATTACCGGGTTTTGCAGCGCTTTTCGGGGTATACTTATATTGAATGCCGGCTGAAAACAGGACGGACCCACCAGATCCGCGTTCATATGGCATCCATCGGACATCCCCTTTTGGGGGACGCGGTCTACGGTCCGAAAAAGTGTCCTTTCCCGTCGCTGGAAGGACAGACGTTGCATGCCATGATCCTGGGCTTTGTGCAGCCTTCCACAAAGGAATACATCGAAACATGCGCCCCCCTGCCGGATTATTTCGAACACCTTCTCCGGATACTGTAAAAACCCGCAGATTTTCAAAATATTCCCGACAATATCCTTGACAAATCCGGACCCGGATGCTAAGCTTTATGAGTGTGCCGCATAACGAGGTAGAAGTACGCCTGTAAGGCGTCACCGAAGTTAGCGAGTAACGTTAATTTTTATTAACGCTTTGATGGGAGGTGTCCTGAATGTACGCAATTATTGCTACTGGTGGCAAACAGTACAAAGTCGCTGAAGGCGATGTCCTCAAGGTTGAGAAGCTTTCCGCAGCGACCGGTGAGACTGTTACTTTTGATCAGGTAATCGCGGTGAGCGACAACGGCCTGAAAGTCGGCGCTGATGTGGCCAACGCAACCGTAACCGCTACGGTTGTAGGCGAAGGCAAAGGCAAAAAGGTAATCGTTTACAAGTATAAGAGAAAAACCGGTTACCACAAGAAAAATGGTCACAGACAGGCTTACACGCAGGTGAAGATCGAAAAGATCAACGGCTGAGCTTTCGGTTGACCGTTTTATGACAAAGATCGTAATCAGAAAGAACAACGGCAGGTATACAGGCTTTACGTGCAGCGGCCATGCAGGGTATGCCGACAGCGGATCCGATATCGTCTGCGCGTCGGTCTCCATCCTGGTGATCAACACGATCAATGCGATGGAGGCTTTCGCAGCAGAAAAGATGGAGGTTGCCGCCCGAAGCGAGGACGGCTTCATTGATGTGAAGTTTTCCGTCCCCATCGGGGAAAAAGGGACCCTCCTTATGGATACCATGGTGCTCGGCCTTGAGAGTGTGTCCGGCCAGTACGGAAAGAAATACCTGAAACTGAAAATCGAGGAGGTGTAACAAATGCTTCAACTGAACCTTCAGTTTTTTGCTCATAAAAAGGGTGTCGGCTCCACGAAGAACGGCAGAGATTCCGAATCCAAGAGACTCGGCGCCAAGAGAGCGGACGGGCAGTTCGTAAAGGCAGGCAACATCCTTTACAGACAGCGCGGAACGAGAATTCATCCCGGCATCAATGTCGGCATCGGCGGAGACGATACATTATTTGCAAAGGTTGACGGCGTGCTGAGATTCGAAAGAAAAGGAAGAGATAAAAAGCAGGCTTCCGTATATCCGGTAGAACAGTGAAGAAAGGCCCCAAACAGAAATGTCTGGGGCTTTTTGATACGACAGGAAACCCGCTTTTGGCGGATGGGAGAGGAAAAATCGATGTTTGCGGACAGAGCGAAAATCTATGTCAGAAGCGGAAAAGGCGGGGACGGACATGTGTCCTTCCGCCGGGAAAAATTCGTGCCTGCCGGCGGTCCTGACGGCGGGGACGGCGGCAGGGGCGGGGATGTGATCTTCGTCGTAGACGAGGGGCTCAACACCCTGACGGATTTCCGCCATACTGGGAAATATAAGGCCGGGGACGGCCAGGAGGGCGGCAAGAAAAACTGCCGCGGAAAAGACGGACAGGATATCGTGATTAAAGTGCCGGAAGGGACGGTAATCCGGGAATTCAATTCAGGCAAGGTAATCGCGGACATGTCCGGGGATAATAAAAGGATCGTGCTTCTCACCGGAGGAAGGGGCGGCAACGGCAACCAGCATTATGCCACCAGCACCATGCAGGCGCCCAAATACGCACAGCCGGGCCAGCCTGCCAAAGAGCTGGAGCTTCTTTTGGAGCTGAAAGTCATTGCGGACGTGGGACTGGTAGGTTTTCCCAACGTGGGCAAATCCACCTTTTTATCCCGGGTCACCAACGCCAGGCCCAAAATCGCCAATTATCACTTCACTACCTTAAATCCCCATCTGGGCGTGGTGGACCTTGACGACGCAAAGGGATTTGTTATCGCGGATATCCCCGGGCTCATTGAAGGCGCCTCCGAGGGAGTCGGGCTGGGACATGAATTTTTACGTCATGTGGAACGTACCAAAGTGCTTATCCATGTAGTGGACGCCGCCGGTACGGAAGGCCGCGACCCGGTGGAGGATATTTACGCCATTAACCGGGAGCTGGAAAATTACAGCCATACGCTGGCCCAGAAGCCGCAGGTAATCGCAGCCAATAAGATGGACGCCGTATTTGATAAAGAAGATTCCCCTCTGGAAAAAATCCGTGCGGAATTTGAACCAAAAGGGATCCGGGTCTTCCCCATTTCCGCCGTAAGCGGGCAGGGGATGAAAGAGCTTCTCTATTATGTGCGTTCCATGCTGGATGGAATGACGGAAGGCCCTACCGTATTCGAACAGGAATATTTCCCGGAAATGGCGCTGGCTGTTTCGGACGAACCCTTCACCGTTTCCTACGACGAGCAGGAGGACGAATATGTCATCGAAGGGCCCCGGATCGAAAAAATGCTGGGCTATACCAATCTGGAATCCGAAAAAGGATTCGCCTTTTTCCAGAATTTCCTGAAAGAATCCGGAATCCTGGAACAGCTGGAAGAACTGGGGATCGAAGAAGGGGATACGGTCCGTATGTACGGCCTTTCCTTCGATTATTACAAATAAGGAGTGCAGGAATGAACGCATTGACAAGCAAACAGAGGGCTTATCTGATGAAGCTGGCAAGCAGCTTAGAGCCGATCTTCCAGATCGGGAAATCCAGCCTGACCCCGGAAGGGACCGCGGCCATTGCAGAGGCTTTCAACACACGGGAACTGATCAAAATTTCCGTGCTGAAAAACTGTTTTGACGATCCTCGCCAGATTGCCGAGATGGTTGCAGAGCGCACCCACTCCACGGTGGTGCAGGTAATCGGGAAAAAGTTTGTTCTGTATAAAGAAAACAGGGACCATAAAAAAATAGAGCTTCCCCTGTAACAGCAAGCGTCCGGTATAAGGGAGGGCAATATGGAAAAAATCGGAATACTGGGGGGAACGTTTAATCCCATTCACAACGGACATTTGCTTCTGGCGGAGACAGCCCGCCAGGAGTGGGGGCTGGATGAGATCCTCCTGATTCCAAGCGGGTGCTCTTATATGAAGGATCCAAAGGAAATCCTTCCCGGCGCAGTCCGTCTGGAAATGGCCAGGCTTGCTGCCGCGGACAATCCGTACTTCCAGGTATCCGATCTGGAAGTGATGCGGGCCGGGAATTCCTATACCTGCGATACCATCCAGGAGCTCAAACGCCGGTATCCGGATGCGCAGCTGTACCATATCGTAGGCGCGGACACCCTCTTTCATATGGAAACATGGAAAGATCCGGAACGGATTTTTGCAGACAGCATCACCCTGGCCGCAGTGCGCGGCGGTCAGGCGGATGACCAGCTTCTGCGCCAGGCAGAGTATCTGATGCACAAATACAATACCAGCGTGCACCTGCTTGCCTCCCTCCATCTGGAGATATCCGCCACCGATATTCGAAACAGGTGCCGCCAGGGGAAATCAATCCGTTATCTTGTGCCGGAATCCGTCCGGCTGTTTCTGGAGAAAAGCGGCTGTTACCGGCAGGGCAATTCCAAATGATCTAAAAAAGGAGCTTCTTGAAATGAAAGAACCGGATATCAGGAAAATTCGAAAAGCGATGGAAAAAGCGCTGGATCCAAAGCATTATGAACATACCCTGGGCGTGGCTTATACCGCCGCGGCGCTGGCCATGCGATACGGGGACGATGTCAACAACGCGATTCTGGCCGGTATGCTCCATGACTGCGCAAAGTGCCTGACCAATGAAAAACGCCTGAGTATCTGTGAAAAATACAACATTGCAGTCAATGAAGCGGAACGCAAAAATCCCTATCTGCTGCATGCAAAAGTGGGAAGCTTCCTTGCCATGAAAAAATACGGGGTAACGGACAAGGACGTGATCAACGCCATTTTAAATCATACCACCGGCAGGCCGGGTATGTCTTTGCTGGAAAAGATCATCTGGATTGCGGATTATATCGAGCCCGGACGCAAGCAGGCCCCCAACCTGCCCTTAATCCGCAAGCTCGCCTTCGAGGATCTGGACCAGGCCCTTTTGACCGCCCTGCGCGATACCCTGGAATATCTCCACGCAGGAAAAATGGAAGTGGATAATATGACACAAAGAACCTATGATTTTTATCGAAACGGAGGAAATTTATGACAAAGGCAGCTCAAATGGCAAAAATGGCAGTGGCCGCCCTGGAAGAAAAGAAGGCGGAAGATATCTGTATCATTGACATCAGTGAAGTTTCCGTACTGGCGGATTATTTCCTCATTGCCAACGGCAACAATAAAAATCAGGTACAAGCCATGATTGACAGCGTGGAAGAAAAACTCGGAAAAGCCGGATTTTCGCCCAAAAATGTAGAAGGATATCAGACGGCCAACTGGGTGCTGATGGATTACGGCGATGTGATCGTCCACGTATTTGACCGTCAGAACCGGCTGTTTTACGATCTGGAACGAATCTGGAGGGACGGAAAGAAAATCTCACTGTCCGACCTGGAAACCGCCGGGGAATAATGAATGGCATAAATTCCATTTGCTTAAAAGCTTTTTTGCAGGGATAAAAACCTGCCAAGGACACACCGCCTGCTGCGGTCTGTCCCTGACAGGTTTTTTATCTGTGTTCTCTTAATTTCTTAATGTAAAAGAAGCGGCTTGCGGAAAGGAAAAATAACAGCCGCAAACCCGCTCAATGATAAATGCGCATCACTCCAAATACCTTGCCAAGAATCTTGCAGTCGTCCACAATAATAGGCTCCATGGAATCGTTCTCAGGCTGTAAGCGGATATGACCGTTCTCCCGGTAAAATCTCTTAACCGTGGCGGAATCATCGATCAGGGCCACCACCATCTCCCCGTTGCTGGCTTCCTGGCGGCTCTGGACAAAAACCTGGTCCCCGTCCAGGATCCCGGCGTTGATCATGGACTCCCCCCGGACTTTCAAGATAAAGCAGGGGCCGCCGGAAGGAATCATCTCTGCAGGGACAGGGAAGTAACTCTCAATATTCTCCTCAGCCAAAATCGGCTGTCCCGCAGCCACGTTTCCCACCACGGGAAGGCTGGTCATCTCCGTGCGCACCATCTGGAAACTCTCGTCGCAGATCTCAATGGCACGGGGCTTCGTGGGATCCCGCCGGATAAATCCGTTCTTCTCCAGCGTCTCCAAGTGGGAGTGAACGGAAGAAGTGGATTTTAAATGCACCGCTTCGCAAATCTCACGGACCGCAGGCGGGTACCCTTTCGCAAGTATCTCTTCTTTGATATAATCCAGAATCTCCTGCTGCTTGGCAGTGATCTTTCTTTGCGCCATAAAATACCCCTTTCCATGCGGGATCAAACTTTTTCCGCCATAATGCAATCTATAATACAAAGTCATTATAGCATAGCGATATGGAAATGGCAAACATGTATTCCGAAAAAATGTTCGATTTTTCTTGTCCGTCTGCTTGACATTCGAAAATATGTTCGGTATAATCTGATTACAGAGAACAAGTGTTCGCAACGTATGTTTGCTTTTAGACAGAACGGGGGTATTCTTTTATGCGCAAGGTCAACAGGTCCTTTTCCCACTCTTATTACAGGCGCCGCCGCCAGCTTACTTTCAGAATTGCAGCGGTCCTGACGGCAATTTGTATTTCCGGTTTTTTCGGTGTTCTTCGATTTGGCTTTTTTTCTGACGCCCGGGAGGAAGGTTCCCCTGTCAGTTACAAGTATTTTACCAGTATCCTGATTTATCCGGGCGACACGCTTACATCCATTTCCCTGCGTTATGCGGACCGGCATTACAATACGCTGGAGGATTATATGGATGAAGTCCGCAGGATGAACCACCTGCATGAGGACGAGATACGCGCCGGGGAATATCTGGTTGTTCCCTATTACAGTTCTCATTTTCAATAAGTCTTTTTTCGTCCTGCATGGGAGCATTCCACCTGACAGACCGGAGGATTTCCGAAGGAACTTTTCGGTTTCTTTAGAAATTTTTCGGTTTTTTTGGCTCTTGTTTTAAAGGATTTGCGGGTACCTTAAAGACAGCGGCACAGATTGCCTTTCTTTGGCCCGGCGTGATATAATGGCCAGAGAATCAAATGCGGCAGGGAGGAAAAAGACTTGGAAAAGAACAGGATCCTGATTGTGGAAGATGACGCCGATATCCGGGAAGGCGTGGAAATTTATTTAAAAAACCAGGGATATCAGGTCATCCAGGCAAAGGACGGCGTGGATGGGCTGGAGAAGATCGAGAAAAACGAAATTGACCTGGCCATTGTGGATATTATGATGCCCCGGATGGACGGCATTACGATGATGATGAAGATGCGGGAGAAAGAGTATGACTTCCCGGTAATCATGCTTTCCGCCAAATCCGAAGAAGTGGATAAGATCATGGGACTGAATATGGGCGCGGACGATTACATCACCAAGCCCTTCACCCCCCTGGAGCTTCTGGCCCGGGTCAATTCCCAGCTTAGGCGCTACAACCGTTATCGGGACGCCCTTTCCAAAGCGGATTCTTCGAAAGATACCTACCATGTGATCGGGGGGATCGAGCTGAACGAGGAAACGGTGGAGGTGTTTGTGGACGGCGCGCCGGTGAAGCTGACCCCCATTGAATTTAAGATTCTCCTCCTCCTGATGAAAAATCCGGGCAGGGTCTTTTCCGCAGATGAAATCTATGAGAGAATCTGGAACGAAAAGGCCATCAATACAGACACCATTATGGTCCATATCCGGAAAATCCGGGAGAAGATCGAGATTGATCCGAAAAATCCGAAATATTTAAAGGTGGTGTGGGGCGTTGGATACAAAATGGAAAAACAGTAAGGTCAAAAGCGCAGGAATCGCTTTCTTTTTTGTCCTGGCCATAACGGCAGCCTTTTTTGCCTGTTCCCCCTTTTTTGAAAGCCGGGCGGACAGCGAGTTTGAAAATCCCCTGACCGGGAATAATTTTATCCGTATCCTGTATGAGAGCAACTATGTACAGTACCGTTATCTGCGGGAAAACGCGGATCAGAAAACCTGGTCCTACAGCGATCTGTATGTGACTGCCGAATACCTGGGGGATTATGACTCTTCCGGTTATTCTTTCGCGAAGGACTACCGGGTCAGTGTCCCGGACGACGCCCTGCCCGGCAGCCAGTCGCTTAAGGACCAGGTCCGGGAATACACGGAAAATTCCCTCAGCGAGCTTTCCGATATCCGCGGTTATGCTTCCGCCCTGACGCAGACAATGGATTACTATGCCTGCGATACCCGGTCCAATACATCCATCACAAACAGCAGCCAGCCCGCGTTAAAAGAAATCGCGGACGGGACGACGCCGGAGGAAAATCCTTACGTCTATTATGTCCGGATCAGCTATGACGGGGCCGGCAATGTGGCCGGCTGCAGCGTCAGCGCGGACGGAAAGGCGGGGGACTTTTTAAAGCGCGTGGAAGCGCTGGGAAGGGAACATTCCTTTACCGAATACTATGACGAAGACGGATCTTCTTTCGTCTGTTTTTATAATATGGATACGGAGCACTTATACCGGTATCGCTTCACCGTCAGCCGTCCGAAAAACATGGATATCGTCTATGCCCTTACCGGCGAACAGTACCAGGCCCTTCTAATGGGAGAGGACTTCGGGGATTTTTATTCCGGCTTTCTGCCTAATTACAGAATGGGCAGGGAAGGCAGTTATTTCCAGGCCGGTATTCCCCAAATCCTGTTTGGATTTTTCCTGCTTTCCATCGTTTTGGGAAGCGGCTGTACCTGGATCTTTTTGCGGATTGGACGAAAGGATTACTGCTTTCCGGATTTTAGGATCTGCCGTTTTCCCCTGGAAGCCGACCTGGTTGCCTTCTTTTTGGGGGGCGCGCTGACGGAAACGCTGGTCTGTCTTCTCTGTTCCTGGCAGAAAGGATGGTTCCTGCAGGATTTTACAAAGCAGGTGCTAAAGCCCATACATCTTTCCTGGATCGGGATTCTCCTTGTGGCTGCAGTGTTCTTCCTGTATTTTGGCATGGGATTTATCCTGGGAAGCATCCTTCCCCAGGCCCTCCATGTGAAAACTTTTTTTAAAGAGCGCAGTCTTTTCTACCGCTACTGGGACCGGATCCTAAATTATGGGAAAAACTTTTATCAGGAACTGGTCAATTTTGATATCGGGGAGGATGCGAAACGGATTATCCGCAAACTGGTGATCCTCAACTTCATTCTTTTATGGATCATTTCCCTGTTTTGGATCTGGGGAATCGTCCCTTTGCTGATTTATTCGCTGATTCTGTATTTTCTGCTCAAAAAATATGTAAAGGACGTCCAGAACAAATACCATAAGCTTTTGCAGGCTACCAGCGCCATTGCCAAAGGGAACCTGGATATCGCCCTTTCCGAGGATTTCGGCGTTTTTGAAAGCTATAAAAATGAACTGCGCCAGATCCAGACGGATTTCAAAAAGGCAGTGGATGAGGAGGTCAAAAGCCAGCGGATGAAATCGGAGCTCATTACCAATGTCTCCCATGATTTAAAGACCCCGCTGACAGCCATCATCACCTACATCAACCTCCTGAAAGACCCTGCCATTACCGACAAGCAGCGGGAAGAATACATCAATACCCTGGATAAAAAGGCGGTCCGTCTGAAAGTACTGATCGAAGATCTCTTTGAGATCAGCAAGGCGACTACCAACAACATTACCTTAAACTATGAAAAGGTGGATCTGTGCAATCTGATCCGGCAGTGCTATCTGGAATATGAAGACCGCATTGCAGCAGCCGACCTGGATTTTAAGTTTGCATTGCCCGAAGAAAAGGTTTTCCTGACCCTGGATCCGCAGAAGACCTTCCGTATTTTTGAAAACCTGTATACCAACGTCATCAAATACGCCCTTTCCTCCACCCGCGTCTATGTGACGCTGCTGGAATCGGGGGAAAGCGTGTCCGTGGAAATCAAGAATATTTCCAGGGCGGAGCTGCATGTAGCGCCGGAAGATCTGACGGAGCGGTTCGTGCGCGGAGATGATTCCCGCAACACCGAGGGCAGCGGTCTTGGTCTTGCCATCGCCAGCAGTTTCACCCAGCTGCAGCACGGCAGGCTGTCCGTTTCGGTAGACGGGGATCTGTTCAAGGTCACCCTGACCTTCCTAAAGTTCCATCCGTCCCCGGACCCCAAGCCAAAGGAGCAAAAAGAACAGGAAGAAAAAAATGAGACCAAATCCCCTGTCCAAAAGCCTTCCATCGATCCGAGACGGTGGCGCACGGAAAAGAACCTGCGAAAAAAGAAGTGGTAGGACGATTTAAGGGAGCCCTCAGGGCTCCCTTAAATGTACGCTTTTGGCGGCTTTCCGCTTGTTTTCATCCTTCATGGCCGCATAATGTTTCCGTGTGGTATTGACGTCTTTATGCCCCAGAACATCCGCCACCAGATAAATATCCCCTGTTTCCTGATACAGGGTCGTCCCGTAGGTACTGCGCAGCTTATGGGGCGTAATTTTTTTAGTGGTGGTTACCAGGGAAGCATACTTTTTGACCAGGTTCTCCACACTCCGCACCGCCATCCTGCGGTTCTGAAGGGAGAGAAAGAACGCCTCCTCATGCCCGGCGGCCGGAAGCGCATGTTTGCGCTGTTCAAGATAGGAGAGGAGAGCCTGTTCCACCTCCCGTCCGAAATAGACCACATCTTCATATCCGCCCTTGCGGCGTACCCGGATGGCCATGTTGTCAAAATCCACGTCGTTTAAATCCAGCCCCACGCACTCGGAAACCCGGATCCCGGTCCCCAGAAGGAGGGTTAAAAGCGCCAGATCCCTCACCTTTGTCTTTTCGTGGAATTTCAGCTGGCTTTTGGTCATTTTTGTACCGGCTTCCACCTGGTCCAGCAAAATGGCCACTTCGTTGGGATCCAGGCGGACGATTTCCTTATCGTGCAGCTTCGGCATGGGAACCAGCGCCGCCGGATCCGTGCAGATCAGCTCGTTTGTAAAAAAATAGCGGTAAAAGGTGCGAAGAGACGCCAGTTTGCGCCGCTTTCCCCGCTCGTCGTTGGTGTATTCCACCCCGTCTTTCGTGTAATAGGACAGATATTCCAGATACTCTTCAATGTCTTCCCGGCCGATCTGGTCCAGCAAGGAAAGGGGAAATTCCGTAATTTCCATTTTCCTGCAGACGCTGTTATGGGTATGGAGAAATTCAAAAAAGACCCCCAGGTCATACGCGTAGGCGATCCTGGTCCGGGAAGCCGTGGTAGGTTCAATTCCGCGGAAAAACTGCCTGCAGAAAGAAGGCAGCTGCTCCTGCAGGGTCCTTAACTTCTGTACATTGTTAATATTGACCTGATCGTGATAATTCCGGCTGTTTTTCATCCGTCTTTTCCTTCTTCCTTGTGCGCTCCCTTTCCCGGATGATCCACAGCGGGCCAGCCCTTCAGGTTCCCGGTCCTAATCGCCGTAAACATCCGCTCCTTGACGCCCGGATTTTCCAGATTCAGCTGCCGCAGCAGCTGTTTGGTGTATTCCCGCTTGGTATGTCCGTCCGCAGGACAGGGGCTTTTTACCACGGGAATATCATTCTTATGGATAAACCCGATAATATCCGCCTCTTTCATGTACAGCATGGGACGGATGACCGTCAGCTCCATCCGGTCCAGCCAGGTCACCGGGGCAAAGGTATGGAAACGCCCTTCGAAAATCAGGGACATGAGCATGGTCTCCACCACGTCGTCCTGATGATGGGCATAAGCCACTTTATTGCATCCGGCAGCCTTGATCGCGTCGTTGAGCGCCCCTTTGCGCATCTTGGCGCACAGGGCGCAGGGATTGCTTTCCTTTCTCTGGTTAAAAACAATATCCGCAATCTGTGTCCTGACAATGGTATAAGGCACCTCCAAAGTCCGGCAGATCTCTTCAATCCGGCTCAAATCCAAATTGTTAAACCCTAAGTCCACGGTTACCGCATGGAGGGTAAACTTCCGGGGATAGAAGCGCTGCAGCCCGCGCAGGGCATAGAGCATGGCAAGGGAGTCCTTCCCGCCGGAAATACCCACCGCAATTTTATCCCCTTCCTGAATCATCTGGTAATCGTCCACCGCCCGGCGGACATAGCTTAAAACCTGTTGTAATCTCATCCGGTTCTCCTTCGCAAACCCATTCTTTCCGATTTCTATATGTTATCATAAGCCGCCGGACAACTCAACCCCATTCAAACCCTGCAGGCTGTTGTCAGATCCTGTCATTCGTGATAAAGTAAAAAACGGACAATAGAAGAGAAGCGTTTTGAAAGACGCTTCGGAAACGGAGATCAAAATGAGGTTTGTCATTCAGCGAGTCAGCCATGCCCAGGTGGCCATAGACGGCAGCGTACATTCGGAAATTGAAAAAGGGTTCCTTGTCCTGGTGGGCGTCTGCCAGGAAGATACCCGGGAAGTCGCCGACAAAATGGTCAGAAAGCTCATCGGGCTGCGAATCTTTGAAGACACGGCAGGGAAAACGAATCTGGCCCTGAAAGATGTAGAGGGGCAGCTGCTGTTGGTTTCCCAGTTTACTTTATATGCGGACTGCAGAAAAGGAAACCGGCCGTCGTTCCTCCTGGCCGGGGATCCGGATCATGCCAACGGACTGTACGAATACATTGTGGATTCCTGCCGGGAACAGATCGGCGTCGTAAAGACGGGAGTATTCGGGGCCGATATGAAAGTGAGCCTGACCAACGACGGGCCGTTTACGGTGATCCTGGACTCAAAAGACCTGTAAAACTATACCAACTATTCGTTAAACTAAGCTTTTGCGCATAGTTGGATCACCCATCTTCCATGGCACTCTGAACGCAAAAAAACAACCCGGAATAGATCGCCGGGTTGTTTTTTGCTGCTGTAAAATCATAGGTTCCTTTCCAGGAGACCGGAAATGGCTTAATTTTTGCGCTTTTCAAAATCGTCCACGATCTGTGCAATCAGCTCCACAGTCCCGTCGATGCCAAGGACTGCGCTGTTTAAACAGTAATCGTAGCTGTCTGCGCGCCCCCACTTTTTGGAGGAATAATAGTTATAATAACTCTGTCTTTGCTTATCCTTCTTGACCATCAGGTCGCGGGCCTTTTCGTCCGTCAGGTCGTACTTCTTCATCAGGCGCTTTGCCTTCGAATCCGCATCCGCAAAAATGAAGAAATGGACGCAGTTTTTAAAATCCTGCAGCGCATAGTCCGCGCAGCGTCCCACAATCACGCAGGGGCCTTCCTGGGCGATTTTTTTGATGGTATCAAACTGCGCCAGAAAGATCTTGTGGCTGATGGGCATATCCATAAAGGAGGAGGAATTGTAGCCGAAAGAATAGGTGTCCATTACCAGGTTATACAGGAAGGAATTGGTCGGGCGTTCATCATGGCACTCGATCATCTCTTCACAGAAACCGCTTTCTTTTGCCACTCTCGTCAGCAGTTCCTTATCATAAAATTTGATGTCGAAACGCTGGGCTACCTTCTCTCCGATCTCATGGCCGCCGGAGCCGAACTGACGTGCAATCGTAATGATAGTGTTCATAACCTCAACTCCTTCCGTTCTTTATACTGTTATTATATACAATCCAATTGGCGTTTTCAACTATTTTTCTGTCACAATCAGCTGAAAAGGATGCAGGATCAGGTTGTTCCCAATCCTAGTTACCTGTGGAAGATTGACAAAAATCACTTCGGAGTAATCTTCTTTCAGGGAAAGGAAACGTTCCGAGCCGCTGAAATTGCAGAAAACGGTAAGCACCTTCTCTCCCAGCCTGCGGCGAAATGCGAAAATCTTCTCCTGGTCCTCATAGAGCGGTTCAAAAGAACCGTAAGTGAGGACTTCCCCATATTCCTCCGATTTGTAGAAATTTACCAGCCTTCTGTAAAAATTCAGGATGGACCCGTATTCCTGTTCCTGCTTTTTTACGTTTATTTCCGGATAGTTGGGATTTACTTTCAGCCACGGGCTGCCGGATGTAAAACCTGCGTTTGGGCCGTCCGACCACTGCATGGGGGTCCGGCAGTTATCCCGGCTCATGCGGGCGCAGCCTTCCAGCGCTTCCTCCTTTGAATATCCGCATTCCAGGGAATACCGGTAATTGTCCAGAGTGCTTAAATCGTCGTATTCTTCCGGCAAAAAAGGACAGTTGGTCATGCCGATCTCCTGCCCCTGGTACAAAAAAGGCAGTCCCCGCTGCAGCACCTGCAGGCCGGCCAGCGCGGTCACGGACGCAAAACCGTACTCCTCTTTCGGGATAAACAAGGATGCGGCCCTGGGCCTGTCATGGTTTTCCACCACATTGGCTTCAAAAGCAAAATCCTTCAGTACTGCCTGATTGCGAAACACGTCCTGTTTCCATTGATCCGGATCCATATACGGATCGTCTTCACAGTAGCAGGCGCCCCGAATGTGGCCGTTGATGGCGTCGAAAGCAAATATGGTGGAAAAATAGCCCTTTTCCCCGATAAATTCCGGCAAAAGCCCGGCGTCAACATGGGAGGCCTCTCCCACCGTAAACGCGTCATGGGGTGCAAAGCATCGCCCTTTTAATTCGGACAAAAAAACGCCGATCCCGTTTTTGGTGCCGCCGTCCCGCCGGATCATACGGTCGATACTCCGGAAAATGGATCCCATCCCGTCCGGCCCGTCCGCAGGAAGGTCCGCCCAGGTCAGATCTTTTTTCAGATTGGTGATGGCGTCCAGCCGAAATCCCGAAATCCCCCGGTCCAGCCACCAGTTGGTCATCCGGTAAATTTCCTCCCGCAGGGCAGGGTTTTCCCAGTTTAAGTCCGGCTGCTGCTTTGCAAAGGTATGCAGATAGAAAAGATTCTCCTGTCCGGGAAGCTTTTCCCAGGCGCTGCCGCCAAAGAGCGAACGCCAGTTGTTGGGCGGACATCCGTTTTTTCCTTCTTTCAGATAAAAATACCCGCCCCATGGCCCAAAAGGATCTTCTATGGCCTTTTGAAACCACTCGTGCCGGTCGGAACAATGGTTTACCACCAGATCCAGAATCAGGTGCATGCCCCGCTTTTTCATCTCTGCAATGAGCCGGTCCAAGTCTTCCAGCGTCCCAAAGCGCGGATCCACGCCGTAATAATCGGAAATATCATATCCGTTGTCTACCATGGGGGACGGGTACATGGGGGACAGCCAGACCAGGCCTACCCCCAGCGATTCCAGATAATCCAGTTTCTGCAAAACGCCGGGCAGATCCCCGATGCCGTCCCCGTTGCTGTCATAAAAGCTTTTGGGATAGATCTGATAGCCCAAAAGGCCGTGCCACCACTCTCTCTTCATTCGCTGCTTCCCTCCTGTGCCCTGTCATCAATCCCGGCGTCCTGCGCCGGTTTGCCGGGAATCATTCCCGATGCGAAAAAATACGCCGCCATCTGGGAGCGGGAACTAAATTCCGCCGTCCCCAAAAGCTCCCGGATTTCCTTTGCGTCATAAAACCGCGCCCGGATCTGTTCGTTTTCCGAAGCGTGGTCCGAACACTCCCCTTGCGTTTCCACGAAGGCGATGCAGGTTTTGGTATCCGAAAACCCCACCGCGGAATAAGAAGGCGCGAGCAGGCTGATGATCCGCACCAGTTTCAGCCCGGTTTCCTCATAAAGTTCCCGGCGGATGCAGTCTTCAATGGTCTCTCCTTCTTCCAGCATCCCGGCGCAGAGGTTGAAAATCTCCTTATTGAGGCTCATCCTGAATTCCCGCAAAAGAAGCATCTTTTTGTCCTGGAACGCTACGATGGACACGCCGCTGATCTCTTTTCCCAGATCCGCAGGCCCCTTTAAGTCCTTCCGGCTGACCAGTTCGAAGGTTTTTTGCCGCCCCGCCCGGTTTTCATAGAGCAGCTCATAGTTTTTCAGATATTTTCCGTCCCGGACTTTTTCCATGTGCAGAAGTTTCACCGATGCCCCTCCTGATGCAAAAGCTCCGCCAGCGGCGGTTCCTCCTTTTTCCGGGTGATTTCCACCAGTCCTAAGGGGGTCATATCCACCACCCGGACGGGAATGGGATCGGCCTGCACCAGATGACGGAGAAGCTCAAGCAGCCTGCTTTGCTCTTTCTTTTCCTCCATATTGATGAAATCCACCAGCACGATACCGGACAGGTTGCGCAGCCTTAACTGCCGCGCCACCTCTTTTGCAGCTTCCTGGTTGGTCAGATAAAAAGTCTCTGCCCCGGATTTTTTCCTGTCGAATTTGCCGGTATTGACGTCGATGACCGTCAGCGCTTCCGTGGGTTCGATCACCAGATAACCGCCGGATTTCATCCAGACCCGCCGTTCAAGGGCTTCTCGAATCTGGCCGGAAAGCCCGTATAAGCGGTACAAAGGCAGTTTATTGTCGGTATAAAAGGAAAGGACTCCCTCTGCGTCCGGCCGCTGCTTCCTAAGCCAGCCAAGCAGCAGGGTGTGCACATTGGGATCATCCGTGACGATCTTATCCGGGAAGGCTGCGCTGCAGTCTTCCAGCCGTTTCAGATAGCCCGGCTGCCGGCTTAAAAGAAGGGAAAAGACCGTCCGCGTTTTTCCGGCGCAGACGAGTCTTTCCGCCTGTTTTTGAAGGGACTGCGCATCCTGGGCAAGCAGGGAAGGATCCGAAACCGTCCCGGAAACCGTGCGGGCCACCAGCGTCATCCCTTCCGGGACCGCAACATCCCGCAGCGCCTCCTGCACAAAGGAGCGCTGCTTTTCGGAAAGGCTGTGGGAACAGCGCAGTCCGCCGTTTCCGGAAAAAGTGAGGGAAAAATACCGTCCCGAAAAAGACAGGTTCGCCGTCAGCAAAGGATCCTTGGTCTTTGCCGCGTCCTTCTTTACCTGGACTAAGAGCTCATCCCCGGGTTTTATTGTCCCGTCGTAGGGACGGTTGGTCAAAACCGGCCGGGAAATTTCGGAAAAAGGCAAAAAGCCGATCTGCCCTCCCGCGATTTCCACAAAAGCGCTCTCGATGTTTTTCACTACGTTTTTTACTTTTCCCACATAAATATTGCCCAGCAGGGATTGACCGGATCGGTCGATCTTAACTTCCATCAGCTGCCCGTCTTCCAGCCAGAAGCCGCACAGCTTTTGGTTCAGCGAAAAAGCTGCCCCGTCTCTTTCGGAAAAATCCGGCCGGGTAATCACATAAACCGTATTCATCTTTGCTTAAAAGTCCTCTCCCATGGCATCCAAAGGCTGAAATTTGGGCGCTTCCGGCGTTCCGGCGTTTTCCCATGTTTCCCTGCGCAGTACGGTGAAAGCGCTGGGATGGTCCGGCATCGCCTCTTTGCAGAAGGAAAGAAACCGCTCCGTCACTTCCTCCGGACGGATGTTGCCGCTGCTGCCCGCATCCGCCAAAATGCAGAGTTTGCCCTCCCGGATGGCACATTCATGGATTCCCGGACGGATATCCACCTGCCTGGGTCCTTTTTTTCCTTCTTTGGTAACAAAAATCTCTTCCTGGGCCAGAAATCCCGGCAGATTTTCCTTAAGCTTCTCAAAGCTCTTGTGCGGGTCCGAGAATCCGATTTCCCAGGAAGCGGCAGCCACGCCGGCCATGGCGTTCTGCGTTCCCGCAGGGAGGGCTTTCGCATCCAGAATCTCGATTCCTTCGGGGCAGACGGCCCGAAGCCGGTTCAGGAAATCCTCTTTTCCCTGGTGGGAATGGATTTCCACGTCCATGTATTCGCCAAAACTGCTCATGCCCAGGCCCAAAGGAGCGGAGAAAGTCATGATCTGATGGGGGCTGAATCCACCGGTATAGGCCACATCGATCTGGGCCCTGCGCAGGGCTTTCTGGAAAAAGCGCATCACATCCAGATGCCCGATAAACCGCAGCGCCCCGTATTTTGCAAATTTTACCCGAATTCTCATTCTTCATGCTCCTTCCTGGCTTCCAAGCAGACGCCTCCTTTGAACCGGGCCGCGCCGCAGCCCTGGCACTGCGCCCTGCAGTTGGGCGTCACTTCCCCGCGCTGCGCCCGCTCCCATTCCCGCCATAAAAAGCTTTTGTTCACGCCGCAGTCCAGAAAATCCCAGGGGAAGATCTCGTCTTCCTTCCGCTGCCTGGTGGTGTAAAACCCGATTTCGACGCCGCACTGTTCAAAGGTCTCAAGCCAGAGGTCGTTTTTGAAATATTCCCCCCAGGCGTCATAAAGACAGCCCTTTTGATAGGCTTTTAAAATCACTTCCGCCACCCGGCGGTCCCCCCGGGCAAACACCCCTTCCAGCACACTCACGTCCGCTTCGTGCCAGTTATACTTGATCCGCTTCTGGTTGAGCTGTTCCCGTATGCTGCGTTTGGTCAGGGCCGCTTTTTCCAGGAATTCTTCCTTCGTACACATTTTCGCCCACTGGAAGGGGGTAAAGGGTTTGGGAATGAAGAAAGAGGTACTGGATACGATCTGCACCGGGCCTGTCCGCTGTTCCTTGGGCACGGTTTCATAGTACAGGGCCGCAATGTCGTTGGACAGTTCTGCGATTCCCCTGATATCTTCCTCGGTTTCCGTGGGAAGGCCCAGCATGAAATAGAGCTTGACCCGGCTCCAGCCGCCTTCAAAGGCCAGTCCGGCCCCGTGGAGGATATCTTCCCGGGTCAGTCCCTTGTTGATCACGTTTCTAAGCCGCTGGCTGCCCGCTTCCGGCGCGAACGTCAGGCTGCTTTTTTTGACGTCCTGTACCTTTCCCATCACGTCCAGCGAAAAGGCGTCGATGCGCAGGGAAGGCAGGGAAATGTTCACCTTCTGCTCCCGGCAGGTTTCCATCAAAAATTCCACCAGCTCTTCTAAATGGGAATAGTCGCTGGAGCTGAGGGAACTTAAGGAAATTTCCTCATATCCGGTATTTTTCAGCATTTCCACCGCGTAGCGCTTCAGGGTCTCCAGCCCTTTTTCCCGCACGGGGCGGTAAATCTGCCCCGCCTGGCAGAACCGGCATCCGCGGATGCAGCCGCGCTGGATCTCCAGCACCACCCGGTCCTGGGTGGCTTTCACATAGGGCACCACGGGCTTTTGGGGATAGGGCACGCTGTCCAGGTCCATGACGATCTCTTTGCGCACCGTTTTGGGCACGCCCTCTTTTACCGGCAGGAAGGACGCGATGGTCCCGTCCTCCCCATACCGCACCTCATACAGGGAGGGGACATAAATGCCCGGCACTTCCCGGGCGGCCCGCAGCAGAAAGGCTTCCCTGCCCTCTCCCGCCGCCTTCGTTTCCAGATAGACGTCCATCAGCTGCCGATAGGCGGTTTCCCCCTCGCCGATATAAAACAGATCAAAAAAGTCCGCGATCGGTTCCGGGTTATAAGTGCAGGGCCCTCCGCCGATGACGATGGGTTCCCGGTCCGTGCGGTCTTTGGCAAGCAGCGGGATCCCGGAAAGATCCAGCACCTGGAGGATATTGGTATAACACATTTCATACTGCAGGGTGATGCCCAGAAAGTCGAAGTCCCGCACGGGATCCTGGGATTCCAGGGCAAACAGCGGGATTTTCTCCTTACGCATGATCCCATCCAGATCCACCCAGGGGGAATAGACCCGTTCGCACCAGACGTCGTCGTAACGGTTAAACAAGTCGTACAGGATCTGGATGCCCAGATGGGACATGCCGATTTCGTACACGTCCGGGAAGCACATGGCGAAGCGCACCTTCACCTGTTTGGGATCCTTCATCACCGAATTGACCTCTCCGCCGATGTATCGGGCAGGCTTTTCGATTTTTAATAAAATCTCATCGTTTAAAGCTAATTTTCTCATTCTGTACATACCTCAAATTGTTGCCAAAATACGTTTTTGGAAAACATGATTCATTCCATTATATAACAAGTCGGACATTATGACAATCTTGTTTCATCGTCCAAACCCCCGGCTATTTCTTCGAAACAATAGAAAAAAATATTTTTAAACACATATATTTTTCATTATTTTGTTTTACAATATGCAATATTTTAAATTCAAAACAGGAAAAACCGAACCCAAATGTCCCGAAATATGATATAATTTAGATAAATCACAAAGCAGGAGGAACACCGAAATGGATCATGAAATCATCATTTCATATAACGATACTTTGAATATGCTGGACGACATTTTGGAAAAGAGAGATCACGAATGGTGGAACAAGTTTTATGCCGATAAAAACAAACCTGTTCCTTTTTTTCGTAATATTCCTGATGAAGAGCTGATTTCGTATTGTGAAAAGGGAATTTTAACGGGAGGGACTGCACTGGATATCGGCTGCGGAAACGGACGCAATTCGCGATATTTGGCATCACAGGGATTTTGGGTTACCGGAATTGACTTTTCCGAGCAATCCATTCGCTGGGCAAAGGCTTTGACAGCCAAAGAGGAAAATATCAACTTCCAATGTACATCAATGCTGGAATATACCGCGGATGCCAACAGCTTTGACTTTATCCTTGACAGCGGCTGCTTTCACCACATTAAACCCCATAGAAGGGAACAATATCTAAGCGGTATCCTCAACTGCCTGAAAGAGGACGGATATTTCCTTATGACCTGTTTTAATCCGGATGGCGGAGCCAATATATCCGATTATGATGTGTACAGGGATTATTCTATGCATGGAGGTTTGGGATTTTCCGAATATAAAATAAAAAAAATACTGAGCAATTATTTTAATATCGTGGATTTTAGAAAAATGAAAGAGACAGACAATATCAAGATTTTTGGAAAGGATTTTATGTGGGTAATCCTAATGAAGAAAAAAGCGGCCGGAAAATAAATCCAGCCGCTTTTTGAGTTTGTCAAGTAAAGTGTGTAAATTTTTTTGATTTTTATATGGCGGTCAGTTTTTGACCGCCATATTTATCATCCGATGGCAATTCTTCGCCATTGCTATAAGTCTCGTATAAGAGTA
>CALWGP010000009.1 GCA_944380095.1 uncultured Lachnospiraceae bacterium | reverse complement strand
AAAAAGAGCTGAAGGAAACGCCATGTTCGGATATATTATCGTCAACAAGCAGGAACTGAAATTCCGGGAGTTTGACTGCTATCAGTCCTATTACTGCGGCCTTTGCCAGTGCCTGAAAAAACGCTACGGCAGGGGCGGGCAGCTGACCTTAAGCTATGATATGACCTTTCTGATCGTGCTTTTGTCCTCCCTGTATGAGCCAAAGACCGAATCTTTTCGCTGCAAGTGCATCGCTCACCCCTTTGAAGCCCATCCTGCGCGGCAGAACGTCTTTACCGAATACGCGGCGGATATGAACCTGCTGCTTACCTATTATAAATGTATGGATGACTGGGAGGATGAAAGAAAGGTTTCCCGCAGGGCGTTTGCGTCCGTTTTAAAGAAAAGGTGCTTGGCAGTTTGCAGGAAATATCCGCACAAGGCGGAAAAAATCGGCAGCCTGCTGAGGCAAATCCGCGCATATGAAAGCGCGGGGGAAACCAGCATGGACCTGGCCAGCGGCTGTTTCGGGGAGATTATGGCGGAGGTTTTTGCCTGGCGCAGGGACGAGTGGGAGACGGAATTAAGAAAGATCGGTTTCTTTTTGGGGAAGTTCATCTATCTGATGGACGCCTATGAAGATATGGATCAGGACAGTAAAAACGGAAGTTATAATGTGTTTTTATTCCGGAAAAAAGAGGCGGAGAGTAAAGAAGCTTTTGAAGCGGACGCCCATCAGGTTTTGCAGCTGATGATGGCGGAATGTTCCAGGGCTTTCGAAAAGCTGCCGATTCTGGAAAATGTGGAGATTCTGCGCAATATTCTTTACTCCGGCGTCTGGTGCCGGTACGAGGCAGCGCGCAGGAAGAAGGAAAAGGAAAATGCGTGACCCATATCAGGTGTTGGGCGTGTCCCGGGATGCGTCGGAAGAAGAAATCAAGAAAGCATACCGGAAACTGAGCCGGATCTATCACCCCGACGCCAATATCAATAACCCAAACAAGGCACAGGCGGAAGAAAAGTTTAAGGAAATCCAGCAGGCCTACCAGCAGATCATGAAAGAAAAAGAGCAGGGGCAGGCCGGATACGGAACCTACGACGGAGACGGCAGGAACGCATCTTCCGGAGAGTTCGGCGGCTTTGGCGGGTTCGATGATTTCTTCGGCGGCTTCGGCTTCGGAGGCTATGGCGGATACGGCCGGAACGGATACGGTACGGGCAGTGCCGGAGGGCAGGACGACGAATACAGCGTCCATATGAAGGCTGCCATGAACTACATTAACAGCGGCCACTACCGGGAAGCCATCAACGTGTTAAACGGGATCGGGGAAAGGACGGCGCGCTGGTATTATTACAGTTCCGTGGCAAACCAGGGAATCGGCAATAACGCCGCAGCACTGGAATATGCCCGGAAGGCGGCGGCCATGGAGCCGGGAAACCGGGAGTACGCCCTCTGGAAACAGCGGATCGAGTCCGGGGAGAGCTGGTACGCGGGCAGACAGACCCAGTACGGCGGAATGCCGGCGGATGCAGGCAGCGGGTTCTGCTGGAAACTGTGCCTGGCCAACCTGATCTGCAATCTGTGCTGCGGCGGAGGCGGGCTGTGCTGCGGCGGCGTACTCATCCGATATTATTAAAAAGGAGCGAGCGAACATGGATGCAATGGTTGTTTATTCCAGTCATACAGGAAATACCCGTAAAATCGCCAATGCGATTTTTGCGGCCATTCCCGGGGATTCCAAGGATATTCAGAACGTGACGGAATATCGCGGGAAGGATGCGGATCTGTTTTTCGTCGGCTTCTGGACGGATAAAGGAGACTGCGATTCCGCGGTCGCGGCCCTGCTTTCCGGCCTCCACGGGAAAAAAGTGGCGCTGTTTGGAACCTGCGGCATGGGGACCGACGACGTTTATTATGACCAGATCGCAGCGCGGGTCAGAAAATGGCTGCCGTCCGATAACGTTTATCTGGGAAGTTTCCTGTGTCAGGGCAAGATGCCCATGCAGGTGCGCAACCGTTATGAGTCCATGCTGGACGGAAGCGACAGGGATCTGCACATCCGCCTGATGATCCGCAACTTTGACGAAGCGATGCTTCATCCCGACCGGAAGGACGAGCAGGAGGCCGCCCGGTTCGCAAGGGAAATTTTTGCAGCAAAATCCGAATAAAATCCCAATCTTTCGAAAATCCCCCATTGCGCTTTTCAAAAATCCGTGGTATATACACTGATGAAAAAGCGAAAGGGGATTTTTTTATGATAAAGGACATGACACAGGGGCATCCGGGCAAACTGATACTGGGCTTTGCAATTCCCCTGCTTTTCGGAAACCTGTTCCAGCAGTTTTACAATCTGATGGATACGCTGATCGTGGGGAAATTCCTGGGGGTGACGCAGCTGGCTGCGGTAGGGGCCACAGGATCCGTCAACTTTTTGATCATCGGTTTCTGCACGGGAATCTGCAGCGGGTTCGCCATTCCCATTTCCCAGAAATTCGGGGCCAGGGACGAGGGCGGAATGCGCCGCTATGTTGCAAACAGCATCTGGGTATCCACGGTATTTGCCGCAGTACTGACTGTGCTGACCGTGGCGCTGTGCAGGACCATCCTGGTCTGGATGAAAACGCCTGCGGACATTATCGACGATTCCTATGCTTATATTGTTATTATTTTTGCGGGCATCCCGGTTACGATCCTGTATAATCTGACTTCCGCCATTATCCGTTCCATGGGGGACTCCAAAACGCCGGTTATTTTTTTGGTGATTGCGGCGCTTTTAAATATCGTACTGGACTTATTCTGCATCCTGGTGCTGCACATGGGCGTGGCAGGGGCGGCCGTCGCCACCGTAATCTCCCAGGCTGTGTCGGGCGTCTGCTGCCTGGTTTATATGAGGAAAAAATATACGATCCTGCGGATGAGCCGGGAAGAAATGCGGTTTTCCCCCCGTCTGGCCGGCCGGCTGGTCATTATGGGCGTGCCCATGGGGCTGCAGTATTCCGTTACCGCCATCGGCAGCGTAATTTTGCAAAGCGCGGTGAACGTCTTAGGTTCCATGGCTGTGGCTTCCGTGACTGCGGCCAGCAAAATCAGCATGTTTTTCTGCTGTCCCTTCGACGCCCTGGGAGCGACCATGGCGACCTTTGCGGGACAGAATGTGGGGGCCGGAAAACCGGACCGGATCCGAAGCGGGCTGCGGACCGGGAACCTATTCGGCTTTGCCTATGCGGTGGCAGCGTTTGTATTCCTGATGGCGGCGGGCAGATATGTGGCCCTGCTTTTTGTGGACGCTTCCGAAACGGAGATCCTCGGAAACGTACAGAGGATGCTGACCGCCAACAGCGCCTTTTATATCGCCCTGGTCCTGGTGAATAATGTCCGTTTCCTGATCCAGGGAATCGGCTACAGCGGACTGGCCATTTTTTCCGGCGCCAGCGAAATGGTGGCCCGGGCGCTGGCGGGCTTTTTACTTGTCCCTTCTTTCGGGTTTGCGGCGGTGTGCTTTGCCAACCCGCTCGCCTGGGTAATGGCGGACCTGTTTTTGGTCCCCGCCTATTTTTACCTGATGAAACGCACGCAAAAAGAGCTGGGATATAAAAAACCGGGAGACTGAAGTCACAGTTTTTACATAATTTCCTGCTATACTGAAAGAATGGACGATACAATGTCATCGGGAAAGGAAGGCGGAGGCAAAATGGAAAAAGGGAAAATTCTCGTGGTGGACGATGAGGGCAGGATGCGCAAACTGGTAAAGGACTTCCTGCAAAGAGAAGGGTTCGAGGTGCGGGAAGCCGCGGACGGCAGCGAAGCGCTGGATATCTTTTTTTCGGACAAGGATATCGCCCTGATCATCCTGGATGTGATGATGCCCAAAATGGACGGCTGGCAGGTATGCAGGGAAATCCGCAGCTATTCCAAGGTACCCATTATTATGCTGACTGCCAGGGCGGATGAAAAGGACGAACTCCAGGGCTTTGACCTGGGAGTGGACGAATACATTTCCAAGCCTTTCAGTCCCAAAATCCTCGTGGCCAGGGTGGAAGCGGTGCTGCGTCGGTCCGGCAAAGGCGGGGACGGCGGCGAAGTTCTGGACGTGGGAGGGATCCATCTGGACAAAGCCGCCCACATGGTGGAGATCGACGGCAGGACAGTGGATTTAAGCTACAAGGAATTTGAACTGCTGGCCTATTTCATGGAAAACCGTGGGATTGCCCTTTCTCGGGAGAAGATTTTGAACAATGTCTGGAACTACGACTATTTCGGGGACGCCAGGACCATTGATACCCATGTGAAAAAGCTGCGCAGCAAGCTGGGGGACAAGGGCGACTTAATCAAAACCATCTGGGGAATGGGCTACAAGCTGGAGGCATAGGGGCCCCGGCAGGGAGGGAAAAATGAGACATTCCATCCGCAGGCAGCTGGCCGCGGTTTTCATCGGCCTGATGACGGGGACCATCCTGCTTTGCTGGTTTATCAACAGTTCTTTTTTGCAGAAATATTATGTCCACAACAAACAGAATGTGCTTCTGGAAGTATACGGGGGGCTGCAGGAAGCTGTGTCGGAGGGGAACATGGACTCCGAGACCTTCCGGCTGAAACTGCAGCAAAGCTGCTCCAAGTACAATCTGTCCCTGCTGGTGATGGACGCAGATTCCAGGCCGGTGATCGCTTTTCGGGGGGACGACTTTATCCGCCAGCAGCTGTGGCAGCATATTTTTATGAATACGGAAGAGACGGCCACGGTGATGAAGCGGACGGACCAGTATGTGATCCAGCGCGTAGGGGACGCCAGATCCCGGATGGAATATATTGAAATCTGGGGGATTTTGGGCAACGGGAACTTTTTTTTAATCCGTTCCGCCCTGGAAGGGATCCAGGACAGCGCAGAAATTGCCAACCGCTTCCTGGCCTATGTGGGGATTTTGGCTGTGATTGCAAGCGGCGTTATCATCTGGTTTGTGTCGCGCAGGATTGCGGATCCTATCCTGCAGCTGGCAGAGATTTCAAAGCGTATGACTCATCTGGATTTTGACGCCAGATACCAGGGGGACAGCAGCAATGAAATCGCGCTTTTGGGCGAAAATATCAATAAACTGTCCGAGACGCTGGAGGCCACCATTTCCGAGCTGAAAACGGCCAATAACGAGCTGAAAAAGGATATCGAAAAGAAAAACAAAGTGGATGAGATGCGGCGGGAATTCCTCGCAAACGTTTCCCATGAGCTGAAAACGCCCATTGCCCTGATCCAGGGATATGCGGAAGGCCTGCAGGAAGGGATCGACGACGATCCGGAAAGCAGGAATTTTTACTGTGATGTGATTGTGGACGAAGCTTCCCGGATGAATGAAATGGTCAAAAAGCTTCTTACCTTAAACCAGCTGGAGTTTGGCAATGATCCCGTTTCCATGGAGCGCTTCGACATTACGGCCATGGTGCGCAATTACCTGCAGTCGGCCAAAATCCTGGCCCAGCAGCACGGCATCGATGTGCGGATGGACCAGACGGAACCGGTATATGTCTGGGGTGACGAATTTAAAACGGAAGAAGTGCTGATGAATTTTTACTCCAACGCGGTCAACCACTGCGAGGGGGAAAAGGTGATCGAGGTGAAAATTACCTGTCAGGACGGACATGCCCGTGTTTCCGTATTCAACACGGGGACGCCCATCCCGCAGGATTCCCTGCCGCACCTGTGGGAGAAGTTCTACAAGGTGGATAAGGCCAGGACCAGGGAATACGGGGGAAGCGGCGTAGGGCTTTCCATTGTGAAGGCGATTATGGAATCCATGAATCAGAAATACGGGGTGATCAACTATGAAAACGGGGTTTCCTTCTGGTTTGAACTAGAGCAGGTGGACCGGCCGGAATAGCGGACGCTTCTTCCTGCGCCGGCCCTAAAGGGGCAAATTTTTGAAAAAAACAGTTGAAAAAAGCGGATTTTTAGGATACACTTGTAAAGGATTTGAAACCGTGAAATAGGATCAGGAGGAAGACACAGTATGATTTCTGCAGGTGATTTCAGAAATGGCATTACCATTGAATTTGAAGGCAACGTTTATCAGATCATTGAATTCCAGCACGTAAAGCCCGGTAAGGGAGCTGCTTTTGTTAGAACGAAGTTAAAGAACATCAAGAGCGGCGGTGTCGTTGAAAAGACGTTCCGCCCTACTGAGAAATGTCCCCAGGCCCGCATTGACAGAAGGGATATGCAGTATCTGTACAATGACGGCGATCTGTATACTTTCATGGATACGGAGACTTACGACCAGATTTCCCTGAACAAGGACGCAATCGGGGATGCGCTGAAGTTCGTTAAGGAAAACGAGATCTGCAAGATCTGCTCCCATAACGGCAGCGTATTTGCCGTGGAGCCCCCTCTGTTCGTAGAGCTGGCAATCACCGAGACAGAGCCCGGATTCAAGGGAGATACCGCTACCGGCGCCAGCAAGCCCGCTACGGTGGAAACCGGGGCGCAGGTGAACGTTCCCCTGTTTGTCAACGAAGGCGACGTCATCAAGATCGACACCAGGACCGGCGAGTATCTGTCTAGGGTATGATCCGGCGAAAAACAGAATCGGAAAGCAACAAAAGACGCCATGCAAAGGCCGTATTTTACGTGCCCTGCATGGCGTTTCTTATACGATAGGAAATTGCATTTCCTATCGTATAAGAAACAATGGTGATGCGCATGAGGATATCTCAAGAGGTATCCTCAAATTGTAAAAAAATTATGAAATCCGATTTTCCTGAACAAAATAAGAAAAACAGAGAAAACAAAAGAAAGCTTAAGATAACATGAGAAAATAAAAGAAAAACGATTGTAAACCGTGTTGCATATTAGAGGGAAGGAACATAATATACATATAGTGTTTAGCACTCGACATAAATGAGTGCTAACAACTTCACAAAAGAAAGTGAATCATTCATAATAAGGAGGCAGTTATCATGAAGTTAGTACCCTTGGGCGACAGAGTTGTGTTAAAACAGTTGGTTGCGGAAGAAACCACCAAGTCCGGCATCGTCCTTCCCGGCCAGAGCAAGGAAAAACCCCAGCAGGCAGAAGTTGTGGCGGTCGGCCCCGGCGGAGTGATTGATGGCAAGGAAGTAAAGATGGAAGTCAAAGTCGGCGACCAGGTCATTTATTCCAAGTACGCAGGCACGGAAGTGAAGCTGGACGAAGAGGAATACATCGTAGTGAAACAGTCAGACATTCTGGCGATCATTGAAGCTTAAACGAAATCGGCAAAAGGAGGCTATTTATCATGGCAAAGGAAATCAAATACGGCGCGGAAGCGCGTGCGGCGCTGGAATCCGGCGTCAATAAGCTGGCAAATACGGTAAGGGTTACCCTGGGGCCCAAAGGACGCAACGTGGCTTTGGACAAATCCTTCGGCGCACCCTTAATCACCAACGACGGCGTGACCATCGCAAAGGAAATCGAGCTGGAAGATGCGTTTGAAAACATGGGCGCACAGCTGGTGAAGGAAGTTGCAACCAAGACCAACGACGTGGCCGGCGACGGCACCACCACCGCTACAGTCCTGGCACAGGCGATGATCAACGCAGGCATGAGCAACCTGGCGGCAGGCGCAAACCCCATTATCCTGAGAAAAGGGATGCAGAAAGCAACGGAATGCGCTGTAGAAGCCATTGCAAAAATGAGCCAGAAAGTGGACGGCAAGAACCACATCGCCAGGGTTGCCGCAATTTCCGCAGGCAGCGATGAAGTAGGCCAGATGGTTGCGGACGCTATGGAAAAGGTTTCCAACGACGGCGTTATCACCATTGAAGAGAGCAAGACCATGAAGACCGAACTGGACCTGGTAGAAGGCATGCAGTTCGACAGAGGTTATATTTCCGCTTACATGGCTACGGACATGGATAAGATGGAAGCGGTCCTGGATAATCCCTATATCCTGATTACGGATAAGAAGATTTCCAATATCCAGGAGATTCTGCCCCTGCTTGAGCAGATCGTACAGTCCGGCGCGAAACTTCTGATTATTGCAGAGGATGTGGAAGGCGAAGCGCTGACCACCCTGATTGTCAACAAGCTGCGCGGTACCTTCAACGTAGTGGCTGTGAAGGCTCCCGGCTATGGCGACAGAAGAAAGGCAATGCTGGAGGATATCGCAATCCTGACCGGCGGCCAGGTAATCAGTTCCGAACTTGGCCTGGAACTGAAAGAGACCACCATGGATATGCTGGGCCGTGCAAAATCCGTTAAAGTACAGAAAGAAAACACCATTATCGTGGACGGCGAAGGCGACAGCGAAGCGATCCAGGCAAGGATTTCCCAGATCAAGAAACAGATCGAAGAAACCACTTCCGATTTCGACAGGGAGAAACTGCAGGAGCGTCTGGCAAAACTGGCAGGCGGCGTAGCGGTGATCCGTGTGGGCGCAGCCACCGAGACCGAGATGAAGGAAGCGAAACTGCGTATGGAAGACGCCCTGGCAGCGACCCGCGCAGCAGTGGAAGAAGGCATTATTGCAGGCGGCGGTTCCGCTTATATCCATGCCGCAAGGGATGTGGAAGAACTGGCCAATACCCTGGAAGGCGATGAAAAGACCGGCGCGAAGATTGTGCTGAAAGCCCTGGAAGCTCCTCTGTACTATATCGCGGCCAACGCAGGACTGGAAGGCAGCGTCATCATCAATAAGGTCAAAGAGGCCGAGGTAGGCGTAGGCTTTGACGCCCTGAAAGAGGAATATGTGGACATGATCAAGGACGGCATCCTGGATCCTGCAAAGGTAACCAGAAGCGCGCTGCAGAACGCTACCAGCGTTGCAAGCACCCTGCTGACCACGGAATCCGTAGTGGCAAACATCAAGGAAGAAACTCCCGCTCCTGCCGGCGGCGCAGGCGGCATGGGGATGATGTAATTTTCTATCGGATAGAGTACAGAATAGAAGAGAAAGAAAACGGATCGTCCGGCCATCCAAAGAGGTGGCGGGCGATCCGTTTTCCTTATTTCTGCTCTTTTTCGCCGTGCCTGCAGCGTTCTTCATTTTCTTCCGGCGCACCGAAAGGATAGAGCTCCCTGTATGCGGCCAGATCTTTTTCCTCCACCGTCCCGGCAGGGATCAGTCCGGTGCAGTCCGTAAAGGAGGCGGCGCAGATCTGTTCCTGCATTGGTGTAATGTGATAATCTTCGTCTTTCATGGCATTCTCCTTTTCATCATCGGTTTCTTTTACAGTATTCGCTGCGGTCTGCCGGACCATTCGCGTCCGGCCGTCAAAGAGTCTTTCCTTTTTTTGCTTGTCTGCCGGCCGCATGACTTTAAAAAAAGCGGGAACAATGGAAGCAAAAAGGCCGGAAGGGAGTTTTAAACCATGGAAAAAATGAGCGGTGCGCTGGCAAAGGATATGGAATATCTCAACGGACAGCTGGGAGTCGGCGCCAACTTTGACGTGCTGTACCGGGTGATGGAGATCGGCGGCAGGCAGGCGTGCTTTTATATGATCGACGGATTCTGCAAGGACGAGGTGATGCAGAAGCTGATGCAGCATTTTATCGGGATCACGCCGGACAAAATGCCTATGGACGCTCATACCATGAGCAAACAGTTGGTTCCCTACGGGGAAGTGGATTTGAAAGAGGACTGGGAAGAAATCGAGTACGCCGTGATGTCCGGGGTGGTGGCCCTGTTTGTGGACGGATACGCAAAATGCATCCTCATTGACGCCAGGACCTATCCGGCCAGAGGGGTGTCGGAGCCGGAAAAGGATAAGGTGCTGCGCGGCTCAAAGGACGGGTTTGTGGAGACGGTGGTGTTTAATACCGCCCTGATCCGCAGACGGATCCGCAGCCCCCAGCTGCGGATGGAAATGCTTAAGGCGGGGACGACTTCCCAGACGGACATTGTGGTGTGCTATATGCAGGACCGGGTGGATCAGGATTTTCTCAAAAAGATCAAAGACCGGATCGGACAGCTGAAAGTGGACGCCCTGACCTTAAACCAGGAAAGTCTGGCGGAATGTCTCTATCAGAGACGGTGGTACAATCCGTTCCCCAAATTCAAATATACGGAGCGGCCGGACACGGCGGCGGCCCAGGTGCTGGAAGGAAACATCATTATCCTGGTGGACAATTCCCCTTCGGCCATGATTACCCCGACCACTTTTTTTGATGTAATCGAAGAAGCGGACGACTATTATTTCCCGCCCATTACCGGGACGTATCTGCGTCTTTCCAGGATGCTGATTGCGGTGCTGACGTATTTTCTGACGCCGACCTTCCTTTTGCTGATGCAAAATCCGGACTGGATTCCGGAATCCTTTGACTTTATCCTTCTGCGGGACGAAGTGAATATCCCCCTGATCTGGCAGTTTTTGATCCTGGAACTGGCCATCGACGGGCTGAAACTGGCTGCGGTGAATACGCCGAACATGCTCAGTACGCCCCTGTCCGTAATGGCGGCGCTGGTTTTGGGGGAATTTTCCGTCAAAAGCGGCTGGTTTAACAGCGAAGTCATGCTGTACATGGCCTTTGTGGCCGTGGCAAATTATACCCAGAACAGTTATGAGCTGGGGTATGCGCTGAAATTCATGCGGATCCTCAACCTGGTCCTGACGGCGCTTTTCGGCGTCTGGGGGTATGCAGCGGGCGTCCTGGTCCTGATTTTGTCCATTGCCACAAACCGGACGGTGAGCAGCCAGAGTTATCTTTACCCCCTCTTTCCCTTCAACGCAAAACAGCTGACCCATCAGCTGCTGCGCACCCGGCTGCCGGAAGCGAGGAAGTGACGGTTAGGCAGCTGCAAAACAAGTTGACAGCTTCGAACCGGATGGTATAATCGAAATGAGAAAAAATGATTGATTATCAGAGGCGGAAGTGTGAAATATGACTTTATACGAAGGAAAAAAAGGATGCGCTTATAAAGTGCGCGACATGCTTATGGAGGAGGGCCTTATGCGGCGCCTCCAGGCTTTGGGGTTAAACGAGGGGACCGACGTGCGGCTGCTGAACCGCAAGAAAAAGGGCGCGCTGATCCTTTCCGTACGCGGCACGCGTCTGGCAGTGGGCAGACACATCAGCGAGCATATTGAAGTGGAACCGGAGGAAGACGAAAGATGAAGCAGGACAGACATATTCATGTGGCCTTTGTAGGCAACCCCAACTGCGGAAAGACCACTTTATTCAACGCGGTAACCGGCGCCAAGCTGAAAGTGGCCAACTGGCCCGGCGTGACGGTGGAAAAATTTGAAGGCAATATCGAGTATGAGGGCTATCAGATCAAACTGGTGGATACGCCGGGAATCTACTCTTTAAGCTGCTATACCATCGAAGAGCAGGTCACCAGGAAGTGCGTCCTTGACGACGACATCGAAGCCATTGTAAACGTGGTGGACGCTTCCAGCCTGGAGAGGAACCTCTATCTGACCCTCCAGCTTTTGGAACTGGGGAAGCCTGTGATCCTGGCGCTGAATATGATGGATATTGTCAAGGAAAGGGGGATGGAGATCGACCTGCACCGCCTGCCGGAAATGCTGGGCGGGATCCCGGTGGTCCCCGTTTCCGCCGCAAAAAGGACGGGGCTGGATATCCTGCTGCACGCGGTGGTACATCATTACGAGGAGGGGCCGAAGGAGAATGTGATGGACTACGGCCCGGAACTGGAGGATAAGATTTCCCGTCTGGAAGTGATGATGCAGGCCCGCTATCCCAGCCATGCCATGACCCGCTGGCACGCCATCAAGCTGATGGAAAACGACGAACAGGTGGCCGGGGAACATCCCATGGAAATCACCAACGTAGTAGACAGAAGCTACGAAAAAGAGATCATCCAAAAAAAGTATCAGTACATAGAAGAAGTGGTGGCGGAGACGCTCTTTCATAAAGAGAGGATGGCCGCCGGCACCGACCGCGTGGACCGTCTCCTGACGCACCCGGTCTGGGGTGTCCCCATGTTTTTGTGCATTATGGCGCTGGTCTTTTTTCTGACCTTTGCGGTGGGGGACTTCCTCAAAGGCGGGTTCGAAGTGGCGCTGGGATGGATTTCGGACGGCGCCAGGGCGCTTCTGACGGCAGCCTCGGCCTCCGACTGGGCCATTTCCCTGGCAGTGGACGGGGTGATCGCGGGCGTAGGCGGTATCCTGACGTTTTTACCCAACATCTTCATTCTCTTTCTGGCCCTGGGCATTCTGGAAGACTCCGGCTATATGTCCCGCGTGGCCTATGTGATGGACGGCATTATGGGAAAGGTGGGGCTGTCCGGAAGGGCGTTTTTGCCCATGATCCTTGGATTTGGCTGTACGGTGCCCGCCATTATGGCGACCCGCGCGCTGGAAACGGAGCATGACAGGCGGAAGGTGATGGTGATTACCCCTTTTATGTCCTGTTCGGCCAGACTTCCGGTATACGTGCTTTTTTCCGAGATGTTTTTCCCTGAAAACCCCATGCTTCCCGCTTTTTCCATGTATGTGATCGGCCTGGTCCTTGCCATCCTTGTGGCGCTGGCAATGAACCGCCTGGAAAAAGGCAGGATCAATGATTCTTTGCTCATCGAGCTGCCGGAATACAAGCGTCCGAACCCCAGGACCATCCGGGTTTACGTCTGGAATAAGCTCAAAGATTACCTGACGAAGGCGGGTACCACGATTTTCGTGGCGTCCATCCTCATCTGGTTCGTGCTCAATTTCGGCCCCCAGGGAATGGTGGCGCAGACGGCGGACAGCTTCGGCGCCATGATCGGAAAAGTTTTGGTCCCTGTGCTCGCCCCTGCGGGAATGGGGATGTGGCAGATTGCGGTGGCCCTGATTTCCGGCATTTCCGCCAAGGAAGTGGTGGTTTCCAGCTTTTCCGTCCTTTTCGGCGTCTCCAACGCCAATTCTGCGGCGGGAATGCAGACGATCCTGGACAATATCCGGGCGGTGGATCCTTCTTTCGGGGCCCTCAACGCCTTTTGCCTGATGCTGTTTGTCCTGCTTTATATCCCCTGTGCCGCTACCATCGGGACGATCAAAAAAGAGAGCGGTTCTTTGCGCTTTACGCTGGGGCTGATGGGATTTTGGCTCCTGTTTGCCTGGGCCTGCAGCACCGTGGTGTTCCAGATCGGATCCCTTCTCTTTTAAAGGGCTTGATTTTAAAAGAGGTTTGTGCAAAAATAGGATAGCGGCTGACCAAAAAAAGCCGGTATTTTGTATGGAAAACGGATGGAGGAAAGAAAAGTGACAAAGATCAGAACCCGTTTCGCGCCCAGCCCCACCGGACGTATGCATGTGGGCAATCTGCGCACAGCGCTGTACGCTTACCTGGTGGCAAAGCACGAAGGCGGCGATTTCATTTTAAGGATTGAAGATACCGACCAGGAGCGCTATGTGGAAGGCGCGGTGGATATCATTTACAGGACGCTTCAAAAAACCGGCCTTGTGCATGACGAGGGACCGGACAAGGACGGGGGCGTGGGCCCCTATGTGCAGAGCGAACGCCAGGCGAAGGGGATTTACCTGGAATACGCCAAAAAGCTGATTGAAAAAGGGGAGGCCTATTACTGCTTCTGCGATAAGGAGCGGCTGGCGACCCTGACAAGGGAAGTGGCGGGCAAGGAGATCAACGTCTATGACAAGCATTGCCTCCATCTTTCCAAAGAGGAGATCGAAGAGAAGCTTGCGGCAGGGGTCCCCTATGTGATCCGCCAGAACAATCCCACCGAAGGGACCACCACGTTCCACGACGAGATTTACGGCGATATCACGGTGGACAACGCAGAGCTGGACGACATGATCCTGATTAAGTCCGACGGCTATCCCACCTATAACTTTGCCAATGTGGTGGACGACCACCTTATGGGGATTACCCATGTGGTGAGGGGAAACGAGTACCTTTCCTCTTCTCCCAAATACAACCGGCTCTATGACGCTTTCGGGTGGCAGGTGCCCGTTTACATCCACTGCCCGCTGATTACGGACGAGGAGCATCACAAGCTTTCCAAGCGCTGCGGCCATTCTTCCTATGAAGACCTGGTGGAGCAGGGCTTTTTGACCGAAGCCATCGTCAATTTTGTGGCCCTTTTGGGCTGGAGCCCGGAAGGGGATAACGAGATCTTTTCGCTGGAAGAGCTGGTGAAGGAATTTGACTTCCACCGGATGTCCAAGTCCCCGGCCGTATTTGACTATACCAAGTTAAAATGGATGAACGGCGAATACTTAAAGGCCATGGACTTTGACCGCTTCTACGAAATGGCGGAACCTTACTTAAAACAGTCCCTGACCAAGGGCCAGGACCTGAAAAAAATCGCGGAAATGGTCAAGACCAGGATCGAAGTATTTCCGGATATTGCGGAAATGGTGGATTTCTTCGAGGAGTTGCCCGAATATGATCCTTCCATGTACGCGCACAAGAAGATGAAAACCACGCCCCAGAGCGCCCTGGAGGTATTGCAGGAGCTTTTGCCCCTTCTGGAAGAGCAGACCGATTACAGCAACGACGCGCTTTACCGGCTTCTTTTATCCTATGTGGAAAAGAAGGGATGCAAGAACGGATATGTCCTCTGGCCCGTGCGCACCGCGGTGTCCGGCAAGCAGATGACCCCTGCCGGCGCTACGGAAATTATGGAAATTTTGGGGAAGGAAGAGTCCTTAAAGCGGATCCGCAAGGGAATCGAGCTTCTGCGCAGCGTCTGACCAAAGAAAGGAACTCCCATTGCAGGGAAACAAAGAACAAAACGAAGCCATTGTCTTTCACCGGGGCCCGGCCATGATACTGGCCGGGCCGGGATCCGGGAAGACTTTTGTCGTGGTGGAGAGGGTGAGGCATCTGATCGAGGTCTGCAAAGAGGACCCGGCAGGCATCCTCGTCATCACTTTTACCAGGGCGGCGGCCCGGCAGATGCGGGACCGCTTCCTGGCCCGGATGGGGGGAACCTTTCATCCGGTGGTATTCGGCACATTCCACGCCGTCTTTTTTCAAATCTTACAGACATCCTGTCATTATGATCCCAACAGTATTTTAACCCAACAAGAGAAAAAAGAGTTTCTGCGCATGGAGCTTCTGAAAACAAAGAGGGGCGGCTTTTTGGATCCGGCACTGGAAGAAGGACTTCTTTCCGAAATCGGCCGGGTGAAAAACACGGGCGAAGCGCCGGGCGGATTTTGCAGCAATTATCTGGAACCCGGGGAATTTGCGCGCATTTTTACGGGATTCTGCCGGCTGGTCCGCCAGGCCGGGCGGCTGGATCTGGATGATTTTGCGCCCGCCGTAAAGGAACTGTTTGGCCGCAGGCCGGATGTCCTGGCCGGGTGGCAGGCCCGCTTTCCGTATATCCTGGTGGATGAGTTCCAGGACATCAATGAAGAGCAGTATGAGGCCGTAAAACTTCTGGCGGGGGAAAACAAAAACCTGTTTGTGGTGGGAGACGACGATCAGTCCATCTATGGATTCAGGGGGTCAGACCCGGCCATCCTGCAGAGGTTTGGAAAGGATTTTCCCCACGCCGCCTGCATCCGTCTGGGCATCAATTACCGCAGCAGCCGGGGAATTGTGGAGACTGCGGGAATCCTGATCGCAGGAAACAAAAACCGGCTGGACAAACGGATCCGGGCCCAAAAAGCAGGACAGACAGAAAAAACAGGGCAGGACGCTTTCTTTGCGCCCCTTTCACCGGACGGCTGCGTACGGGTGGGTACGTTTGACGACGAGGGACAGGAAGCGGACCGGGTTGCGGGAAAAATCGGGGCATATCTGGAAAGCGGGAAAAAACGGACGGTGGCCGCTATTTTCCGGACCGCTGCCGGGGCTGTATTTCTGACGCAGGCGCTGGAAAAGAAGGGAATTCCCTTTACGATGCGCCAAAAGGCGCCAAACCTTTACGCCCATCCGGTCTGTCAGGACCTGCTTGCCTGCCTGCGCTTTGCCAAAAGGGCCAGGACGCGGGGGGATTTCCTGCGGTTTATGAACCGGCCGTGCCGGTACATTTCCCGGGAGATGCTGCCGCAGGGACGGGTCTTTTTCCCGGCGCTATGTAAGGCTGCCGAAGGAAATCCCGTCCTGTATGAAAATCTCCGGAAACTGCAGCAGGATATCGGGAGGATTGCAGGAATGGACCTGTACGCCGCCGTCTGCTATATCCGCCGGGGAATGGGATATGACCGCTGGATTGCGCAGCAGGATAAGGACAAAGAAAATTGCCAAAAGGCCGCCGACTTTTTTTTACGGTCGGTGCGCGGGCTAAAGACGCTGGAACAGCTGGAAGAAAAGATGCGGGAATACGGCCGCAGCCTTGAACGGGCGCAAAAAGGGGAAAGACGGGAAGGGACCGTGGACATCCTGACCATGCACGGGGCCAAGGGGCTGGAATATGACGTGGTCTTTCTGCCGGGCTGCAACGAAGGACAGGTCCCGCACAAAAAAAGCGCCTCGGGCGCTTCCCTGGAAGAAGAACGGAGGATGTTTTACGTGGGGATGACCCGCGCAAAAGAGCGGCTGTTTTTAAGCTGGCATAAAAGAAGCGGGGAAGAACCGGCCCTTCCTTCACGCTTCCTGACGGAATGCGGGTACCGCCCGCCTTATGAGAACGGGTAAGGGGGGAAACGACAGTTGTTTCTTAAATTAAGAAACCGCCGCAGCCGCGGCGGTTTCCAAAGCGGGATCAAAGCGTAGGCTCGTCGTCCGCGTCGATGAGTTCATCGAACTCACAGCTGTCCAGATATTCGTCGAAGGCCTCTTCCACCTTTTCATATTCCCCATCGTCGTCGATGTAATCCAGGGTAGGCTCTTCGTTGGGGTCGTCGGGATTTTCGGAGTAGCGGTAAAACCATACCTCCCCGTCCTCGTTCTGCCCGTTTTCATCCAGCGGCATAAGGACGATGTAATCCTTCCCTTCCACCTCCAGGATAGTGATGATGGCACAGGTGACAGAAGAACCGTCATCCAGTTCCAGCTCCACGGTCATCTCTTCGTCCGCTTCATCGTACTGCTTGCCCATAGTGTGTTTTCCTTTCTGTTGAATAAAAAGTTTGCGAAAAGCTGATTGTTACGCTCTTTTTCATAATACAGGAAGTTGCGGTAGCATGCAATCCCCCTTTATGCTATAATAAAAATATTCTTAACGATCGGCACAGACCGGGGAGAGAATAGGAAGGCGGTTCCATGAAACAGAAGATTACCGTGTCGGAGGGAAAGCCCTATCCGCTGGGGATGACGGTCACACAGCAGGGGGAGATCAACCTTGCGGCCGTACTTCACGGCAGTCAGGATTGCGGCGTTATTTTATATCCGAGAAAGAAAGGCAGCAGGATCCGACTGCCTTTTCACTCCGGAAACCAGGTGGGAAATGTCCGCTGCATGAAGATCTGCGGGCTGAACGCACAGGATTACGACTATAATTTTTATATGGGGGATGAGATTATTACGGACCCCTATGCCAGACAGATACTGGGAAACGAACGCTGGGGCAGGCAGATAGACCCTAAGCTGCGGGGGAGGGAAGACTTCTTTTGCTTTGACTGGGGAGGGGATGCGCCCCTTATGACGCCCCTGCAGGACAGCATCCTGTATCTGGTGCATGTGAGGGGGTTTACCAGGCATCCTTCTTCCGGCGTGCAAAACCGGGGCACTTTCGCAGGGATCACGGAAAAGATCCCCTATCTGAAATCGCTGGGGATCACGGCCCTGGAACTGATGCCGGCCTATGAGTTTGTGGAGCTGGAAAGCCGGAAGGAAAAAAGGCAGGGTATCCCGGCTAAAACAGCGGCCCGCTCCGAGGACGAACCGCCGAAAGAAAAGCCGAGGATCAACTACTGGGGCTATAAGGAAGGATACTATTTCGCGCCCAAGGCATCCTACAGCAGTTCGGACGAGCCTGGGGCAGAGTTTAAGGCCATGGTGAAAAGCCTGCATGAAAACGGGATCGAAGTGATCATGCAGTTTTACTTCCCCAAAGAGATCAAGAGCGGCTTCATCCTGGAAGTGCTCCGCCACTGGGTCTATGAATACCACATCGACGGGATCCACCTGCTGGGCGAGCGGATTCCCACCGACCTTCTGGCTACGGACCCTATGCTGGCCAATACCAAACTGTTTTATTACCGGTTCCCCTGCGAGGAGATTTACGGTTCCAGGGAGATTCCGGATTACCGCAACCTGGCCTGCTACCGGGATGAGTTCCTCTATGATATGAGGCAGTTTTTAAAAGGGGACGAGGACATGCTGGGCAAGGCTTTGTTCCACCTTAAGGAAAACCCCGCCCAGACCGGCGTGGTCAATTTCATTGCGGGCTACGAGGGCTTTTCTTTGGCGGACATGGTTTCCTACGAGCGGCGCCATAACGAGGCCAACGGGGAAGAAAACCGGGACGGAAAGGACTATGACGCCAGCTGGAACTGCGGCGTGGAAGGAAAGACGCGGCGCCGCTGGATCTGCGAGCTGCGCGGTAAGCAGATGCGAAACGCCATCGCCCTTTTGTTCTTCGCCCAGGGGACGCCCATGCTGGTTTCCGGGGATGAATTCGGACAGAGCCATGAAGGAAACAACAATCCTTACTGCCAGGACAATGCGGTCAGCTGGCTGAACTGGGATCTGACGGAAAAAAACAGGGATTTCCTGGAGTTTGTCAGGGCGGCCGTCCGGCTGCGCAAAGACCATCCCATCCTGCACGGGGCAAAAGAGATGACCATGCTGGACTATATCGCCTGCGGCTATCCGGACCTTTCCTATCACGGCCGGGAGGCATGGAGGCTTCCCATCGAACGGACCAGCCGGGAGGCAGGGCTTTTGTACTGCGGCAATTATGCGAAGATCGACCGCAAACAGCACGACGACTTTTTCTATATCGCCTACAATATGCACTGGGAGGAAAAAGAGCTTGCCCTTCCCGCCCTCCCGGCCGGGATGCATTGGGAGAAGGTAATGGATACGCAGGACGGCAGCGTTTCCGGCGACGGGCAGAAAGTGGAAAAAACGGTCTGCATCCCGGGGCGCAGCATACGGATTCTGCAAAGTTTCGGGAAACCGGTGAAGGAAGGAAAGAAAGTTGAAGGCGCTACAGCATTTTAAAACCATTACCCATCACAAATTCCTCGTTATGAAGGGGTGTTTTGCGGTAGGGCTTTACCGGCAGGGGATCTGCCATGACCTCTCCAAATATTCCTGGACCGAATTCAGGGTGGGGGCAAAGTATTACCAGGGCAACAGAAGCCCCAACAACGCGGAGCGGGAGGACATCGGCTATTCCACCGCATGGCTGCACCATAAGGGACGCAACAAGCACCATTACGAATACTGGATTGACTACAGCCTCAGGGAGATCCCGGGGGGCATGGGCCCCGCGCCCATGCCCAAAAAGTACGTGGCGGAGATGCTCATGGACCGGATCGCGGCTTCCAAGACCTACCTGGGGGCAGCGTATACGGACCGGGCCCCGCTGGACTACTACCTGAGCGCGAAGGAACCGGCCATGATCCATCCGGAAACCAAAGCGCTTCTGGAAAAGCTGCTGCGCATGCTGGCCTGCGAGGGGGAGAAAAAGACGTTCTCCTACGTAAGGCGGGAGGTACTGGGCAGGAAGCAAAGAAATATCCGTTGACACAGGATGGTTTATATGCTACCATGCTTTGTGTGTAAGGGAGTAATCACCGCATCGCGGAACGAAGTCAACACACGGAAAAAAGGTTCCTGGCTTTGTTTGAAATGATGAGACTTATCCACCGAAACGGAGGATAAGTCTTTTTTTCTACACAGGCCCCTTTTTGAATAACTTGTTTTGCCTGCGGGAAGACTCCGGATACAAGGAAACCCATTTTTCACGAAAGGAAACGGAAAGATGAAAGAGTATTTAAGATCTGCCCAAGAGGTCTTAAAAGAGCAGCAAAGCGGCCCGGACGGGCTGCGGCCGGACCAGGTGCACAAGCGCCGGGAAGAGTTCGGTCCCAACAAACTGGATGAAGGAAAGCAGGCTACTTTGCTTCAGCGTTTTCTGGAGCAGCTGGCGGATCCCATGATCATTGTCCTTCTGGCGGCGGCGCTGATTTCCGGTATTACGGCGGCTTATGCGGGAGAGTCCTTTACGGATGTAATCATTATCCTGGCTGTTGTGGTGATCAACGCGGTATTGGGCGTTGTGCAGGAGAGCAAGGCGGAAAAAGCCATTGCAGCCCTTCAGGAAATCGCGGCGGCTACCTCCCGCGTGATCCGGGACGGCCATCAGGTGACGATCCGGAGCGAAGAACTGGTGCCCGGCGACGTGGTGATCCTGGAAGCAGGGGATGCGGTGCCTGCGGACGCAAGAATCATTGAATGTGCCAGCATGAAGGTGGAGGAAGCGGCGCTGACAGGGGAATCCGTTCCCGTGGACAAGACCGTATCCGTCCTCCAGGCTGTGGACGGCGCCGTACCTTTGGGCGATCGTAAAAATATGGTATACATGGGCAGCACGGTGGTATACGGCAGGGGCCGCGCCGTGGTGACGGATACCGGGATGAAGACCGAGATGGGCAAGATTGCGGAAGCGCTGACCCAGGCGCAGAAAGAAGCGACGCCCCTGCAGAAAAAGCTGAACCAGCTCAGCAAAATCCTGAGCGCCCTGGTACTGGGGATCTGCGCATTTATTTTTGCGCTGGATCTGTTCCGCGCTTATCCCAACATTACCGGCCAGGGAATGCTGGATACCTTCATGGTAGCGGTCAGCCTGGCGGTGGCGGCGATTCCCGAAGGACTGGCCGCAGTCGTTACCATTGTACTGTCCATCGGCGTGACCAACATGTCCCGCCGCAACGCGGTAATCCGCAAACTGACCGCGGTGGAAACCCTTGGCTGCGCCCAGGTGATCTGTTCCGATAAGACGGGTACGCTGACCCAGAACCGGATGACCGTGGTAGAGCATCGCTGCTTTTCGGAAGATGCAAAAGAGGGGGATGCGGAAAAACTGCTGGCCGGCGCCATGGCGCTGTGCAGCGACGCAAACCTTGACGAAAACAACAAGGCGGTGGGAGAACCCACCGAGTGCGCCCTGGTAGATTACGCTTTCAAACTCCAGCTGCCCAAGGGCGAACTGGAAAAGAAAACCCCCAGGGTTGGCGAAGCGCCTTTTGATTCCATGCGCAAGATGATGTCCACCCTTCATCAGGAAGAGGGCAGGGTCGTCCAGTATACCAAGGGCGCTCCCGACGAAGTCCTCAAAAAATGTACCAAGGTATGGATCGGCGGGAAGGCGCAGCCCCTTACGGATGCGCACAGGGAACAGATCCTGTCCTGGAACCAGGAAATGGCGGACCGCGCCCTGCGCGTGCTGGCGGCCGCATTCAAATCCTATGACAGCATGCCTGCCTCCCAGGAAGCTGCGGACCTGGAAAATGACCTTTGCTTCATCGGTCTGACCGGTATGATCGACCCCGTCCGTCCGGAAGTAAAGGACGCCATTGTGGAATGTCAGGAGGCGGGGATCCGTCCTGTGATGATCACCGGCGACCACAGGGATACCGCGGCAGCCATCGCCATGGAACTTGGAATCATCCACAGCAAGGACGAGGCAGTGACCGGCGCCGATCTGGATAAGATGAGCGACGAAGAACTGGAGAAGAATATCGAGAAGTACTCCGTGTACGCCCGGGTACAGCCGGAACATAAAGTAAGGATTGTCAACGCCTGGAAGAAGAAGGGCAAAGTAACGGCCATGACGGGCGACGGCGTCAACGACGCGCCTTCCATCAAAAATGCGGATATCGGCGTGGGCATGGGCATTACCGGCACGGATGTGACAAAGAACGTGGCGGATATGGTGCTGGCGGACGACAATTTCGCAACCATTGTTTCCGCAGTGGAAGAAGGACGCCGGATCTACGACAACATCCGCAAATCCATCCAGTTCCTCCTGGCATCCAACCTGTCCGAGGTGCTGTCGATTTTTGCGGCCACCATTTTGAGCTTTACGATCCTCCAGCCGGTACACCTTCTGTGGATCAACCTGATTACGGACTGCTTCCCTGCGCTGGCTTTGGGCATGGAAGAAGCGGAAAAAGATATTATGAAAAGAAAGCCCAGAAGCGCTTCCGAAGGTATTTTTGCCGGCGGCGTGGGCGTCAATATTTTCATCCAAGGCGTGGCGGTAACGGTGATTACGCTGGCTTCCTACTTTATCGGCCACTACATCGAATCCGGCGTCTGGGAAATCACGGACAGCGCGGACGGCATGACCATGGCCTTTTTGACCCTGTCCATGACGGAGATTTTCCACTCCTTCAACATGCGCTCCTTAAAGAAGTCGATCTTCCATATGAAGGGGCACAACAAGTGGCTCTGGCTGGCAATGCTGGCTTCCCTGCTGGCTACCACGGCGGTGATTTATGTGCCGTTTTTGTCCAATGCGTTTGGATTCGAGCACATCAGCCTGATGGAATATGCAGTGGCTATCGGCCTGGCATTTGTTATCATCCCGTTTGTGGAAGTAACGAAGTGGATCCAGAGAAAACTGGCCAGGTAACCAACTTTTGGATGCCGCATATGATAGCAGTATAAAGTGAGGAGATGAAAGATGCCATGAATTATCTCTTTTTACTCGTACTGTTATGCTGCTGCGGCCAAAGAAAAAGGGAAGAACCCTGCTGCTGTATCGAAAAAAGGGAAAACTGCGCGCCGCCCCGGCAGGAATGCTGCCCGGACACGGTGCCGGAGATGCGACAGCCTGCAGCCGCCCCCTATCCGGTTTATCCGGAACCGTGCGGCTGCAGCCGGTAGGGTTTTGAAAGGATAGGCCGGAAAACGGCAAAGAACGGATAACGCCTTTTGGGCATACGGGCCTGCGAAAACAGCTTCCTGCTGTTTCGCAGGCCCGTTTTGCGGTGCGCCTGGCGGCCAGCCTTGACGAAAGAAAAGGCCGATGATACACTGGAAAAGACGGATTTCAGGAGGAGATAGGACAAGATGGATTCTCTGGTAAGTATAATTGTACCGGTATACAATGCGGAAAAATACCTGAAACGCTGTGTGGACAGCATTTTAAAACAGGACTATCCCGGTTTTGAACTGATTTTGGTAGACGACGGCAGTACGGACGGCTCTGCGCAGATCTGCGATGCCTATGCAGCGCAGGATACGCGGATCCGGGTTTTTCATCAGGAAAACGCAGGCGTTTCCGCGGCGAGGAACCTCGCTTTGGATATGGCGAAGGGAGAATATATCCAGTTTTTGGACAGCGACGACTGGGTCGCGCCGGAAGCGACCAGGCTGCTGGTGGGATCCCTGGAGCGGTATGACTGTGATATGGTGATTTCCGATTTTTACCGTGTGTCCGGGGAAAGGCTGGCCCAGAAGGGGGACATCGAAGAGGAAAAGGTCCTTTCCCGTCAGGAATTTGCGGCCTGCATGATTGAAAACCCGGCGGACTTTTATTATGGGGTACTCTGGAACAAACTGTACCGGCGCAGGATCATCGAAGAACACAAGATCCGTATGGATACGGAGATCAGCTGGTGCGAGGATTTCCTTTTTAATCTGGAATACATCCGTCACGCTGCTTCCTTTTATGCGCTGAAGGTGCCGATTTACTATTACCTGAAACGCAAGGGAAGCCTGGTGTCCCAGGGGATGAGCATCAGCAACACGGTGCGGATGAAGATCAATATTTTCGAATATTATAACGGGTTTTATAAGGACGTATACGATCAGGAAGATTATGCGGACATCCGCTTCCAGGTTTACAGCTTTTTCTTTGCGGCGGCAAAGGACGGGGGAGTGCCCTGGGTCCTTCTGCCGGGAAGCAAAAAGCTGGGGGAAGAACGAAAGAAAATCTGCAGGGAAGAGATCGAAGGAGGGGGCGCGGCCATCCGGAAGCACCGCATGAACCGGATTTTCGAATACCAGCTGGAACTGACGGCCAAGAAAAACAGCCTGTCTTCGGACGACGCCCTCATCCTGTGCGCATTGGAGGAATGCGGGCCGTTTACCGGCCCAAAAAGGCTGGCGCAGGTGACGGAGCTTTCCCAGCGGCGGGTCTATATGAGCCTGCAGAGGCTGGCCCATAAAAAGCTGGTGGAAGAGAAAAAGCTGCCGGAAGATGCCGGCGAAAAACCTTCCGTGAAAGAAGGGGAAAAAAGGGAAAAGGGAAAAGGAAAAGTTTCCGCCTTTTCCCTCCGCCCCGAAGCGGCCAAGGTCTGCCGGGATTTCCGCCATTTAAATGAAGATCTGGAAAAGATCTGTTTTGCCGGTTTTACGGAAGAAGAAAAGGAACAGTACGTAAAACTGGAACAGAAATTTGACGAAAACCTGGTCCGCTTTATGATCCGGGAGATTCCGGAAACGGCGCCGCAGCAGGATGAGCCGTCAGTTTTCCATCAGGTCACATCCGTCTAAATATACTGACTTAACCCGGCTTTCCACCTGCAAAAAGGATCCGTCCATAAGCACCAGGTCCGCGTCCTTTCCGGGTTCGATGGAACCCACCCTGTCTTCGATGCCCAGATGCCGGGCAGGGTTTAGGGTAATCGCCAGCAGGGCGTCCTCTTTGGACATGCCGGCTTTGTGGGCGAAAGAAGCGCACAGGGGAAGATAGTGCAGGGGGATCACCGGCGCGTCCGTGATAATGGAGACGCGGCAGCCTGCTTTGGCCAGGATGCCGGGGGTGGTCCAGCTTTTGTTCTGCAGCTCGAATTTGGAAGCGTGGGTGAGGGTGGGGCCTACCGCAAGGGGAAGGTCCTCCTTTGCCAGCTCATCTGCGACCAGATGGCCCTCCGTCACGTGCTCCAGGGTAAGATCCAGGCAAAACTGCCGGGCGATCCGGATGGCCGTGAAGATATCGTTGGCCTGATGGGCGTGGGCCTTCAGGGGGATTTGATGATCCAGGACCGGGAGAAGGGCCTCACATTTTGCGTCGTAAGCCGGGGCTTTGAGCGGATCGGGGCCTGCGGCTTCTTGTTTTTGCCGGTATTTAAGCGCCTTCATCAAAGCTTCCCGGATCACGGCCGCATTGGTCATCCGGCTGCTGATCCCGTGGTCTTTGTAGCATCGTTTCGGATTCTCCCCGAAAGCGCATTTCATGGCCACGGGCGCTTTGACGATCATTTGATCCACCCGTTTCCCCACGGTTTTGATGGCGGCGAAAGTTCCGCCGATGGCGTTGGAGCTGCCGGGGCCCGTGCCGATGCAGGTCACGCCGGCCATGGCAGCTTCCCGCAGGGCCGGGTCGAAGGGATTGATCCCGTCTTCGGCCCTTAGCTGGGGGGTAACGGGATCGTTGTATTCGTTGTAATCCTGGCCTTCATATCCGATGGCCGTCCCGTCCAGGCCGATATGGCAGTGGGCCTCCACAAAACCGGGATAGGCGTGCAGGCCGGAGGCGTCCCTCTCCGGGCAGTCCTTGCCGCAGGCCAGATTTTGTCCTACTTCCAGAATTTTTCCTTTGTCCATGAGGATATCCCCGGTGAAGGAACGCACATGGGGATCTGCGTTGGAAGCGGTATGGATGATTGCATTTCTGATACAGAGCATGTCTTTTTTCCTCCTTATTTTCCCACTTTACTATGGAATGAAAAAGAAGTCAAACCGGCTTTTGTTTTTATGGATTTTAGCGCGGGAACTTGTTATAATGGTAGCGTCGGTACAACAAAAGATCAGACATCAGGAGGGTTACAAATGGAAAAATGGAACCGATTTGTGCATCTTCCGGTGCTTCCGCTGGGCGAAGACGGACGCCGGGTCACCGGATGCGCAGACCATGTCAGACTGTCGCGGGAAGCGGCCGCACAGGGCATGGTGCTTTTAAAAAATGAAAAAGATACGCTTCCCCTTCCGGTCGGGAAAAAGGTCGCGCTCTTTGGCAAGGCTTCCGCGGATTATGTCAAAGGCGGAGGCGGGAGCGGGGACGTGACCGTGGCGTGGGTGAAAAACCTGATTGACGGGATGGAAGAAAAGCAGGAGCAGGGAAAGGTCAGCCTCTTTGCGCCGCTGAACCGGTTTTACAGGGACTATGTCAAAAAACAGTACGCTGCGGGGATTTTGCCGGGCCAGACCCGGGAGCCCAAAGTGCCGGAAGAACTTTTCCGGGAAGCAAGGGCGTTTACGGATACGGCGGTGTTTTCCGTCTGCCGGTTTTCCGGGGAAGACTGGGACCGGTCGGACAGCGATTTTTACCTGACCCGGGAAGAAGCAGCGCTGGCAGAACGGCTGCAGGAAGCCTTTCCCTGTGTGATTGCCGTGCTCAACGTAGGGGGCATGGTGGATACGTCCTGGTTTAAGGACAAACCGGGCGTTTGCGCAGCCCTTCTGGCGTGGCAGGGCGGCATGGCGGGCGGTCCGGCGGAAGCGGACGTTTTGTGCGGGGACGAAACCCCTTCCGGGAAGCTGGCGGATACCTTTGCCTCCTGCTTTGAGGACTACCCTTCCAGCAAAGGGTTCCATGAGTCGGACGACTATGTGGCCTATGAAGAAGATATTTACGTGGGATACCGGTATTTTGAAACCATACCGGGCGCTGCGTCCAAAGTCAATTATTGCTTTGGCTACGGCCTGTCCTATACGGAGTTTGCAATCCGGTTTTTGGGCGCGTCCGTGAAAGAAGGGACGATTCTGTTCGACGTCTGCGTGACCAATACGGGCAGACGGGCCGGAAGGGAAACGGTGATGATTTATCTTTCCGCGCCCTGCGGCAAACTGGGCAGACCTTCCCGGGAGCTGAAGGCTTTTGCCAAAACCAGGAAGCTTCTGGCGGGAGAGAGCCAGCAGCTTAGGCTGGCCGTGGATTGCGATTCCCTGGCAGCATATGACGACGAGGGAAAAGTCTGCCGGTCCGCCTGGGTACTGGAAGAAGGCGAATACCGCTTCTGGCTGGGCAATGCCGTGCGGGATGCCAAGGACACGGGATTTGTGTGGCACGTGGAAAAAACGCGGACGGTCCGGCAGCTGACCCGGCGCTGCGCACCCTGTATGCTCCGGGAAAGGATGCGGCCGGACGGAACCATGGAACCGCTGTCTTCCTATACGGGAGATCAGCCAAAGGCGGTCTGGGATGAGGATACCAAAAAGGCTTACATGCCGGTACAAAAAGGGACGCCTTCCAGGCTGATCCACTGGGAGAAAGATGCGCCGCCGCCCAGAAGCCCACAGCTGATCGATGTGGCAGCAGGAGGGGTGGGCCTGGACGACTTTGCGCAAAGCCTTTCGGATGAGGAGCTGGCCTGCCTGCTGGGCGGACAGCCCAATACAGGGGTGGCCAATACCTTCGGCATCGGGAACCTGCCCGAGGCAGGCGTCCCCAACGTGATGACCGCAGACGGCCCCGCCGGACTGCGCATTGAGCCGGAGTGCATGATTCATACCACGGCATGGCCCTGCGCCACCCTGCTGGCCTGCAGCTTTGATGAAGAGCTGGCAATGACCGTGGGACGGGCGGGCGCCCTGGAAGTAAAGGAAAACAACATCGGCGTATGGCTGACCCCCGCCATGAACATCCACAGAAGCCCCCTGTGCGGGCGCAATTTCGAATACTATTCGGAAGATCCCCTGGTGGCCGGGAAAATGGGGGCCGCCATGGTGCGGGGGATCCAGTCTGTGGGCATCGCGGCGTCCGCGAAGCATTTTGCCTGCAACAACAAGGAAACCAACCGCAAGAACAGCGACTCCCGCCTGTCGGAGCGGGCGCTCAGGGAGATTTATTTGAAAGGGTTTGAGATCATGGTAAAAGAATCCCATCCCTGGACGATTATGACTTCCTACAATATAATCAACGGGACGAGGGCTTCCGAGAACCGGGACCTGCTTACGGGGATCCTGCGGGAAGAATGGGGATTTGACGGCATGGTGACCAGCGACTGGTGGAACTACGCCCGCCATGAAAAGGAAGTGCTGGCCGGCAACGACTTAAAAATGCCCGTGGGAAAGCCGGAACGGCTGCTTGCAGCGCTTAAGGACGGGGAGCTTGCCAGGGAAGACCTGCTTGCCTGCGCGAAACGGGTGCTGACCCTGATTTTAAGAGTGTGAGATCCGAAAAAAGAGAAGGGAGCTCTTCTTAACGGAATCTGAACAACACAAAAGGGAATCTATCATTTATCATGGATAAGGATACTGATTCGGATCAAAGGAGGAGATTATGGAGTTTCTATTGGATGGTTTCAGGAATGTGACCTGGCAGCAGCTGGTCATGTATGTGGTGGGCATCGTGCTCATCTATCTGGCGATTAAAAAAGAGTACGAGCCTTCCCTGCTTTTGCCCATGGGATTCGGCGCGATCCTGGTGAACCTGCCCATGAGCGGCGTGATCGACCAGGTGGTGCAGGGGACCGTGGAAACCCACGGCATTATCCAGTGGCTGTTTGAGGTGGGGATCGAGGCTTCCGAGGCGATGCCGATCCTTTTGTTCATCGGGATCGGGGCGATGATCGATTTCGGCCCCCTTCTGTCCCAGCCCGTCATGTTCTTATTCGGGGCGGCGGCCCAGTTCGGCATTTTCTTTGCCATCTGTGTGGCGGCGCTTCTCGGCTTTGATATCAAAGACGCCGCTTCCATCGGCATCATCGGCGCGGCGGACGGCCCTACTTCCATCCTGGTGTCCCAGGTACTGGATTCCGCCTATGTGGGCGCCATTGCGGTGGCGGCTTACTCCTATATGGCGCTGGTGCCTATTGTACAGCCCTTTGCCATCAAGCTGGTTACCACCAAAAAGGAAAGACAGATCCAGATGGATTATCATCCCGGCAACGTAAGCAAGGGGATGCGGATTGCCTTCCCCATCGTAGTGACGGTGATCGTGGGCTTTATCGCCCCTTCTTCCGTGGCGCTGGTAGGCTTTCTGATGTTCGGCAACCTGCTGCGGGAATGCGGCGTTTTAAAGACCCTCTCCCAGGCGGCGCAGGATGACCTGGCGAACCTGATTACCCTGCTTTTGGGCATTACCATTTCCTTCAGCATGCGTGCGGAAGAATTCGTCAGACCGGAAACGATCCTGATTATGGTGATCGGCCTGGTTGCATTCGTGTTCGACACCATCGGCGGCGTTGTGTTCGCCAAGATCTTAAACCTGTTCCGGAAAAACAAGCTCAACCCGATGATCGGCGCGGCCGGTATTTCCGCGTTCCCGATGTCGGCGCGGGTGGTCCAGAAGATTGCCCAGACCGAACGTCCCGGCAACGTGGTCCTGATGCACGCTGCAGGCGCCAACGTTTCGGGACAGATCGCATCTGTTGTGGCAGGCGGCCTGGTGATCAACCTGGTCAGCCGGTTCCTGTAAATTTGCTGTAAGAAGGAGGAAACGGGAATGAGTCGCATGGAAGTTTTCATGATCGCACTGGAAATCATGTGGAAGGGGATGCTGGGCATTTTCACAGCCAGCCTGGTGATCCTGCTGGTCGTACTGATTATGTCAAAAATCACCGGAAAGAAAAAAGAAAATTGAAAATTCCGTTAGCGGAGGTTCCATTTTTGGGGTATAATAGTACCAGAAGCGAGTTTTTTAAGGTTATCCGGAAGGTCACCGGGGCGGTGGCAGAAAGTAGAAGGTGCTGTTATGTATCAAAAAGGGGATTACGTTATCTACGGGTGTAAGGGAGTTTGCAGGATCGTGGAAGTGACCACGCTGAACATGGACGGGATTCCAAAGGACCGGCTGTATTATGAAATGCAGCTGGTATCGGATCCCGGAAGCCGGATTTTTACCCCCGTAGAGCACGAAGGCAGCAAGGGCGTGATGCGCCCGCTCCTTTCCAAAGAGGAGGTCAGGGAGCTGGTTTCGAAGATCCCGGAGATGGAAGAGGAATGGATCCGGGACGACAGGGCCAGGGAAGCGCGTTACCGGGATGCGTTAAACCACGGGGATGCACAGGCCATGCTGACCATGATCCGCCAGCTTCTGCTGCGCAGGAAGGCACGGATTGAGCAGGGAAAGAAACTTCCCGTTATGGATTCCCGCTATCTGAAGTCGGCACAGGACAACCTGTTTGAAGAGTTTGCCGTTGTACTTGGAACGGACAGGGAAAAAGTGGAATCCTACGTGGCGGAAAAGATCCGGCAGTCGGCCGCAGAAAAGAAAAAGAACCCCGTATAAGGGGTTCTTTTTTTTGGTACTTTTATATGGCAGGGAATCGTATTCCCTATTTTTGTGTCTCGCCAAACTGACGGACATGTTCCTTGATGGCGGCAAAACTCTCCGGGCTGATCACATGCTCCATCCGGCAGGCGTCCCGCGCGGCGATGGCCGGATCCACCCCCAGCCGGGTCAGCCACTTTGAGAGCAGTTCGTGGCGTTCGTAGATCATTTCCGCGATCTGTCTGCCGCTGTCGGTAAGATAGATGAAGCCTTCCCTGGTCACCGTAATATGCTTTTTTTCCCGGAGGTTTTTCATGGCGACGCTGACGCTGGACTTTTTAAAGCCCATTTCTTCCGCGATGTCCACGGATCTGACCACCGGGCGGCTTTTGCTCAAAATCAGTATCGTTTCCAGATAATTTTCCGCAGATTCGTTTACGACCATTTCCTTTGTTCCTTTCAAAGCTTTTCGATTTCCTCCGGATAGCGGACGCCGAACTGGGCGCGCAGGCCGTCCATCCACTCCATCATGCGGACCGTTTCCGCATGAGGCATAAGGGGACACTCTATGCCGCCCGCGTCCAGGGCGCGGATGCAGGCTTCCACTTCGTATTCATAGCCGGTGATGCACTTTGGCGCCCGGTAGGAAGCGATAAGGACCCGTTCCCGGTTATAGACCCGCAGTTCCTGCGGGCAGTTGATATTGACGATCTCCAGCATACCGTTGTCACAGTCGATGACGCCGCGCCGGTCGCTCATCCCCATCATGGTGGCGTTGAGCACAGCCATCCGTCCGTCCGCATACCGCAGGGTGATGGAATCCTGGCGGTCCACGCCTTTGTCGGACAAAACGGCGCTGCCCTGGATGGAAACGGGATCATTGCCAAAAACCATGGCCGCAAAATTCAGCGGATAGACGCCCACGTCCAAAAGGGCGCCCCCTGCCAGGGAAGGCTCCTTTAAACGCTCCACATCACTGATCATATATCCCAGGTTGGCGGTCAGAAGCCAGGGCTTGCCCACGATGCCGCTGCGCAGCACTTCGTTGATGGTCCCGCGCATGGGAAGGTATCTGGTCCACATGGCTTCCGTAAGAAGGAGGCGCTTATCTTTGGCGATGCGAAACAGCTCCCGGGCCTGGGCTGCGTTGACGGTGAAAGCCTTTTCGCACAGGACGTGCTTGCCGTGCTCCAGGCAGAGCCTGACATGGGGATAGTGGTGGGAATGCGGGGTGGCTACATAGACCAGGTCCACGCCCGGGTCCGAAAGCATCTCCTCATAGGAACCATAAGCCTTCTTTATCCCCCATTTTTCAGCAAACTTCCGGGCTTTTTCCAGATCGCGGCTGGCGACCGCAAAGCAGCAGGCAGAAGGCATCTGCGAAATGGTTTTGGCCATTGCGCAGGCAATGCCGCCCGCTCCAAGAATACCGACCTTTAACATAGTCATCCCTCCTGTTTCTTTTTCCTAATCATAATTCATTCGGTGGGGATTGTAAAGAAAATAAATCCCCGTTGACAGGGAAGGAGGAATACTGTATATTTGTACTATACCAATAATACAAAAACACAAAAGCCGGACTAACGGCGGAACGGAGAAGAAAAGCCATGCTGGAAATCAGAGATTTTTCCAAATCTTATCACGGGCGAAAAAAAGCGGTGGACAGCCTAACCTTTACGGTCCCGGACGGACAGATCACGGGGTTTATCGGGCACAACGGCGCGGGGAAAACCACCACGCTGCGCTGTGTGGCCGGAATTTTGGAGTTCCGGGAAGGCACGATTGCGATAGACGGATATGATATCCGCAAAGAGCCGGTAAAAGCCAAACAGGTCACGGCATTTTTGCCGGACAACCCGGAGCTGTATGACTTTATGACCGGGATCCGGTACCTGAAATTTGTGGCGGATCTCTACAGGCTGCCCGCCGACGTAAGGACGCAGCGGATCGGCAGGTATGCGGACGCCTTTGGCATGACGAAGGTTTTGGGAAGCCCGGTTTCCGGATACAGCCATGGGATGAAACAGAAGCTGGCCCTGATTTCCGCCCTGATCCGCGCCCCGAAACTTTTGGTCTTGGACGAGCCTTTCGTAGGGCTGGATCCGCAAGCTGCTTTTGTGATGAAGCAGTTTTTAAAGGAAATCTGTTCGCAGGGCGGTTCCGTGCTGTTTTCCACCCATGTGCTGGAGGTGGCGGAAAAACTGTGCGACCGGATCGCCATTATCCGGGACGGAAAGCTGGTAGAAGAAGGCCCTACCGGCCAGATTGTGGGAAAAGAAAGTCTGGAAACCGTTTTCATGGAACTGGCACAGGAGGGAGGACAGGATGCGTGAGTTAAGGCTGCTGATCGGGATCAGTTTCCGGCAGATGCTGTATACCTTTGCCGCCGGACAGGGAAGAAAGAAAAATGTTACGATGGCGGGCGCCATAGGGCTGATGGCCTTTCTGGCACTTTATATTTCCGGCCTGTACAGCTGGCTGATGGGGGAACTTCTTGAAGAAGCGGGTGTGTTGGAATTTTTGATCCCGATGATGACGCTGCTGGCGGTAGCGGTGAGCCTGATCTTCACCTTTTTTGCGGCCGGGGGCATTGTATTCGGGGGGAAGGATACGGACTTTATCCTGTCCATGCCCGTGAGCGCCTTTTGCGTCGTGCTTTCCAGGATGAGCGCCCTTTATCTGGAAAACCTCCTTTTCGTGGGACTGTGGATGATTCCTGCGGGAGCGGCGGGCTTTGTTTTCGCAGGACGGACGGATCCTTCCTATTTTTTGCGCCTGGTTCTTTCCATCCTGTTTGTCCCCTTCCTGCCGTCCGCGCTGGCCTGCCTGGGCGGGTATGTGATCGCCTGGGCCGGCGCCAGGATGAGACACAGGGCGCTGTTGTCCAATCTGATCTCCATTGCCCTGTTTTTGGCGCTGATGGCCGGGAGCATGCAGGTCAATCAGATCGGGACCCTTTTGCTGAATCACCGAAAAGAGGCGCAGAGGCTGTTTATGACCTGGCTTTTGCCCATCGGCCTGCTGGGCAGGGGGATGGACGGGGACTGGGGGGCGCTGCTTTGCAGCCTGTGCCTGTGCGTCCTGCCCTTTTTGGGGATTACCTGGCTTTTTTCCTTCCGATATCAGGCGATCCTTTCGGGCCTTAAGTCCCGCCTGGTGCGGACGGATTTTTGCCTGAAGGCCCAAAAGGCGCAGGGGCCTTTTGCCGCCATGCTCAAAAAGGAGATCAGCCGTTTCTTTTCCACTCCTTCCTACCTGCTCAATGCGGGGATGGGGGCCGTGCTCCTGCTGGCGGCCGGCGTCTGGATGGCAGTGGCAAAGGAACTGCCAACGACGCTTTTGGAGATTGCAGGACACGGGACGACAGACCCCCTTGTCCTGGGCTGCATGGCCCTTTTACTGTCCATGATTTATCCTTCCGCAGTTTCCGTCAGCCTGGAAGGAAGGACTGTCTGGCTGCTCAAAGAAGCGCCCTTAAAGCCTTCCGTGCTGTTTGGAGCCAAAATATGCCTGAATCTGACGCTGGCCTGGCCCTGCATCCTGCTGTTTACGGCCTTGGCTTCCCTGACGCTTGGGATCGCCCCGTTCCGGGCAGCCTGTATGGCCCTCGCCTGTCTGTCCATGACGGGCTTTCTGGCGGCGGCAGGCCTTTCGGTCAATCTGTGCTTTCCCAGGCTGGACGCTGATAACGATACCGTAGTGATCAAACAGTCCGCTTCGGCGATCATCGCCTGCCTGGGTTCTATGCTGATTGCAGGCGCGGCGGCGGGACTGTACGTCCTGATCGGAAGAAAAACGGGCCTGGAGGTATTTTGCCTGGCCATGACCGCGCTGTTTGCAGGGCTTTGGATGCTGACATGGAGATGGCTGATGAAAGAAGGCGCTTTAAAATTTGAAGCGCTGTAATATAAGCTGTAACATAATAAGAAAAGCTTTTTTGACTGCCGCAGGAGGAGTATCCTCTTTGCGGCAGTTTTATATCCTGTTATTGAGAATAGATGATCAAAAATAGTTCTTGACTGCTAATATGCGTTAGTATATACTAACAAAATGTAGAAAGCAGATACCTGTGGACGGTTTGAAACACGCCCGTTATGCCAAACAGAGAAAAGAGGATAAGTATGATGCCGTTGACGATGACAGGATGCGGGGAAGTAAGCACGATCCGCAAAGTGGGAGGAAATGAGGAGACAAGGAGATTTCTGGAAAATCTCGGTTTCGTTTCGGGAACGAAGATCACGGTTCTTTCGGAAATCGGCGGGAACGTGATTGTGAACGTGAAAGATTCCCGGGTGGCGATCAATGCGGATATGGCAAGACACATCCTGGTATGAAGATGTGTCCTGTTGTATGAATAGAAAGAATGAGGAGAGGAAGGAGAAGTGAAAGATGACCCTGGGTGAAGCAAAAGTCGGAAGCACGGTCGTGGTAACAAAGATCGAGGGAGACAGCGCTTACAAACGCCGCATTATGGATATGGGGATCACAAAGGGAAGCGAGTTGTACATCAGAAAGGTTGCGCCTCTTGGAGATCCTGTGGAAATTACGGTAAGGGGCTACGAGCTTTCCGTAAGGAAAAACGACGCGCAGTGCGTGCAGGTGAAATAAGGAGGAAAAGAAAATGGCAATCAAAATTGCACTTGCCGGCAATCCCAACTGCGGGAAGACGACAATGTTCAACGCCCTCACCGGCGCCAATCAGTATGTGGGCAACTGGCCGGGCGTTACGGTGGAAAAAAAGGAAGGCAGGCTGAAGGGAAAGCGGAAAAACGAAGAGATCATCGTTACCGACCTTCCCGGTATTTATTCCCTTTCCCCCTATACGCTGGAGGAAGTGGTGAGCCGGGACTATCTGCTCAAAGAAAACCCGGATGTGATTGTAAACCTGGTGGACGCCACCAATATTGAAAGAAATCTGTATCTGACCACCCAGCTGATCGAAACCGGCGTACCGGTGGTCATCGCTTTGAATATGGCGGATCTTTTGGCGAAGCGAAATATCAGGATCGATACGAAGCGGCTGTCCATGCTGCTTGGCTGCCCCATTATCGAAACGTCCGCCCTCAAACAAAGCGGCCTGGACGCGCTCATCGACGAGGCGGTGCGCACGGCGCACAAAAAGGAAGCAAAGCTTCCCGCTGAGATTTTTTCCGGAAAACTGGAAGAAGCGGTGGAGAAAGTAAAAGAGGTACTTCCTGCCTCTGTGACGCCGGAAAAAAAGAGATGGTACGCGGTGAAGCTTCTGGAGAATGACAGCCGGGTAGCGGAAAGCATGAAGCTGTCCGCCCCCGCCGGGGAAACAGTGGCCGGACTGCGCAAGGAACTGGAAAAAGAGCACGACGACGATATGGAAAGCATCGTGACTGATGAACGCTATCAATTCATTCAAAAGATCGTCGGCACCACGGTGAAAAAGGGCAAAGAGAAAATGACCGTTTCCGACAGAATCGACCAGGTTGTGACAAACCGGATTCTGGGAATCCCTATCTTTGTGGCCGTGATGTTTGTGGTTTACTACATATCCGTCACCACCATCGGCACTTTTGTGACAGACTGGACCAACGACGTGTTTGTGGTTGCCGTCCAGGACGCGGCAAGCGGATTTTTGACGGCGATCGGAACCGGCAGCCTGGTGCAGAGCCTGGTGGTGGACGGCATCATCGGCGGCGTGGGCGCGGTGCTGGGCTTCGTTCCCCAGATGGCGATTCTCTTCCTGTTTCTGTCTTTGCTGGAAGACTGCGGCTATATGGTCCGTATCGCTTTCGTCATGGACCGGGTATTCCGGCATTTCGGACTGTCGGGAAAAAGTTTTATCCCGCTGCTGATCTCTTCCGGCTGCGGCATCCCGGGCATTATGGCTTCCAAAACCATCGAGCAGGACAACGACAGAAGGCTGACCATTATGACGGCCACTTTCATCCCCTGCGGCGCGAAGCTGCCGGTAATCGCCCTGATGGGAGGGGTTATGGCAAGCTATGCCACGGGCAGCTATGAAGCGGGCGGACTGATCGCCCCGGCGATGTATTTTATCGGGATCATCGCAGTGCTGGTATCCGCCATTATCTTAAAGAAAACAAAACCTTTCTCCGGAAAGCCTGCCCCCTTTGTCATGGAACTGCCCCAGTACCACATTCCTTCCGCGAAAACGGTGCTGCTGCACGTCTGGGAAAGACTGAAAGGCTTCATCATCAAAGCGGGGACGATCCTTTTCTTGGCATGCGTGGTCATGTGGTTTTTGGGAGGGTTCGGTTTTGGCGAAGGCGGTTTCGGTATGGTGGAAGACAGTTCCCACAGCCTGCTGGCGGCCATCGGCGGTTTCATCGCACCGGTTTTTGCGCCTCTGGGATTTGGCGCATGGCAGCCTGTGGCAGCGTCCCTGTCCGGATTTACCGCAAAGGAAGCCATCGTTTCCACCATGGGCGTGCTGGCCAATGTAACCGGCGATACGGAAGATGCGGTTACCGTGGCGGCGGCAGTGCAGGGATGGTTCCCTACTTCTGTGGCGGCGTTCTCCTTCCTTTTGTTTAACCTGCTGGATTCCCCGTGCCTGGCGGCCATCGCCACTATGGCCCAGCAGATGCAGTCCAGGAAATGGTTCTGGTTTGCCATCCTGTTCCAGAATGTTTTCGCCTACGTGGTTTGCCTGTGCGTATACCAGATCGGCTCCTTTGCCATGGGCGGGGCGTTTGGCGCAGGAACCGCAGTGGGCATTGCGCTGGCCCTTGTACTGGTAGTGCTTCTGGTAAGGCCTGATCCTTACAAAAATTCGAAGGTATATTCCAAACGGTCTGTACAGGCAGCGTAAGGATGGGTTAAAATAAGACCAAAAAACGGAAAGGCCGGGTGCGCAAAGGTATCCGGCTTTCCGCCGCAGAAAGGGTTTGGAAGATGATTGCGGATTTGATTATTCTGACGCTGGTGGCAGCCTATTGTATTTTCGTCCTGGTCCGCCGCCATAAACAAAAGAAACTGGGAGGCGTCTGCGCAGGCTGCGCCGGATGCAGCGGCTGCGGCAAAAGCGGCTGCCTGGCCTCCTGCCAAAACCCGAAAGGGAAAGACGGACCGGGAGAAAAAAGGAGCTGACGGATATGGGAGATTCAACGGGTTCCATGTTTTATGCCTTCGGGCTTTTTATTGCCATTTATATTGTGGGGATGTCGGTTTACCAGCTTGTGCAGCTGGTTAAGAAATGGCGGGAAAGGCGAAAGGACCGGACAGACCGGGAAGAATAGGGGGAAAAGACGAAATGGCTGATCTGATTGTGGTATTGGTGGTGATCGTGCTGCTGGGATTTGCCCTGAAGGGCACGGTCAAACATTTTAAGGGAGAAGGCCCCTGCTGCGGAGGCGGAGGCGGAAGCGCAGTGAAGGCAGCAGGGGGAAAAAAGCTTTCCGGCCCCGTCATCGGGACAAAAACCGTCCGTATTTCCGGAATGCACTGCGACCGCTGCGCCGAGAGCGTGACAAAGGCGATCAACAAAATCGACGGGGCGTCCGCAAAAGTGAGCCTGAAAAAAGAAACCGCAGTGGTTTCCTACGACAGGAAACTGGATAACGGACGGCTCAAAGAAGCGGTGCAAAAGGCGGGTTTTGACGTCGTTTCCATCGAGGGATGAACAGGGCATGACAGGGGAAACCGATATGGAAAAAAAGAAGGAAGAAATCATTCAAAAGCTTAAGGATAACGGCTGCCGGATCACAAAGCAAAGGCGTGAGCTTTTGGATATCATTCTTGAGAACCGCTGTTCCAGCTGTAAGGAAATCTTTTACCGGGCTTCCAAAGTGGATGAAGGAATCGGAATCGCCACGGTATACCGGATGATCAACGCCCTGGAAGAGATCGGGGTGGTCAGCAGGCGGATTATTTATGAAGAGGACGGGCAGCAAGACTGAACTGCTGTCCCGGATGCCGTTCCAAACGAAAACCTCAATAATTGACCGTATAAGTCAAAAATGAATGACCGGACAAAGTGCCGCGCCAAAGAAAACCCAACGGGTCTTCTTTGGCGCGGCACTTTGTCCGGTCATTCTTGTTTCCTCAGAAAACGAAGGTAACTGATATAGTGTCGCAGCTGTTCCATTTCCTTTTCGGAAAAATCCCCGATTTCCAGCGAAAAACCAAGGTTTTGCCCCTGTTTTCCGGAATATTTCCCGGCCCTGTTTTCCAGCTGGTCCGTAGTGATCCCGAGGGCGGAACAGATGGAACAGTAGCTGGATTTTTCCACTCCGTTGTCGAAGATGGATTTTAAGGTCGTATAGGGAATCCCTGTTTCCCGGGACATTTCCGCTGTGCTGATCCCCTGTTGTCGCATCAGCTCTTTGAGTATTTCATTTCTTTTCATGCCGTAAACTCCTGCCTTTTGGAATACCCCCCATTGTTTTAGTATAGCATTTTTCGTGCCGATACACTATGGAATTACATGGATTTTCCGCATAGGTACGTAACGGTAACAGAGATTATCTTGACAATTATGATACAATGTAATACTATATAAATAATTACGATGTATCGCACTATCGGCGCGACGGATATAAGATGGGGGGAGACGCCATGAAGACGGATAACAGCAACTTGATCTTGGAAATGGGGAAAAAAGGGATTACCTGTCCGGAAATTGCGTTTTTGCTGGAAGAGGATGAAAAAGAAGCCGCAGCGAAACTGGAAGGGAAGCAGGACTGGACCTATGGGGAAGCCGTTGCGATCCGGGACGTCCTGTTTCCGGAGCACGATCTTTCCTATCTTTTCCCCCAGAAGGACGACTGAACGATAAACGCTGAAAAAAGCGTTGGATATAGATAAAACAAAAGGGAGGGTGTAAACAGATATGAAGAGAAGAAAACCTTGGACAAGATGTTTGGCCGTGCTGCTGGCCCTGTCGATGTTTCTGACGGATCAAAGCTTTGCGGCTGCGACGGAAACGACGCCTGAGGAAATTTCCACACAGGAGCAGTCCGTGTCGGAAGAGGAATCTTCCACGCAGGAACAGTCCGTGTCGGAAGAGGAATCTTCCACGCAGGAGCAGTCCGTGTCGGAAGAGGAATCTTCCACGCAGGAGCAGTCCGTGTCGGAGGAGGAATCTTCCACGCAGGAGCAGTCTGTGTCGGAAGAGGAATCTTCCACGCAGGAGCAGTCCACATCGGAAGAGGAATCTTCGTCCGAAGAAGAATCCCCTGAAGAGGAAACCCCTGCGGAAACGGAAGCCGGGACGGAAAAAGAAACAGAGACAGAAACGGAAACAGAGACGGAAACAGAGACGGAAACGGAAACAGAGACGGAAACAGAGACGGAAACGGAAACAGAGACGGAAACAGAGACGGAGACAGAAACAGAGACGGAAACCCGGACCGAATCCGGAGAACAAAAGCCGGAAGGCGTCCTGGCGGATGAGGGCAGCGGTGTTTTGCTGCGCTGGAAAGACGGCGCCCTCCCGGCAGAGGTTTCCCTGAATGTGTCTGAGAGAGAGGAAGGCGATGCCGGGTATCCGGAAGCTGCCCGCGGCTTAATCGAGGAAGCCCTGGCGGCGGAGGGAATGGCTTTGGAACGGATTGCCTTTTACGATATCGATTTGGGCGGCGCCTCCCCGTCAGGAAGCGTGGAAGTGCTGATTCCCGTGCCGGAGGACTGGAACGGGGAACTGGATGCCTGGTATGCGGACGAAGAAGGGGGCGTTACGGCCCTGGACGCCTCCCGGGTGGAAGAAGACGGGAAGCAGTACGCTGCCTTTGCAACGGATCATTTCAGCCTGTATGCGGTCAGCTGCAGCGTTCCTGCCATCAGGCGGATGAACCTGCTGGAGGCGGACGGAAAGACCTTCGCAGAGGCAGCAGAGGAATATTATGGGGAAAACGGTACCATGGAGACAGCCATAGTGACCGTTGCAAACCAGAGCGACACGTCTGTTAAAGCCGGAGAAACCATCACTTTTCAAGTGGATTATACTTTCAAATCGGCGGCCTATTACAATTACGGCGAACATAATGAGCCGCTGTTTGACAGCTATGACGATTCGGCAGTTATTCTGCATCTTCCGGAAGGTCTGTCCGTGGTGGAAGGCGCGGAAGGAACTCTGCAGAACGTGACGGATGTGATCGCGCCTGCGCAGGGCGGCCCCAATGACTGGACGCTGGTGCTCAATGACCGGATCGATGCCTCTGCGGACGCCACCGGTTCTTTTCTGGTAAACCTGAAGGTGGAGGGAAACGGCAGTCTGGAAACGGGATATCTCTTTACGCTGGGAGAGGACATCGCGGAAATCCGGACTGAATTTACCATTCGTGACCGGATGGATCCGGACGCCGTTAAAGACGGCAAGACTTACGAAAAATCAGTAAAAACCGAAAGTGAGCTGGATAATCTGGTTTCCACGACGGACGACAACTGGATTGTGGAAAAGACCGCGGTCAAGGCGGAGGCGGATGAAGATAAGGAATCTGTGACCGTTACCTTCCGGCTGGAAGCAGGTCTGGAAAATGAAGGGCAGATCGTCTCCAATGCGGAGACGTACAGCCGTCCCGGACGGGTGCCCTTTACAGGCAGCCTTTCGCTGACGGAAACCCCTATGGTATTGGACCGGGAAGGTCAGCCGATTGAGGCAGAGAGCATCACCGTTACGCCCCAGTTTGGAGATGAGGAACCGATCAGCGTATCCGAAAGCGGGGAAATCATTTCGCTTCCCGTGGATACCTGCGAAAGCCACAGCCTTTCGGATGTGGCAGGGAATGCGCCCTATTATTCCACGTACCTGGTGGAAGTGGTTTATCCCTATGCGAAGTTCATCGCCCAGTATTACGATAAGGACCAGGCGCCGCTGGAGGTAAAAAACACTGCCAAAATCTCCTATACGCTGAAAGGGGAAAGCGTTGAAAGAACGTCGGAGGCCACCGCCGACCAGGAGGCCGGGGAAGTGACCCGCCCGGCGAAGCTGGTCCTGGGAAAAGAGCTGATTGGCTATGACGATACAGACAGACAGGTTCCCTATATCTGGGCCAATTATTTCAACGATCCGGTCAGCGGTGCGGTGGTTTATCAAATTACGGATGAAACAGGCAAGGCGCCTACCCTGTATTTCTACAACAGCGAAAGCGGCGTTTATACGCCGATGACGGGCGCAAATGGGAAAATCACCTACAATCCCGAAACGGATCCGGACAGTCTTACCGGGACGGTGGAAGTGTGGCTGGATCCGGGCACCTATACGGTAAATGAGATTACCTGCCCGGACAATACGGAGAAAGTCACCGGCGGGACCTACAATGCGGATGACAAAACAGTTGCCATCGCGGCCGGGGAGGACGAAACCCTTACTTTTTACAACCGGGAAACCCTGGGAAAAATCGAAATCACCAAAACGGGGCTTTCCAACGGGACTCCTTCCGCGCTGGAAGGGGCAGAATTTGGCCTGTATGAAACGCAAAACTGTACCGGCGACCCTCTTGCCGCCGTGACAACGGAAAGCGATGGCAACGCGGTCTTTGGCCGGCTGGAATATGGAACCTACTACGTAAAAGAGATTTCTGCGCCGGAAGGATACATCCCGGACGATGCCGTTACAGAGTGTGTTGTTTCCAAGGATAACCCTGCTGTAACAGTAGAGCGCACCAACAAAGAGAACCTGGCGCCTGTGCGCCTGCAAAAACAGGTGTTTAATGTCAATAGCGAGGAGGATGAGAAGTATGAGAATGTAAATGCCTCCAATTACGGGGTGTTTGCGGATGCTTTTGAAATCCAGAGAAAGGAAAGCGGCGGAAGCTGGACTTCCCTGGCAGCCGGTCAGGGAGGAGATAAGATCCTTTCTTTGGGCAATGACGGAACCATTTCTTTGCAGCTTCCGGTCTATGAATCCGACGGCGTCACTGCGATTTCATACCGGTTCCGGGAAACCCTGCCGGAGGGCTGGCACGCGGAAGGAGAAACAAGTGAAGGGGGGGAAAACTACGCTTATTCCGAAACGTTTACGCTGACCGATTATCTGGGCAATTCCGGAAGCGATCCGTATAAAATCACCATGAAAAACGACCGCAACGGCAGTATTGCACTGACCAAGAAGTTCTACGGCCCCGGTTTAAGCAGTATGACCGAACAGGTCAACAACGAACTTACTGCGCAGTTTACCCTTTATTATCGGGACGATGACGGCGCTTTGACCCCATACGGGACAAATACCTATCGCGTAACCGCAGGGGGCACGGTGACCATTTCGGACCTGCCCCGCACCGGAACCAACGGCGCAGATAGAAACTATTATCTGGTGGAAACTTCTTCCCCCCAAGGGTATGAGGCTTCCGCAACCTTAGGCGGCACAAATGCGGCCCAAAAGACAGAGCTGACGATTGGCACAGAGAAGAAAACCGCCTTCGGGCCTTTCAATTTTAATACCGCTTTGGGAAGCGGTGGAATCGTGCTGGAGCAGTCCGTCACCGTTTCCAACGTGGAGCAGAAAGTCCCCGTGGCTGTGAAAAAGGTAAACAGCTATGACGGAAAAACCTTTGTGCCGGGAGCATCCTATACGGTTTACGACTATACGGACGATCAAAAAGGAGAGGTCGTTGTTTCGCAGCAGCAGATCACATCCGCTTCCGGTTCCCTTCTTTCTTTGGAACCGGGAAAGAAATATCTGGTGGAAGAGACGGTAACGCCGAAGGGCTATACGGATGTGACTGAATCGGATGAAAAAATTGTGGATTTGACCGATGTGGAGTCGGTGGATACCGACACCCTGGTAGAGACGGTTACCCTGTCCAACCGGCCGGATCCCGCTTTTCGGGTAAATAAAATCAAACAGGACGCGGCAGGTAAGACAACCCCCCTGACCGGCGTGACGTTTGAAGTCTATGAAAAGACGGGGGAGAATTTCGTCCGTGTCAGCGGGTATGATAAAGAGCCCCTGACTTTGACAGCGGGCACGGACCTTCAGGTGCCGGCGGGAATCTATTATCTGAAAGAAGTGGTGCCGGAGGGCAATCCCAACGGCATCCTGGATCCCTCTGCCCATCCGGAGCTGTATACAGAACAGGGTGAAACTACCACAGAAGGATTTTTCTTCGGCCCCTATGAAGTAGTGCAGCAGCAGAATGTGAATACCTATGGGCCCATTGTCAACTATGCCAATACCGGCGCGGTAACCGTGACCAAATACCGGGCTGTTGAAACAGGCGATCCGGTGCCTCTTGCCGGGGCTGTTATCGGCATTTACCGAAAGGGAAAAACAGAACCTGTCCAGGAAGCGACGAGCGCTGCTACCACGGGATTTGCATCCTTTACGGGTCTTCCGATCTACGACGAAAATGGGCAGAAGATTCAATATGAAATCCGGGAGATTTCTGCGCCAAACGGCTATACGGCCAGCGGGGAAACCCTGATGGTGGAGCTGACGCCGGGACAGACGGCGACCACCGGAACGGACGGAAAGGAGCTGGAATTGATCAACCAGCCCGTTACCAGCCTGGAAGTGACCAAATTCTATTATAACAAGTGGGAGTATACGTTCACTCAGAAAGCCTATTGGCTTCCTGGCGCGGTAATCGCCCTCTATGAGCAGCTGGAGGACGGTTCCTACCAATTGAAAGAGGTACAGACCACGACAACGGACGGGAAGGTGAAATTCGAAAACCTGGCCCAGGAAACCGAGTATGCGGCGGTGGAAGTCTGCGTGCCCCAGGGCGACGCCTACAGGTATCTGGAGCCCATCGACAAAACGGACTACCTGATGCCGGACTATCTGGCAGAGGGAGGGACCCCGGAGGATTTGCCACAAAACATTTCCGCAGACGCCATGGACAGCTACTATCATGTGACAAAGGAAGCCAACCATACGGGCAGACCTCAGGGCGCCCGGACGGCGGAGATGACCGATGTGGAAAACTGGGCCCAGCTGCAGATCAAAAAATATGTCATCGAAGAAGACGGACATCCCGGTATCACGGAAGGGGATGAGCGTCTGATCAACAACGCCCAGTTCACCCTCTATCAGGAGGTGCTTCCTTCGGAAACGGCAGCAGACGCAGAGTTGTCCTTTGACCAGAACAATCCGGGAAAATATACGGTGGTAGGTTCCTATTCCAGCGGCACCCTGTATAACAAGGAAGGGGAGCGGATGGACGGCTGGTTTGGCACGGGCATCCTGAAGGCCGCGGATAACGTGGTCTACTGGCTGGTGGAAACCAACGCGGGCATCGGCGCAAGCATCCGGGAAGAAAACGTGGTTACCCTGATTAAGAGGGAAGGAACCCAATATACGAACAAAACGACCTATGACCATACGGATGGGAGGGGTACGACAAGGTATACCCCTACGGAAGTTATGGAATATCGGGATAATCAGGTGACAAAGGAGGCCTTTGAAAACCATCCGGAGTACGGCGGCTCCGGCGAACGGTTCGCCACGATCCGTATTGTCAAATGGGCCGGCGGCCGTACGGACAACGGGGATAAGGTTTATGCCTATACCCCGCTGGGCAACGCCACCTTTGACGTCTATCTGGCGGATTCCCAGGGCAACCTGTATGACAGGCTGGATACCATGACCACCGGTCTGGACAACGACTTCACCGCCGAGGGACCGCTTACCGCATGGGCTTCCTCGAAGGCCTTTTCCTGGAAAGAACTTCAGGCGAAATATCAAGATACCCTGTCTAAAGAACTGTATGAGGACATTTTTACGGAAACAGAAAGCGGCGCTTTTGTCCGGGTGGCCATCCGGGAGAGCGACGCCCCCATGGGCTACATGCTGGAATCCCGCAACACCTATTATATGTATTTGTTCTTCCGGAAAGGGGAAACGACTGGGGACGGCGGGGAACAGACCACCGAAACTTTCAACGACGCCTATTATGTCAAGGGCGACCAGACGGGGGCAGAGAATGATGTACCCCTGGCGGAGACCCAGACGGGAACGGTATGGGCCTTTTATCCAACCATGGAAGGCGAAGGGGGCTATGTGCCCGTAACGCCGGCAAATACGCCGGAGGATGTTGACACGACCGGACAGCAGTACCGTCTGGTGAACTGGCCGGTGGATACCCAGGCCGTAACCGTACAGAAGTACGGCTATGAGGTGCAGCAGGATACCCTGGGCATGACCTCCGAAGAATTGGATCAGTACTATGCCACCGGCGCCCACGGGGGAAGGGTACCCCTGCAGGTGACCATGCGTCTGGAACGCCTGGAAAACGGCAAGTGGGAAGCTTACGGCTATGACAGCGGCACAAACGGCGTGTTT
>CALWGP010000008.1 GCA_944380095.1 uncultured Lachnospiraceae bacterium | reverse complement strand
AAAATAGTCCTCCCACTCCCGGTTGACCCGCTCCGGGCGGTAGCTTTCCTGAAGCCGCGCCGCTTCCCTTCCCATCCGTTCCGCTTTTTTAGGATCCGAAAGCAGTTCCCGAAGCCTGAAAGACAGGCCCTCCGGGTCGTCCACCCCTACCAGGCAGCCGTTGACCCCGTCTTGGATCACGTCTTTGGGGCCGCCGCAGGGGCAGTCCGTGGAAATGCAGGCCAGCCCTAAGGACATGGCCTCCAGCAGGGTGTTGGGCATTCCTTCCGTAAAGGAGGTGAGCAAAAAAATCCTGGCCTTTTCGATCCGGTCCGCCACATCGTTCACCGTGCCGGGCAGAAGGACCCTGTCCCCTACGCCCAAACCGCCGGCCAGCGCCTTTAACTGTTCCTTAAGCGGCCCGTCCCCGTAGAGGATCAGCCGGCTTTCCGGGAATTCTCCCGCAATCTTTGCAAAGGCCCGGATGGCCATGGCCTGGTTTTTGTTGGCGTCCATCCGTCCCACGGCCACAATATCCTGTCCCCTCTTTCCCTCGTATCTGGGGCGCAGGAAAGCCGGATTTACGGAATTTTTCAGGATCACGCATTTTTTCTGCAAAGAGGGCTGGAAAAAAGCCACCGCGTCCTTTGTCTGCATCACGATCCCGTCCGCCAGGTAAAACAGCGTTTTGGCCAGAAACCGCATCAGGGCATTGGGATATTCCTCCGTGGGCTCCGCCACAACGGAAACGATCACCCGGGTTTTGGAAAAAAGGTTGGCCAAAATCGCCATGAAATTGTTTTTCCCGATGGTGGACAGCACCACGTCCGCCTTCAGCTCCCGGAAAATCCGGCGAAGCTTTGTGTATCTGCGAAACAGGTTCTGCACCCGGTTTCCTTCCTCTGCCGGGGTCAGGTCGGAAAGGACCCTTCCTGCCCCTTCGGGCAGCGGATATTCGTTTTCCTTTTCGTACTGGGTCACCATCGTCACCCTGTAGCCCCGGGAAACAAAATACCGGGCCAGGTTGACGAATACCCGTTCCGCGCCCCCTTTTTTCAAGGAACCGATATAGAAAGCCACATGTTTTCCGTTTCTTTCGCTCATCGCTGCATCCACCGTTCATACCATTGTTGGAAAATAAAAAACGCCCACAGGATTTTGGAATCGTTGGCCCCGCTGCCCGCGCCTGCGTCCCCCCGCCCAAGCCACTCCCTGACAAAAGCCTGGGTGTATTCCGGGCAAAACAGCCCCTGTCTTTTTAAAAATCCTGCGTCCGCATAGTCCAAAAGCCGCTCCTTTAAGGGGCCGGCCAGCCATTTGTCCATGGGCACGGAAAATCCCTTCTTGGGCCGTTCCAGCAGTTCCTTGGGCAGATAGTCCCAGGCGATTTCCTTCAGGATTTTCTTTTTCGTCCCGTTTTTGTACTTAAAGGACTGGGGCAGGCGGAAAGAATATTCCATCACGTCCCGGTCCAGGATGGGGCATCTGGCTTCCAGGGAATATTTCATGGAAGCCCGGTCCACCTTGCATAAAATGTCTCCCGGCAGATAGGTTTCCATGTCCAGCAGCATCCGCCGCACCTGCCAGTCTTTTACGCCGTAGCCTGCTTCCTGCAAAAAGCGGACTTCCCCTTCCCCGGCCATTTTCCGGACGCAGTCTAAGTAATGGGGGGAACAAAGCTGGGTTTTCATCCGGCTGTCCCGGTTTTTTGCAATCACCTGTACGGAAAAAGGCAGCTTTTCCAGCGTCTTTGCCTGTTTAAGGCCCGGCAGGCTGCACAGGCCGTACACCAGGCCGCCCAGCCGGTCCAGCCTCTGCGCCTGATACAGCTTATCGTACAATCCGTATCCGCAGAAAAACTCGTCCCCCCCGTCCCCGGAAAGGGCCACGGTCACCTTTTCCTTCGCCAGGGCGGACACCAGCATGGTAGGAATCTGGGAAGAATCCGCAAAAGGCTGATCGTAATACTTGGGGATGCTTTCCACCAGGTCGAACATTTCTTTTTCCGTAATGATGCGCTTCGTATGCTCCGTGCCCAGGCAGGAGGCGATTTTTTCCGCATAGCCGGACTCGTCGTAGGCCGCTTCCTCAAATCCGATGGAAAAGGTTTTTACCGGCTTTTCGGAAAGCCCCGCCGCAATGGCGGTCACCAGGGAGGAATCATAGCCGCCGCTTAAGAAAGTCCCCAGCTCCACGTCCGCGATCATGCGCCGTTTCACCGCGGCGGTAAGCAGCTCCTTTAACCGGGCCTTTCCTTCCCCATAATCCGTCACGGGGTCGGCCATTCCCTCCCGGTACTTCCCCGGAATGCTCCAGTAGCGTTCCTTCTTTGCCCTTCCCCGGCAAAACCGCAGCATTTCCCCGGGCAGCAGCTGGAAGACCTGTTCAAAAACCGTATCCGGTTCCGGGATATACTGCTGGAACAGGTAACGGGGCAGCACATCCCTGCGGAGGGTCCTAGGAAAGCCGGGGCAGGCCATAATGGCTTTGAGTTCCGAACCAAAGACCAGGTTTTGCCCGTCTTCCCAGTAATACAGGGGTTTTTTCCCGATCCGGTCCCGGATCAGATACAAAGACCCGTCCTGCCGGTCGTACAGGGCAATGGCAAACATCCCGCTGCACTTTTCCACAAAAGAAATGCCCCAGGCTTCATAAGCTGCCAGCAGCACCTCCGTATCGCAGCGGGAACGAAACGGGTAGCCGGGCAGCTGCGCCCGCAGCTCTTCGAAATTGTAGATTTCCCCGTTGAACACCAGGCTCACCCGGCCGTCCGCCGCATGCATGGGCTGATGGCCCAGGGGGGACAGGTCCAGGATGGAAAGGCGGCGCTGGGCCAGCCCCACCCGGTAGCCGTCCCTTTCGTCAAAGATCTCTGCGCCGGCATCATCCGGCCCCCGGTGGATCATGGTATTATTCATCCCCTCAAGCTGCCCCATCCGGATCTCTTTTTTCGAATAAAACCCGCAAATTCCGCACATGGGCGATCACTGCTCCTTTTCCGCAATCAGCTTTGCCTGCAAAAATTCCTCCCGGTACACATAAAAGTCCTTGCATTCCTTGTCGATGCTGTCGATCATTTCCGCATACTTTTCCTGCACCAGGGTGGCGTAATTGTCCCGGTTGTCATAGCCTTTTTCGGTCCAGGCAAAAGGATGGGTGAGGATCTGTACCTTATCGTGGCCGAAAATATTGTCCCGGTCCGGATAGCCGTAGCGCCAGATATGGTTGGCGTCCGACATGTACTTTACCTTCAGCTCGGTCTTTTCCCCCACTTCCTCCGCGAAGGTGAAAAAATCGTCCTGGTAGGCGTTTAAAACACCGGGCAGCTTGATATTTTCCCGCAGCGCGTCCTTGGAAGGCCGGTGGATGCTAAACTGTGTGATGGGAAAGCCGAACATCTCCGAAAGAATCCGGATTTCCTTCCCGATCTGGCAGCGCACTTCCCCCATATCCGTCAGGCCGTTTAAGGCAAAATGCAGTCCCACATGATGGCCCATTTCCCGGATCTTTCGGATCTTCTCCTGGTTGCGCACGGACAAAATATTGTAGGAATTGTTGGTCCACTGGAAAAACCAGGTGGAAACAAAGCCCATTTCATGTTCCACTTTTGCCAGCTCATAGGCCCGCTCCACGCTGTATTCCACGTCGTGGCGCATGATCACAAACCGGTCCGCGCCCAGCGCTTCCTCATAGCCCATGCCCCTTCCCGTTTCCTGGATGAGGCGGATGATCTGCCGGTAATCGTCGTATGAAAACATTTCTTTTTCCCTTTCTTGTGTGAACTATTTTTTCAGAGGGATTCCAGGTATTCCTTCCACCGGACGAATACCGCCTCCGGATTGGTCAGCTCCTCGATTTTTCTGGCGTTGTCCCCCAGGCGTCCGGCAAAATCCGGATCCTCGATGAGCCTGCAGATGGCATCGGCCAGCGCTTCTTCGTTCATAATGGGCACCAGCAGGCCGTTTTCCCCGTTTCGGATGACCGTGGCGGGCCCGCCGCAGGGGCAGTCCGTGGCCACCGTGGGGATCCCCATGGCCATGGCTTCCAGCACACCGTTTGGCAGCCCTTCCCAGTCCGAAGAAAAGGCATAAACCGCGGCGGAAGGCAGAAGCTTTTCCAGCTCGTCGCTGCCGCCCATGAGTTTTACCCAGTCTTTGGCATGCAGCTGATCGATCAGGGTTTCGATGATCTGTAAAGTGCCGTCCCCGGAATCCGCCCCGTAAAGCTTGAGCACATAATCCGGGTGCTTTTCATGCACCCGGGCAAAGGCGCGGATCAGCAGCGGATGATTCTTAAAGTCCACCAGGCGTCCGGAATGCACCACTTCCTTTTCCCGCTTTTGGGGCTTTGGCAGGCCGAAATATTTGGGATTTACCGGATTTAAAATAATGGTGGAGTTTTTCCTCACAAAGGGCGGGAAAAAGTCCCTCTGCCCCGTGGTCTGGAACACAAAGCCGGCAGCCCTTGGAAACAGCAGCGGGATCAGGATCTGATCCGTTTTCCCGTCATAATGGCCCGTAGGGTCGGTGCGCACGCACACCACCACTTTCTGCTTCATCAAAAGGGTGGCGATCAGCGCCCGGTAATTGGCTTTGTGCCCGAAGGCGATGAGCACGTCCGGCCGCTCCCGCTTCACAAACCGGCGCAGCTTGAAATAGCGCAGGAAAATTTTGGCGATCCTTCCCTTTTTCTCCTCTTCCCCTTCCGGCCCCACGATCACCCGGCGCACCCTGGGATCCTGTTCGTATTCCACTTTATCCTTCCATTCGGTGGCGATGACCACCTCGTAGCCTTCCTGTACAAACTGGGCGGCCAGGTTGGTCACCACCCGCTCCGCCCCGGCCCGGGCCAGACAATTTAAATGAAATGCGATCTTTTGCATACCTTTCCTTCCTTAATTTGCTGCCTTCCCGGCGTCTTGGGCCAGACGGCAGAACCGTTCCGCGTAAGTCTCTTCCCCAAAGTCCGCAGCCCTTTGCTTTGCCGCTTTTGCGTAAGCGTCCAGCTTTTGGGGATCGGAAAGCAGGCCGCAAATGGTTTCGGCCAGCTGCCTTTGCTCTTTGGTGATGCAGGACGGATCCAGATTTTCCTGCGGGTCCATGGTCGGGAACAAAATCCCGTATTCCCCCTCCAAAATTCCTGTGGCCTTCTGGGCGGCCCGGTAATCTTTGGTCAGAATTTCCGCCGGGCCGGTCATACAGTTGGCAGCCACCACCGGACAGCCCAGGGTCATGGCTTCCGTCATGGCATTGGGAAATCCTTCATACAGGGAGGTAAGCACGAACAAATCCGCCCGGGCAAGCCAGGGAAACGGGTTTTTTTTCAGGCCGGGCAGGCATACCGCCTCCCCGATGCCAAGCGCTTCCGCCAGTTCCCGGTATTGGGAAAAGTCCCCGTTTCCCACAATGGCCAGCCGGGTATCCGGCAGCCTTTTGTGAACCAGGGAAAAGGCTTTCATCAGATGCCAGTAGCCTTTTACCGGATCTTCCCGGCCCACGGAAACCAGCACCCTACAGCCCTCCCAGTCCGGCAGGTCCCCGTCGGCACAGGCCGCGCTTTTGGCGATTTCCTCCCCGTTATAAGGGTTGTAGAGCACCCGGGCCGAAGCTTTGGGACAAAGTTCCTTTAACCGGTCCGCCAGGGCGCGGCTGCAGCAGATCATTTCGTCCGCCCGCCCTGCGGTCCAGGACAGCTGCCGGGAAGAAGAAACGTCCACCCAGCTGCGCAGGCCGCACCAGATTTTCCCCCGCCCCCCGGCCAGGACATTGGCCCGGTTGGCCGTAGGGCCGAAACTGTAGCAGATATCCGCCCCGATCTGTCTTTTTAACCGGCGAAGCTTAAGGGCCCGCTGCAGCAGGCGAAAAACCTTGCCCGCACGGCTGTGCAGTGCAGGCGCCCCTAAGTCCCGCACATCCAGCCCGGTCAGGTCATAGGCCGGGTCGGACGGGTCAAAGGCTGCGATGGTCACCCGGAAGCGGTCGGAAAGGATCCGCGCCGTCCGGACGCAGACCCGTTCCAGCCCCCCTTGGTCCAGTTTGGGCACGATCAGCAAAAGTCTTTTCTTATCCATCGGTTAAAACCCCTTGATCTTCAGTGCCAGAATCGCCAGTTTCCCTAAAATCGTCCGTCCTAAAAATACATTATACCGGGTCACCAGCTGCCCGCCGAACTTCATCTTGAAGCTGTCGATCCCATTTGGCTTTTCCAGGCTGGAAATACCGCCCCAGTCGTAAACTTCTATCCCCATGGAAGAAAACAGCTCCATATCCGCCCAGTGCAGCCGTTTATTGGACCGGGCGATCAGGCTGGCATCTTCCCGCTCCCTGAAATCGGACACCGAATGCAGAAGGCGCGCGTTTTTTTCATCCATTGTATAGGAATGGTATACCAGCGCTTCCCCGTCCTTTTTCACACAGGTCACAAACAGGCCGCCTGCCTTTGCGTACTGAAGGATCTGTTCCCGGTTCATGGTCTTTGGCGTATTTTTGGAAGCATACATGGCCTCGAACATTTCCGCCAGCCCTTCCAGCACTTCCGGATGTTCCAGCAGGGACGGACTGTCCCAGTGTTCCACCGTCACATCGTCCCGCATGTTCTTGCGGATCTGATATCGTTCCGTCTTGCTGATTTGGGAAAAAAGCTCCTCTCCCGGCAGCGTCAGGTCGCTGACCTGGGTATGGAACGGCTGGGAAATTGCAAAAAGACCGGAAACCGGCTTTTCCACCTGATGGTAAAATGCGATATCCGCCCCTTTCCCCGTCCCCGCAGTCCTGCCTGCCGGCACGGGTTCAAACCAGATCTGCGCCAGGCGCAGCATTTTCTTTCGATACTTGATTACCATATCGGCTTTCTCTCCTTATTCCCACGTACCGGTCTCATACAGGCGCGCCATCCTCGCCGCCTGTTCTTCTGCGTCAAAACCGCTTTCCCGGATCTCTTCCAGATAGCTTCTTCTTTCCCTCCCTGCGGATGCCAGGGCTTTCTTTGCCCACTCCCGGGCCGTTTCCTTTAACGGCAGGAAATCCACCAGGTCCGTGACCCCCACTTCCCGGGTCACGCTGTCCGAAACCAGGCAGGGCAGCCCCGAAGTCTGGGCCTCCAGCACCGTGCCGGGCAGTCCCTCGTACAAAGAGGGAAAGAGGAACACATCCATGGCCTGATAATAATTCCAGGCGTCGCCCCGGTTGCCCAAAAACAGGACCCGGTCTGCGATGCCCAGCTGTCCGGCCTGCTGCTTTGCCGCTTCCATCCCGCTTCCTTCTCCCAGCAAAAGCAGCCGGGAATCCGGGCAAAGTTCGCAGATTTCTGCGAACACTTCCAGCAAAAAAGGATGGTTTTTGCAGGGATGGAACCGGCCCACATGGCCGGCCGCGAAAGCATCCGAAAGCCCCAGCTTGCGCCGCAGCTGCTCCCGCACTTTTGGGTCGTAGTCGTACACTTCTGCCCGGATGGCGTTTGGCGCCACGATCACCTTTCCCGCGGCTGCGGCTTTGGGCCCGAATACCGCAAGTCCCGCTTCCTTCGAAGCGGCCAGGCAGACGTCCGCCCGTTTCCACAAAGACCGGCGCAGCTGTCTGGTGAGCCATCCTTTGGGCCCTGCGTCCACGCCGGCGCTCCTGGCGTGGGCAATGGTCAGGGGCACCCCCGCCCGTTTCGCTTCCGGAAGATAGATAGACGCCGTGCTGGTCATGTGGCCGTGGACGCAGGCATACCCCGGATAGGAAGCAAAAAAATCCCTCCAGGCTTTCCGGTATGCCGTCCAGTTGGCCCCCACAAAACGGGGGAGGCGGTAAATCCTTCCGCCAAGCTTCCGGATTTCTTCGTCGAAGTATCCCTGCTGTTGGCCGTGCACCGCAAAATCAAACTGAATCCTGTCCCGGTCCATATTCCGGTAAAGGTCCATCACGCGGCTCTCCGCCCCTCCCAGGTTCGTCCCGCCCAGTACCTGCAGCACGCGGATCGTCTTTCCCATCGTCCTCTTCTCCTCCCTTTTCCCTGCAGGCCCGGGTTCCTTACCGCTTCCCCTTAAGAAGCCGCCTTGCCCTGCCCGCCAGCCCTTTTGCAAAAGCCATGGCATACTCTGCCCCGTTTCCGGGCAGCCCCCGCTTTTTGGCGGGAACGGCCATGTATTCCTGCCAGGTGATAAACCCGTCCCTGTGGGCCGCAAACAGCTGCCCGTATCCTTCCAGCTCTTTTTTTGAGGCCCCGTTTAAGTGCAGCACCAGCGTGCCGTATCCTTTCCCCGAAAACAGGCGGCTGCGCAAAAAGGAAATGGGCAGAAAAGTCAGCCCCTTTCGCACATAGGGCCTTTTGCCGTAGCCGTCCGTCACATAACGAAAGCCCAGTTCCTTTAACACTTTCAGCGTGGTCCGGTCAAAGGTATGCCCCGGCGCCATAAAAATCTCCGGATGGATTCCATGAAAATCCAGGATGCGCAGTCCTTCCTGCAAAGACGCCCTCTGCTCTTCTTCCGGAAGGCCTGCAAACTCCGACTGCCGGTTTAGGGGGAACAGGCCCCCTAAATTCGTCCGGTACTGATGATGGCAGCCGTGCATGGCCACGCACCAGCCTTTTTTTTGCAGGGCCCGGATCTTTTCCCAGAAATCCTCCCGCACTTCTCCCACGGACAGCTTGGGATCCCGGTTTTGGGGCACTATCCCCAGAAGGGGGCAGACGCCGAAGCGGTCGCACAGGGCCTCAAACGCCTCAAAGCTGTCCCAGTCCATATCCGGCGTAATATCGTCCAGCCGCACCGCCGCCTTCATACGCTTTCCTCCCCTAGGACCATGCCGGGCAAAAGCGTGCCGTCATATTCATACTCCTCGATGAGAAGGGAACCGTCCACCGTGCGCACGATCAGCCGCCCGTCAAATTCGTCCACGATCTCCCCGGGCGCATAAGCGGAAAGATCCAGTATCCCGTCGAAGGGATGGGCGCTCCACACCGTCACCTTTTTCCCTTCGCAGAAACAAAACGCACCGGGGAAAGGCCGGGTCACGCCCCGGACCAGGTTGTACAGGTTCCTGGTCCGGTCGCGAAAATCCAGCTTCCCGTCCGCCGCCGTCCGCTTCCCGTACCAGCTGTCGAAATCCTTCGAAGCCGTCTGCACCTGCACATTTCCCGCTTTCCAGGCCGCCACCAGCCTGGCGATGAGGCGCTTGCTCACCAGCATGTTCTTATACTGCATGGTGCGTACCGTATCGTGGGGCGTGATCTCGCACATCTCATTGGCGAATACGTTGGGGCTGTCCGCCTTCTCGTCATAGCGAAACAGGTTTAAGATAAACCGGCTGTCCCCCAGGATAATGGACCAGTTCAAAGGGGAACGGCCCCGTCCGAAGGGCAAATAGCCGCAGTTTCCGTGGAAACCGAACACCCCTGTGGAAAACCGGTCCAGCACCGCCTTTGGCACCAGCCTCTGCCAGCCCATGGAAATCCCCAGGTCAAACGTATTTTCCGCAAAAAAACGGGCCGTCTCTTCGTCCGCCAGGCCGTAGGATCCGGCCTCATAAACCTCAATCCCGTATCGGTCCGTCAGATAGGACAGCCCCTGATAGCCGGACACCTGATTTTTTTTGAGCACGTCCGGATGGATGGTTACCACAAGATCCACGGGACACAGCTTTTCCTGCACGTATTTCACAATTTCATCGGTGGTATCCTTGACCCCGAAAATCACCAGCTTATAATGCATGCTGCCTTCCTCCCTCCCTAGCTTTTGCAAAGCCGGTTGAAAAGGGAAAGAGCCGCCCCGCAAAAAGCCGGCGCAGGGCGGCAGTTTTCCTCACATTTACAGATTTTCCTTGTACCAGTCGATGGCCAGGGCGATCCCCTTTTCAAAGTCATAATCGGGATCATAGCCCAGAAGCTTCCTGGCTTTGGAGATGTCCGCGTTGGAATCCCGGATATCCCCTTTCCGGGGCGGCCCGAATACAGGCTCGATGGAAACGCCTAGGGCGTCGCAAAGCCCGCGGTATAAGTCGATCAGAAAGACCCTGCCGCCGGAACCGATGTTGTAGGCCTGGCCCGCCGCTTCGCTCCCCGCCTGGCAGGCTTTCAGATTCGCCTCGATCACGTTGTCAATATAGGTAAAGTCCCTGGACTGTTTCCCGTCGCCGTTGATGGTAGGCGCCTGTCCGGAAAGCAGGAGTTTTAAAAACTTCGGGATCACCGCCGCATACATCCCTTCCGGGTTCTGCCTGCGGCCAAAGACGTTGAAATACCGCATCCCGTAAGTGTCCAAGCCGTACAGCTCATGGTAAAGGCGCCCGTATTCCTCGTCCGTCTTTTTGGTCAAAGCATAGGGGGAAAGGACGTTTCCCTCCACCCCTTCCTTTTTGGGGAGGCCGGGATGGTCCCCGTAAACGGAGGAACTGGAAGCGTATACGAATTTCTTTACACTGCACTGCCGGGCCGCTTCCATCATGTTCAGCGTTCCCAGGATGTTGTTCTGGGCATAGAAAATGGGCATCTCGATGCTTCTGGGCACGCTGCCCCAGGCCGCCTGGTGAAGGACGTAGTCTACGCCTTCGCAGGCTTCTTTGCACGTATCGAAATCCCGGATATCCCCCTTGATAAACGTATAGTTGGGATTGTCCGCAAACAGTTCCACATGCTCTTTTTTCCCTGTGGAAAGGTCGTCCAGGCAGCGGACCCGGTATCCTAAATTCAGGATGGCTTCGCACAGATTGGAGCCGATAAAGCCCGCGCCCCCCGTTACCAAAAACACGCTGTCCGGATTAAAAACCAGATTCTGAAAACCCATTTTCCCTTATCCTCCTGATCGTTCTCTAATCTTGCTGATCGAAATCGTATGCGTTGCCGGAGATCTGGCCTTCCTGGCCGTATACCAGACAGGACGCCACCGCCCTTGCGTACAGATCGCGGCCCTTCTCGTTTAAGTGCACGCCGTCTTCCAGATACTCGTCCGCATTGTAGGCGTCGATGCCCAGATGGTCATAGGCGTCCAGACACAGCGTCTCCTGACCTTCGGCCACGTCGCAGGCCACGCTGGCATAATTGTACAGCGCCTTTTCCCCCATATTCTGCACGGGGATGGAAAAATAGGACGCATAGGTGGGCGCTGCGATGAGGATCCTGGCTTCGGGGCAGATTCTGCGCACGCCCAAAACCCCGTTGATCAAAGCCGTACCGAATCCCGTCCAGGGATCGTCCGAGCTGTTGATGGGCGCCTGGCTTAAAAAGTCGTTCATGCCGTAGGCGATGATCACCACGTCGATCTGGTCGCGCACCGAAAGCGCCGCCTTCATATCCTCATAGGCAGGTTTGCCCTGCAGAAGTTCCACATCCGTCTGTCCGTCCAGGATGGAAATCATCTTGGCCAGGGAATTTTCGCTGGCCGGGCCGAATTCATACTCATTGTCCTCCGGGTCCAGGGTCGCCCTGGTGCCGCCGATGGCCGCATTGTATACGGTGGCGCCCACCCCCAGCTGGGACAGGTAGTAGTCCAGCTTCGCGGCCACGCCGGTAGCGTCCCGGTAGTTGCCCCAGATGCTGTCGCCGAATACGAGGATGTTGAGCCGGTCGTCTTCTTTCTCCCCGTCCTGTCCTTCGGTTTCCTGCGCGGATGCCGTCTGGGTGGCGTCTTGCGAAGCCTCCGTCTCAGACGAAGCGGTCTGGGTTTCGTTTCCGGAAACCGCAGTCTCCTGCGTTACCGCAGTGGTTTCCTCCCCTGCGGTCTCTTCCTGTGCGGTCTCCCCAAGGCCCAGCTGGGCTTTCAGCTCTTCGTTCTCCGCCGCCAAAGATTCCAGCTTCGCCTGGTATTCTTTGATTTCCTGTGTATAGTCCGTGCCCTGTGCGCATCCCGAAAGCGCCGTTCCCATCAGCGCTGCCCCGGTCAGAAGCAGGGCGCAGATCCGTTTGGATAGTCGTTTCATAAGCCTCTCTCCTTCTTCCTTATGGAGTCTTCTTTCCGGTTTAGTATAGCCTCTTTTCTTTTTTTAAGCAATGGCCTTCATGGAATCTTAAATAAAACTTACGGCAATTTTCCCGCAAAAGCAGCAGGCCCCCGATATAAAAAACCGGAAGTCCGTAGATCATATAGCGGGACAGGCACATAATAATCAGGGAAGTGGCATAGACGTTTGCCAGCACGCACAAAACGGCAAAAAGCGCCGCCGGCGCAGCCTTGGAGTCCCTGTTTTTCCAAAAGGTGAATCCAATCAGGACAAGCATCCCTGCCCAGACAAGCAGGGCGTACCAGTTAAGCAGCGGATGGACCACCGCCACGGAACGGATCAGCCCATAGGCGGAAAGGGCCAGGTAATCGTAAACCCACCTGCCCAGGACACGGGGGAAAATCCCTTTCATGATTTCTCCCGCAACCCGGTCCGATTCCACATTTTCCGGAATGTAATCCTTCATTCCCCGTTCGTCGTGCCAGGCCCTCCAGGGCTCTTCAATGATCTCGAATTTCAGCGCGTCGTGCTGTCCTTCCAGATGGGCCGCCCGGTTCAAAAACCCTTCCGGCGAGAAACGGTAGTTGGCTTCCCTTTCCCAGGCTAAGTCAAAGGACAGCTCAAACAGCTCCCTCGCCTTTTCGTCCCGGATATTTTCCCCGTCCTCCCGGTCCGCCGCATACAGCATATTGGCCAGCATGCCCACGCTGCCAAACGTATTGTTGATAAAATAGCCGTTAAAGGCCAGATTGTAGGTCCGCACCAGCGCCGAACGCCCGCAGAAAGCCAGGGCCGTACATACCAGCACGGCCGCCGCCGGCTTCCAAAACTTTTTGGGTGCCTCCCACCTGCAAAACAGGATCCGGTACAGGCAGCATAAAGCCCACAAAAGCAGGGCGGTCATCATCTGCCCCCTGGTAAGGGACAAAAGCAGGGCCAGCACAAGCGCTGCACAGGCCGCCTTTTTTTCCCTACAAAGCAGCAAATCCAGACACTGCCCGAAAAACAGGTAAAACAGGGGCAACCCCAAGGCCTCGCTGATGATGCCGTTGGACAAAACCAGGGCGCTGGCCGAAAACAGGGGGGTGATCACATGGGGGGCCAGCAAAACCAGGCAGATCAGCAGGGTGAAAAAGGCGCCCGTTTCAAAGCGCTTCCGGATACAGGCCGTCAGCCGGATCACGGAATACGCCGCCAGCACGTTCTGGAAAAAACGGGCAATTTCCAGGTAGGTCCCCTCTCCCGCCAGGCTGCGCACAATCCACAGAAAAAACGGATACAAAGGCTCCCTGTGGATGTGCATGGCAATATACTGGTTGCTGTCATTGTAAAGTCCCGTCGTTCCAAACAGCCATATCCCGGCGAAAAAAAGGACAGGCAGCAAAAAGACGGGGGAAAATCGCTTCATCCGTTCCCTCATGGATTTCTCCGCTTATAATCTCCAGTAAATGTAGGATTCGTCCTGATAGTGCTTTCTGTCCAGAATCCCCTTTACGTCCACCAGCACTTTTTTGCCGTTGGCGGGATTGAAGAAAGCGTCGATGGTTTCCCGGTCCAGGTCCGCGAATTCCTCATGGGCCACGGCGATTACCAAAGCGTCCACGCCGTTTACCGCGCTTCTGTCCGCCAGCTTGACGCCATAGAGCCTCTTCGCTTCGTCCCGGTCCGCCGTCTCGTCCACGATCACCGGCTCGATGCCGTACTCCCGCAGTTCCTTTACGATATCGATAACTTTGGTATTGCGGGTATCCGGGCAGTTTTCCTTGAAGGTAAAGCCCAGGATGGCCACCTTCGCCCGTTTCACCGGCACGTCCGCGCGGATCAGGTTTTTCACCACGTTCTCCGCCACATATTTGCCCATATCGTCGTTGATCCTACGGCCCGCCAGAATGATCTGGGAATGGTATCCCATCTGCTCCGCCCGGTAGGTCAGGTAGTAAGGATCCACGCCGATGCAGTGGCCGCCCACCAGGCCGGGGAAAAACTTCAGGAAGTTCCATTTTGTGCCCGCCGCTTCCAGCACGCTGCGGGTATCGATGCCCATTTTATTGAAGATAATGGAAAGCTCGTTCATAAAGGCGATATTGATATCCCGCTGGCTGTTTTCAATGACCTTCGCCGCTTCCGCCACCTGGATGGATTCCGCGCGGTAAACGCCCGCTTCCACCACAAGTTCATACACCTTTGCCACCGTATCCAGCGTCTCTTCGTCCATGCCGGAAACGATCTTGGTAATGGTTTCCAGGCGGTGCACCTTGTCGCCGGGGTTGATCCTCTCCGGGGAATAGCCGATTTTAAAGTCCGCGCCGCAGGTTAGGCCGGATTCCTTTTCCAGGATGGGCACGCAGATTTCCTCCGTAACGCCGGGGTAAACCGTGGATTCAAATACCACCACGCTGCCCTTTTGCAGGTTGCGGCCCAGAATCCGGCTGGCCCCTTCCACCGGGGTCAGGTCCGGGGTATGGTCGTCGTTGACCGGGGTGGGGACCGCCACGATATGGAATTTTGCCTCCCTTAATTTCGTCTCGTCCGCCGTAAACTCCACCGTGGTGTTCCGAATCACTTCGTCCCCCACTTCCCGTGTGGGGTCTACGCCGGAACGATACAGCTCAATCTTCTTTTCATTCAGGTCATAGCCTACCACCTTGATCTTCCTGGCAAAAGCCACGGCAATGGGCATGCCCACATAGCCCAGTCCCACCAGGGACAGCTTTTCTTCTCCAGCCACCAGTTTTTCATATAATCCCATGGTATTCTCCTCGCTTTCCATTTCTTCTTTTCAAAAACAGCCGGACCGGCCCGGGACATCCCATCCGTCACCGTCCGGTCACGCGCCGGATCTCTTCCAGATAGGCTTCCACTACGTCCCTCCGGTCAAAATGCCCTTCCACATAGGCCCTGGCCTGCCTGCCCATCTCTTCCCGCTGACTGTGGGAAAGGGAAAGGAATCTGCGCACCGCCTCCGTCAGGCCGGCCGCGTCTTTCGGCGGGAAGGCAAATCCCGAAATCCCGTCCTCAAAGATTTCCTTACAGCCGTTAATGTCGCTGGCCAGCACCGGGCGGCCTGCCGCCGCGGCCTCCTGCAGCACGTTGGACATTCCCTCGTGATAGGAGGGATGGATCAGCGCATGGCAGTCCTCATAAAAGGCCGCCACATCGTCCCGGTAACCATAATACCGCACAGCCCCCCGGGATTGCAAGTCCCCGATCAGGGGTTCATACCGGTCCCTGCTTTCCTCCTCATAAGCCCCCAGGATCTCAAACAGGGTCTCCGGATACTGGGCGTGGATGGTCCCGGCGGTTTCCAGAAGCTCCCCGATCCCTTTGTCTTTCATAATCCGCATCACCGAAAGGAACCGCACCTGTTTGTCCCCCGGATAGGGACGGTATCCATGTTCCTGCAGGTTTACGCCGGAGCCGGGGATCACCCGGACCGGCGCGCCCCGTTTCAGGCACCCTTTTTCGGTCATAAATTCCAGGTTTTTTTTGTTCTGGAAAAAAACACAGGATGCGCAGCGCAGGCCTTCCCGGTATAAAAAGACGATCAGTTTCTGCAAAATCCCGCCCTTTTGCAGGGTGCTTCCAAGCCCTGTAATATTGGCAAGAAAGGGGACCCGCAAAAGCCGGCAGGCCATGCCTCCGTAAACATTGGGTTTGATGGTATAAGTAAGCACTGCGGCCGGCCTGACCTGCCGGATCAGCCGCAGATAAAACAAAAACAGCTTCCCGTCTTGCAGCGGGTTCATCCCCCTGCGGTCCAGATGCGTCTCATGCCGGATGCAGCCCAGGGCGTCTATTTTTTTTGCATAGCCGGTGTCCGGCACGGAAACATGCACCCGGTAGCCCTCTTTTCGCAGGGCCGTAAGCACCTCTTTCCGAAAGTCGTACAGGCCGGAATCGCTGTTTGTCAAAATCAGAACGGATTTTTCCAAAGGATTCACCTCATTCCCCAATTCCTTCCCGGACCATGATCTCGCTGTATTTCATCATCACCATACCGGCCTTATACTCGCCGATGCAGGGCCGGTTTTTTTCCCCTTGCAGGTTGTTGATTACCATGGCCGGCACGTTCACCCCGCAGGCGTAGGCATGGGGATAGCCGCCGCCAAACCGGGGATTGACTTCGGACACATACCAGGTATTCCCGATCAAAAACAGGTCGATGTCGATCATCCCGCGAAAGCCCATGGTCTCGGCAAAACCCTTCAAAAAGGAAAACAGCGCCTCATCCTTGACGGAAACCGCCTTATCCGTTTCCCCGGCCCGCATTTTCAGCTTTTTCTTGACGAAAATGGAAATCACTTCCCCGCTGACCAGGTCGATATACAAATCCGCCCCATACTCCTGCCCGTCCATGAACTCCTGGATCATCAGGTCCGGATTTTCCCGGCACAAAAGCTCCACCTCTTCCCGGCACGTCACCCTGCTGATATTCAGGCTGGCGCTGCCGCAGACGGGTTTTAAGAAAACGGGATAATCGATTTTTCCTGCTTTTTGGGCCTCAAAAAACGCTTCCGGCGTACGGTAGCATTGGGCCGTGGGCACGCCCAGGCAGGTAAGCTTTTCATACATCCGGTATTTGTCGAAACACAGTTCCACCACGTCTTCGTCCGGCACCACAGGCACCGTCCCTGCGGCCAGGAATTCTTCCCGGTGGGCCGCCAGGAGGCTAAGCTCCGGGTCGATCAGGGAAAAGACGCCGGAAATTTGTTTTTCCCTGCACAAAGAAAGGATCGTTTCCAGATAGCCTTCCTCCGTGATCCTTGGGACAATCACATACTCGTCGGCCTCGTAAATCGCCGGGGCGACGGGGCTGCAGTCCGTGGCGACCACCTTTCCCCGGCCCGCCAGTTCTTTTTTGAAATACTGCACCACTTTGTCGCGGGTGCCTGCGCTCAAAATCAGAATATTGGTCATACCGACCTCCCCATCAGTCTTCTTTCAGCTTTCCGGTGCGCTCCAGGCGCTCCTGCCGGATCCGGGCGAAATTTCCTTCTGTCCGTCCGGTGTCCTCCGCCACGCCGGACCGGGAAAACACCGCCTTTACCGTCAGGAAAAGCACTTTACAGTCCATGGCAAAGGACAGCCCCTTTACATACTCCACATCCTTTTTAAGCCGCCTGTCCCAGTCCAGGAAGTTGCGCCCGCTTACCTGGGCCAACCCGGTCAGTCCCGGACGGACGGTATGGCGCAAAGATTCCTCCTTCGTATAGTAGGGAAGGTAGCTTACCAACAACGGCCTGGGGCCGATAAAGCTCATGTCCCCTTTCAGGATGTTGAAAAACTCCGGCAGCTCGTCTAAGCTTGTGGCCCGCAGGAATTTTCCGAAGGGAGTGAGCCTTTCGCTGTCCGGCAGGAGGTTTCCCTCGTTGTCCCGCGCATCCGTCATGGTGCGGAATTTATACAGGGTAAAAATCTTCTCCCCGTATCCCGGCCGCTTTTGGGAAAAAATCACCGGGCTTCCCAGCTTCATACGCACCAGCAGCGCCAGCACCAAAAGCACGGGGCTTAAAACAAGGAGGATGCACAGGGAAAGGAGGATATCCAGAAATCTTTTCATCCATTTTTTGTACATCGGTCTTTCCTCCGTGGGCGCGGTTATCTGCCAAACTGCCTGCGGACCACGGAAATAATCAGTTCCATATCCTCCGGCGTATTTTTGATGTCGCTGGGCAGGCAAAGCCCCCGGTTAAAGATATCTTCGGAAACGCTGACCCCTTCTTTTGTCTGAATGAAATCACAGTTCGAAAATACCGGCTGCAGGTGCATGGGCTTCCAGATGGGGCGGGTTTCAATGTTGTATTCCGCCAAAGCGTCCATCACCCCGACGGGCGTCACCGGGCAGGCCGGGTCAATGGTCATGCAGGAAAGCCAGTTGTTGGCCTCCCCTTCCGGATTCATGGGATTCATGGAAATTTCCGGGATATCCCGGAAGGCTTCCCTGTACTGCCGGTAAATGGCCTGTTTTTTCGCCTTATGTTCCTCCAGATGCAAAAGCTGTCCCCTGCCGATGCCCGCGATGACGTTGGACATACGGTAATTGTAGCCGATGCAGGAGTGCTGGTAGTGACGGGCCGGATCCCGGGCCTGGGTAGCTAAGAAGCGGGCCCGTTTGATGGCCGCCTCGTCCTCCGACACCAGCATGCCGCCGCCGGAAGTGGTAATGATCTTGTTGCCGTTAAAAGAATAAATGCCGAAATCCCCGAAAGTCCCCGTCATCTTTCCCCGGAAAGTCGCGCCCAAAGATTCCGCCGCATCCTCGATTAGGGGCACATGATGGGCGTCGCAGATAGCCCGGATCCGGTCGATTTTAGCCGGGGTGCCGTACAGATGCACCGCGATCACCGCCGCCGGGCGGGGATACTTTTCAAAAGCCCTCTCCAAAGCGTCCGGATCCATGTTCCAGGTATCCGGCTCCGAATCGATGAAAACGGGCACCGCCTTTTCATAGCAGACCGGATTGACGCTGGCGGAAAAGGTCAGGGAAGAAGCGAATACCACATCCCCCTGTTTGACGTTGCTTAAAATCACGGCCAAGTGCAGGGCCGCCGTACCCGCGGACAGGGCCGCCGCATGTCCGATGCCCGCATAGGACGCCATTTCCCGTTCAAACGCGTCCACATTGGGGCCAAGGGGCGCCACCCAGTTGGTGTCGAAGGCCTCCTTCACAAAGGCCTGCTCTTCCCCGTGCATGGTAGGGGAAGAAAGATAAATCCGCTTTCTTTCCATTTTCCTTAAACCGCCTTTCCTTCTTCTTCCACAACCTCGATCATCCCCATGGCCGGATGCATGAAAAACACCACCCGCCGCCCGCAGATGGCGGGGGCCGCCTGGGGCTGTCCCATGCGCAGATAGCCGCCCCCTTCCAGGGCGGCCGTATCTGCGGCAAAATTATCGCTCTCATAGCAGATGTGATAGGGAGCGTTTTTGTAGGTTTTCAGAAGTCCGGACACCACGGAGTCCGGACAGTAAGGGCTTACCAGTTCGATCCGGTAGCCGTCCTTTTGCAGAAACAAAATGTCCGCCCCCCGGCTTTCGTCCCGGACAGTCGTTCCTTCCCGCCCATAGCCCAGGGCCTCGAAGGCCGCCGCCGCTTTTTCCAGGCGTTTCACCAGATACCCGATATGATGAATTTTCATGGATTCTCCCTTTTTTCCTGATAATGATACGTGGGCACGATTTCCCGGATCATGGGCCGGATGTCCCTGCATTCGCTTTTGGACGCCTCTTCCAGCTTTTTGAGCTGGACGAAAAACTGCCGCTCGTCCAGTTCGATGGGCTTGCCGATATGGATCAGTTTATTGTCCGTATCCTGCATCCCCTCTTCGTCCATGAGCAGTTCCTCATACAGCTTTTCCCCCGGGCGCAGCCCGGTGAACACGATTTTGATATCCTCGTCCACCTTATAGCCGGACAGCCGGATCAGGTTTTTTGCCAGGTCCAGAATTTTTACCGGCTCGCCCATATCCAGCACGAAAATCTCCCCGCCTTTGGCGTAGGCCCCCGCCTGGAGCACCAGGGAAACCGCCTCCGGGATGGTCATAAAGTACCGGATGATGTCCGGATGGGTCACCGTCACCGGCCCGCCCGCCGCGATCTGCTTTTTAAACAGCGGGATCACGCTGCCGTTGGAGCCAAGCACGTTGCCGAAGCGCACCGCCACGAACTCCGTATCGTAATGGCGGTTGAAGGTCTGGATGATCATCTCGCAGATCCGCTTGCTGGCCCCCATGATGTTGGTGGGGTTCACCGCCTTGTCCGTGGAAATCATCACGAATTTCTCCGTGCCGTTCATGGCCGCCGCCATGGCGGTTTTCCAGGTGCCAAAGACATTGTTTTTAATGGCCTCGTTGGGGCTGTCCTCCATCAGGGGCACATGTTTGTGGGCCGCCGCGTGGTAAACGATATCCGGCTTCCACGTTTCAAACACGGAATTGATCCGGTTGGTGTTGCGGACGCTGCCGATGAGCACCGTCAGTTTTAAATCCGGGAACTTTTCCTTCAGTTCCTGCTGGATGTCGTAGGCGTTGTTTTCGTAAATATCGAAAATAATCAGGCGGGCCGGCCTGTGGGTAGCCACCTGTCGGCACAGCTCGCTGCCGATGGAACCCCCGCCGCCGGTGACCAGCACCACCTTGTTCTGCACATATCCCAGGATGGAATCCAGATCCACCCGGATGGGCTCCCTGCCCAGCAGGTCCTCCACTTCCACGTCCCTTAGCTTGCTGACGTTGACTTCCCCGTTCACCAGCTGATACAGCCCAGGCAGGGAACGCAGCTTACAGTTGGTTTCCTTGCAGATTTCCAGAATCTCCCGGATCTGCCTAGGGGATGCGGACGGGATCGCCAGGAAGATTTCGTCGATATCGTAAAGGTCGGCGGACTCGATGATCTTTTCCCGGCCGCCCACCACCTTGATGCCCTGGATGAACTGTCCCCACTTGTTTTTGTCGTCGTCGATGATGCAGCGGATCACCATGGTGGAATAGTTGCTGGTCACGATTTCCTTGATGATGGTGTTGCCCGCTTCCCCGGCGCCGATAATCATCACGGAAATACTGTTTTTGCGGTTTTGCAGCTTATGCTTCCTGCTGCGCAGGAAACGGTAGGAAAACCGGCTGGCAAACAGAAACATCAGCAGGATGAAAAAGTACAGGAAATAATAGCTGTCCGGCACGGCCTGGGAAGACAGTTTAAAAAAGTTGATCCCCACGCCCGTCATCACGCTGGCGCACAGACAGGCCATCACCAGGTTCTGCAGCTCCGTCTCCCCCGCAAAGGCCCAAAGGCTGTGATAGAGACGGAAGAAATAAAAAATGAGCAGCGTCAGCAGGATATTGATCCACAAAAACTGACGGATGGGCAGCAGGAATTCCGCAGGCACTGTGTCCACTTCAAAATCATACCGGATCAGCAGCGCCAGGAAACTGGACGCCACCACGCTGATGATGTCGTAGACGATCAGGGCGGTCCTGCGGTAAAACAGCTGATAGTTAAATGAAGTTCTTTTTTTCTTCGTTTCTTCTCGCATCTTACTTCTTAAACACTTTCCCGGATTTTAATTTCCTGTCGGACAAAAGCAGCGGGGCCAGGACAACCATGGCCGAATAGCCCAGCGGGTTGCAGGGATGGAAAATCCATTCCACCAGCCCGGCTACCGCAAAGCCGATGAAAACCGCCAGCGGCAGGGCCGCGCACCCGTCCTTTTTCCCGTGCCTTAACGCATATCCGAACATCATCACCGCGCTTGCCAGGCCGAAAACCAGGTAGACGGCGCCGGTGAGAAGGCCGTGGTCATGGATCACCTGCAGGTAGGTGTTGTGGGCGTGTACGCTGGTGGAACCGTCGGGCAAAGTCACCCCCATCCGGCTGTGCCCCGTCAGGTTCCAGTTGCCGATATAACTTTTGAAAATTTCCAGACGGCCGTTGGAAAACTCTTCCAGATCGGACAGCTGGGCGTCCTCCCCGGCAGAGGCCACCAGGACGCTGCCCGGAAGCACTGCGGTTTCCCCGGCCAGGCAGCTCATCCATGCCCTGGGGGAAAGCCCTTCCTCCCCTGCTGCGGCAAACAGCTTATTGTCCATCACATATTTAAAATAGGACACCGACATGTAGCCGGTGGAATCCTTCGGATCATCCCTGTGAATGGCCGCCGCGGACTCTTCCACTTCATAAATATAGGGATCGTTATACAAGGCGGGCAAAATCCGCACCCCGGTATAGGCTACAGGGACGCACAGGACCGCGGACAAAAGCATACAGCCTGCGTACCGGAAAAACGCGGCCGCGCCCTGCCGGAAAACAAAGAACGTCACAAAAGGCACGAGGATCACCGTCATGACCACCACGGCCAGATAGCCCGTGCGGGACAGGGTGAAAAACAGGAAAGCTGCGGCCATACCGTACAAAAGCAGCGTCCCCGAAAAATCCGTCAGCCGTTTTCCCTTATGAAGCTTCCACAAAAGACGCACGGTCAGGGCGCACAGCACCAGGGTCAAATAGGTCGCCGTAATGGTCACGGTATGGAAGACGAAATTGTAGCGGCTGTACACCCAGGCCCGGAATGGCCTTCGCGCCAGGGCGAAAATCACCGCCAGGGCAAAATTTAGGGTCACTCCGTTGCAGAAGTTATACAAAAGTCTGTCCCTGTTCTCCCATCCCAGGTAAAACAGATAAAACAGGCCGAATACAACCACCAGGTAGACCGGCCACGTCCTGGTATTGCGAAAGACCAAAAGCAGGATCAGAAGCGCTCCGAAAAGGGCTGCGTACAGGCGGTTGATCCCAAAAAAGACAAAGGTCCTGCGCCGGATCTTATCCCAGAGGGCGATCACCGCCAGTCCGGCCGCAATGGCAATCAGGATGTCCCAGCGCAGCAAAGACAGCTTCTGCACGGCGTCCTCTTCTGCCAAAGAGCTTTTCTGCAATCCGTAAAACACCGTACCGGCCAGGGCGGACAGCCCTGTCCAAAGGACGCTGTATCTGTGCAGCAAAGCCTTGGCCGGCCCCATGGTCAGAAGGACCAGGGCAGAGGCAAACAGGACCTGCCGGTACGCCATATCCTGCTGGAACTGGTACTGGGCGTTCATAAAACGGATGGTTCCCCACAGGGCGCCTGCGAAAGCGGCGGCCTGCAGCCAGTCCATCCCCTCGCCGGAAACCAACTCCCCAAAGGGACGGCCCTCCCCGCTTTTTCGGGGGGCAAAAATCACCCAGGCAAAAAAAGCGGCTGCAATCCCGATCCCCAGGCCGTAAACAATCTTGTCTTCCGGCTTTCCGCCGAACAGGTTTTGTCCGAAAACCGCATAGCACAGGTACAGTACGGCGCAGCACAGCGTCGGTCCTAAGGTCAGGCGTACCGCGGTCTGCAGACGCACTTCCCTTTTCAGTTTCTGCGATTTCCTGCCCTGATATTCCGCCAGGGCAATACAAATCGCAGCCACGGCAAAAAGAGCCCCGTACAGGGCGGCCATCTTCTTTGCCGAAGGGCTGTCCGTATAGGTGACGCGCATAACGATATTCTGCGCTTCCTGCATAAAGGACTGGCCGTCCTCCAGCACATAATAATTGCCGAAGGTGGTCAGCCCCGTCTCCCCGGTATTCTCATAAGCCAGGGAAAGAGGGGTATCCGTTCCCTGCAGCTGCCAGACATACAGCTGCCCCGGCACGGTTTCCACGCCGATGGGCAGACGCACAAAGCCCGGGATTTCCGTCTCGGGCAGGGCGATCTGGCGCTGCAGCAGCCGCTGGTTTTGGGAATCGTACACCAGCAGGTTGTAGGTCCTGCCCCCGGACTCCTCAGAAGTGACGTACAGATCCAGATAGCGCAGCCAGGTCCCTTCCGCCACAATCACCTGCTGGACCTGCCGGTCCAGCCGCACTTCCACGCTGCCCGCCGGCGCCTCGTTGCCCGCCACCGTCCGGTCGGATTTCAAAATCCCGGCAGGCCCAAGCAGCAGGAAGGCCAGGACCGCATAAAATGCAATACAGTATGTAATTAACCGGTATCCTCTGATTTTTCGGTTCATTTCCATCCTTTCTGACCCGCTCCCGGGACAGAATTTTCCAGTTTTTCCGATATATCCTTAGCAGTATAGCACACTTTGACAGCGATTGACAACAGCAGTTTAGCGGGCGTCCCCGGGCGTTTTGGGGGCGCAGGCCGCCGCTGCCAGCACCGGCAGGGCGAACCAGAAAATCAGGACGTAGCGCACCAGATAAGTGGGCCCAAGCAGCACGGTAAGCCAGTTTAAAACCAGCGGCAAAAAGGCGGCCGCACTTTTGAACCGTCCGCAGGAAACCAGGTACAAAAGCCCCAGCGCATACACCCAGCACAGAAATCCGGGGGAAAACAGCATGGACAGCACGGGCACGCGCTGTACCCAGATCTCCAGGGAAATCCTGCGGTAGATTTCTTCCAGTCCGGGAAGCAGGCTGTTTCTGAATCCCGGTTCTTCGGTTTCGAAACTAAACCAGGAACTGTCCACATAATCCCTGACCCCGTTGTAGACGTCGATTACCGTATCCGGATACCAGAACCCGTAGGAAGTCATCAGCCAGGCATTGACATAGGTAAAAGGCGCTTTCAGCCCGGTTTTGGCCCAGAGGCTTATGTAGCGGCCGGGATTTTTCCGGAAGGCTTCGTTGTCAAAGGTATTCTTCACCGGATCCGAAAGTTTCGGCGTGTAGTATTCCAGCGCATCCGGGGGCAGAATTTCAAACAGCGCTTCCCGGTCTTCTTTGGAAAACGTCTCCGGGCTGTTTTTCCACACCCGGGCCAGCTGCTGGATGGGCACGGTAAGGGTTTCCTGCACATCCGTGCTGGCCGGCTGCAGGGCTGCCTTAAATCCTGCGTCCACCCCAAACCAGCACAAAAAGGTCAGCGCCAGCAAAATCCCCATCCGTCCCGCCCGCCTACGTCCGGCCCAGATCAGCAGCACCGGGATCATCACCAGGAAGATATAGAAACCGTTGTTGCGCAGAAGGGCCATGAAAAAGAGGGCCGACACCAGCCCTGCCTGCGCCCTTTTGTCCTCCCAGAATCGTTCCGGTTCCCTCCCCATCCGGGATAAAAGGACGATCACCGCCAGCAGGGCGGCCGTGTAAAGGGAGTCTTTGGTGGTACACATCACAAACAGCGGGATCACGGGAAAGAAAGCAAAAAACAGCCACGAACCGATCCATACCGCCTTTGGATGCGCTCCCTTTTTCCCCCCATCCCGGATGCAGGAAACCGTCCAGGACAAAAGAAACGCCCAGAGAACCGTCTGCAGCAGTACGTAAACGGCGATCCCCGTATTATAGTTTCCGGTCAGCTTTTGGCCCAGGGAGACGATCTTTCCTAAAACCAGCACATGGATCAGGGGATGGCGGGTCACATATTCCCCGCTGAGCACCTGTTCCAGCTCATCCGTAGCGTCATAGGCAAAAAAGCCCGGATAGACAGCCAAAAACACCGGCAGCCATGCCAAAAACAGGCCCAGCGCGCCAAACAGCACCGGATGGGCGGACAATATCCTTGCGATCTTTGCCGCCGCACCTTTTCCCGGTTCCCCCAAACAGCCGTCCGTCCGGGACAGCAAATTCTCCAGCGCCTCAAACGCCCAGACAAAGACCGGCGTCATGCAGACTGCAAAAAAGAGGGGGAACAGCCAGGTCCTTTTTGCCGGGAAGCTTACGCTTCCCCAGGTTTCCAGCTGGACGCCCCACTGCCAGGCCGTCCCCAAAAACAGTGCCCCGATCCCGGCGCAGATCCATTTGCGTTTTGAAAAAGGCCCTGCCCGGAAGGCGTAAAAACAAAGCAGGGAAAGGGCCAGAAACAAAACCACCGACAGGGCGCTGTTGGAAAGGGCCCAGGATGTGCTTCCCTTTCCATTTCCCAGACAGGCTGTGGTCCCCAGGAAAGCGCAGACTGCCGCCCGGGCAATATCCGTCTTTTTTCCCTTATGCGTTCCCCTTTTCTCCATCTTTTGTTCCACCCACGATCTCCCTTATCACAAACTGGGGGGCGCTGTTCATGCAGATATACATTCTCCCGATGTATTCCCCGATCAGCCCCAGCATCAGCATCAGCATCCCCCCGATGAACATGATCCCGGACATTAACGCCGAAAAGCCCACGGGCACATTGGGCACCACCAGCTTTTTGATCACCGTATACAGCCCGTATAAAAATCCCAGCCCCGCGCAGCCCGTGCCGGTGAGGGTTGCGATGCGCAGCGGCTTTTCCGAAAAGGCCGTAAACCCGTTGAACCACAAAGCCAGAAGCTTCCCGAACGTATATCCCGACACGCCGGACTTGCGGTCCCTGTGTTCCACCGTCACATTGACGATATTTTTTGTGGTGCGCAGCACCAGGCCGATCACGTAGGGAAAGGCGTTCTCATAGCGCAGCATCTCTTCCAGCACGAACCGGCGGGCCGCAAAATAACTGGAAATAAACAGATTTTTCGGCTTATGGAGCATAAAACACAGCATCCAGTCGTTGACCCTGCTGCCGAAATTGCGGAAAGCGTTGTGATGCTTATGCTCATAGCGGGCGTAGGCCACATCCGCCCCTTCCTCCAAGGCGGACAGCAGTTTTCCCACTTCGTCCGCAGGGGTCTGCCCGTCGTCGTCCAGGCAGACTAGGATATCCCCTTTTACCTGGTGGAAGCCCGCCATCAGCGCCGCGTGCTGTCCGAAATTTTTGGCCAGGTTCACGCCGGTAATCCTCTCGTCCTGCCGGCACAGCTTGCGGATTTGGGAAAAGGTATCGTCCGGGGAACAGTCGTTGACCAGGATCACCTCGTAATCGTAAACTTGCGCCAGCTTTTCCATGGCGGCGCCGATTTCTTCCACCACGCCCCCGATGGTATCCCGGGAACGATAGCAGGGAATGACGAAACTGACAAGCTTCTTGTTGTCCAAGACAGCCCCTTCTTCCCCGAAACGCACCGCCATCAGCAAAAGATCCCGGTAGCGGCCGCCCTGGCAGATCTCGTCTTTTAAATACGCTTCCCGCACAAAGCCCGCCTTTTCGTAGCTTTTTACCGCCCCGATGTTATCCGCAAACACCCGCAGCATCAGCTTGTGCAGTTTCAGCACGTCCCTGGCATAGGCCACCGCCAGCCGGGCGGTTTCCGTCCCGATGCCTTTCCCGGCCGCGTCTTCTTCCCCGATGAAAATCCCGTATTCCGCCTTTTTATTTTCCCGGTCAATGTCCCTAAAATACACGCTTCCCACCGGCCGGTCCGTTTCCTTTTCACAGATGATAAACTGCACCACTTCCCCGGAAGCTACCTTGGTGCGCAGCCAGGCTTCATGTCCCTCCCGGGTAAACGGCTTTTGATAAATGAAATTATGCCGTACCCGCTCCTGGTTTCTCCAGGCCACGATCCGTTCCGTATCCTCTTCCCCGATGGGACGCAGATAAATATGTTCTCCCTGTATCATCACTCATTCTCCTTCCGCCGTTACCCGCCAGACCTCCACCCGGTCCCCGATGGTATCTTCCAAAACCAGCGAAACCGCTTCCTGACGAAACGCGAAGTAATCCTCAAGCCACTCCATCCCGGATTCTACATCGCTCAAAAGCAAAACCCCTTCCGTGCTGCGCACCGCCTCTTCCATGCCGGAAAATCCGAAAGCGGACAGCTTCTTTTGGGTCAGCGGGCTTTTCACCAGCCAGCCCCCCAGCAGATCGTAATTGAAGGGTTTGTCCCTGTCTACCCAAATCGTTTCGCTGTAAGCCACCGTGGAATATACGTCCTCCAAAAACAGCGTTTCCGGACGGGCGCTGCAGTACGCCATCACTTCCTGCTGGATCCGGTTGGTCTCCTCCCGCCGCCAGAATTCCCCTTCCATTTCCGTCAGCGAAAAAGGCAGCCGCACGGCGGCAAGCACGGCCAAAAAGACCGCTACAGCGCCGGGAATGGCTTTCTGACAGCCGTCCCAAAGGCTTTCCCTGCCTTCCCGCCCCTTGGCCCGATCCGCTAAACATTTCAGAAGCAGGCCCCAAAAGACCAGAAACTGGGCCAGGTAGAGGGGATCCACCACCCTTGTTTCCGGGCGGTTGCGCAAAAGCAGGAACATCCACGAAACGCCTCCCGCTGCCAGGCACAAAGGCGCCTGCCACAAAAGCCCCCGGCTGCCCCTGCGGGCCCCCAAACCCAGCAGACAAACAAACGCCGTCAGCACTGCAAGGTTCAGCGGGAAATCCCCGGAAGACAAAAAACGGTGCCGCAGGCTCCACAGGGCTTCCCCGACGGTCTGTCTAAAAATCCCGCCCCCTTCCCGGCCGGCCGCCGCATCCTGCAGCCCTTCCATCCAGTCCGCATCTATGGAATCATCCGCGCCGAAGTTGTAGGTTTCCAGCAGTTTCTGCTGCTGGGGCGCAATGTCTAACGCCCGGTAGATTTCCTCATTTTCCCCGTAATTGTTGATCAAATCCAGCTGGTAATCGTACAGCTCGGTACGGGCGTTAAAAAACCGCCTGAATTCCTTCCAGTCCTGCGACCGGTACGCCAGTCCGTCCATGCCCCAAAACAGGCCCATGCCTGCGGCCAGGATCAAAAACAGCCCTGCGTATGCCGCCAGGTTTTCCCGGCTAAAAAAAGGGGGCCTTTGGGCCCAAAGGCACAGTCCCGCCGTTCCCGCCAAAGGCAGCAAAAGCAGGCCCATCTCCGGCCGGAGGCAAAAGGCCAGCCAGTACAAAACCAGGGCCGGCACATTTTGCCCGATGAACCTTCCCGCCAAAAAAGGTTCCTCCTCCTGCCTGCCGGTCAAAAGCCAGAAAACGGCAGCCCCGGCCAGCAGCCCGGACGTTACCGTATACTGCAAAAAAAGCATGTGGCCGCCGAAAGCCGCCAGAAGGAACAGGCTCTCCGCCGCAGGCAAAGCAATCCGTCCCACAAGGCCCCGGCACATCCCCGCCGTCCGGCGCAGGATCACCCAGACGGACACGCCCTGGCAGGCGATCAAAAACAGACCGAAGACGGGGACGGGCAGCAGCCGGTACAGAAAGCTTAAAACCGCTCCCAGCGGATAGAGCAGCTGCATGGTATGCCCGTCCGGCGCGCCGGAATAAACCCCGGAAAGGATATCCTTGATCAGCACGTCGTCATTAAGGTCATAACAGAAATCGAAACGCAGGGCCAAAAAGCCGAAGAAAAGCAGCGTAAGCAGCGATGCCGTCAGCCGGTCCTGCCATCGGTTTTTAAGCTCCATAGAACTCCCTTACCTTCTCTGTCACAAAGGAAACATCGTCCGCCGTCAGCCCGTAGTACATGGGCAGGCGCAGCAGCCGTTCGCTCTCCTTTGTGGTATAAACGTCTTCCCCGTAAAAACGCCCGTATTTGCGTCCCGCGGGCGCGGAATGCAGGGGCACGTAATGGGTCACGGCCAGAACGTCCCTGTCCTTTAAAAATTCCCGCAGGGCCGTGCACTCCCCTTCGTCCGCCGTCTTGATATAGAACATATGGGCATTGTGGACGCAGCCCTCCGGCACGGTGGGAAGGATCAGCTTTCCGGCCTCTTTCAGGGGAAGGAGCTGTTCGTAATATTCGTTCCAGCGGGCCAGCCGGTATTCGTTGATCTGCTCCGCCATCTCCAGCTGGGCGTACAGATAGGCCACGTTGAGCTCACTGGGCAGATAGCTGGAACCGTAATCCTGCCAGCGGTATTTGTCCACCTGTCCCCGGAAATATTTGCTCCGGTCCGTTCCCTTTTCCCGGAAAATCTCCGCCTTCTCGATATACTCCGGATCCCGGATGAGCAGGGCGCCGCCTTCCCCCATGCTGTAGTTTTTCGTCTCGTGGAAGCTGTAGCAGCCGAAATCCCCCATGGTCCCCAGGGCTTTCCCTTTATAAGAGGCCATCACGCCCTGGGCCGCGTCCTCCACCACGAACAGATGATGGCGGCGGGCGATGTCCAGGATGGTATCCATCTCGCAGGACACCCCTGCATAGTGGACGGGGACAATGGCTTTCGTCTTTTCCGTAACCGCCCCTTCGATCAGCGTTTCGTCAAGATTCATGGTATCCGGGCGGATATCCACAAAGACCGGCACCGCCCCCCGCAGCACGAAGGCGTCCGCGGTGGACACAAAGGTGAAAGAAGGCATGATCACCTCGTCCCCCGGGCGGATATTGCACAAAAGGGCGGCCAGTTCCGTGGCATGGGTGCAGGAAGTGGTCATCAGGCACTTTGCCGTCCCGGTGCGCTCCTCGAACCACCGGCCGGCCCTCCTGGTAAACTCCCCGTCCCCGCAGATCTTCTTGTTTTCCACCGCCTGCCGGATATAGTCGTATTCTTTTCCGGTAAAAGGCGGGACGTTGAACCGTATTTTTTCATGTCCGGTAAACGGTAATCTGTTTTCGCTCATTTTTCCCTCTTTCCGGCGGTCTGCCCGCTCTTTTCTTATTCATAAATCCGGTATGTACCGTTGTCCATCCGGCATTCATATCCGTTTTCCTGCAAAAAAGCCTGCAGGGCTTCCCACTTCTTTGCCTCCTGTGGCTCTTCCAAATCCACATTCCCTTCGTTTACGATCACCGCCGGAGGCTCGCTGCTCATGGAGCGGATGGCCCCAAGGTCTTCCCGCATTTTTTCCGCCGGATAAGTGTTCATATCCGGCCAGTCATGGGACAGGGCCGAGGGCATGTCAAACAGCCAGCAAAACCCCGGCACGTCTCCGAAAGTGATCATTTTCCTGCTCCTGGCCGCATCCTCTTCCCATCCGTTTTCGGCGGCGTAGTCCACCACATCCTGCAGGGCGGCAGCGTTTTGGGCATTGGTCTTCACCCCGGAAAGTTTGGGACATCCGGTCACCTCGCTGTCCCGTCTCTGTCCTTCGATGCTGTCCCGAAAGACCGCCCGGACGCCAAAGCCCGCGCTCTGGACCAGGAAAACCGCCGCCGCAAAAACCAGCATGGCCCGCCAGGCAAAGGTCCCTTTCCTGGAACCTAGGGCCAGAAACAGCCGGTATCCCAGCCAAAACGTCACCGGCGCCACCAGGAAAAGATTGTTCATATTGGGATAGGTTTCATTGTTGCTCCCGATGGGGGTAATGAGGATGGTCAAAAGGACGATCAGCGCCAGCAGCTTATCCCTTCTGAAAACCCTGGGATTTGCCAGGCAAAAAACGCACAGGCCCACGGCCGCGTACAAAAGCACCATGCACCACTGGAACACGCTCCAGTAAAAAGCATACTGGAAATTGAACATCCCCCTTCCCCATAACAGCCGCAAAAGCACGGGGAGCATACACAGGTAAAGGGCTGCCTTGGTCTTTTCAAACCGGCCCGGCAAAAGCAAAAACAGCACGCTTCCCATGGCTGCCGCCACCGCCAGCAAAAGCACCCATTTAAACGAAGTCACATACGCCCCTGCCACCGATGTGAGCATGGACAGGGGGGAATAGGTGGCGTCCGTGCTCTGATAGCCGGAAAGCCCCGTCAGCATTTCCCCGTAGGCCGCAGGTCCAAACTGCAGGCAGATGCACAAAAAACCCGCGCCGAAAGCGGCAAAAAACCCTGCCGCGCAGGCCCCTGCGTCCTTCCAGATTTCCTTCGCCGCCTTTTTTTTCACGATTCCGTAATAAAACACCGCCACGATCAGGCCGCACTCCAAAATATTGGGCAGCCGGGTCAGGGTGCTGGCCCCAAGCAGCGCGCCCGCAAGGGCCATGGTCCTCCTTCTCTGCCAGACCAGTCCCCGGTACAGGCAGATGCTGCCGCTTAAAAAAAGCGCGAACGTCAGGTAATTATACAGGCTCGTCACCGGGATCCAGCAGAGACTGACGGCGGCCGCCTCCCCCAGGAAAGCGATCCAGGGCGGCATTTTCCCTTTCAGGAAAAAATAGGACAAAAGCGCCATAAAGCAGACCAGCAGGCTGCAGTAAAACCGGATCCCGATCAGCGTATCCCCAAAGGGCAGCCGGATGAAAAGCGCCCCCAGCACATTGGCAAGCCAGGTAGCCACCGTCCATTCCTGTCCCGCGTTGGGGAAAAACAGGTAGTTGACCAGTCCGTAGCTGGAATCCGTCAGGTCGATCCCCTGCCCGATTTTCAGGAAGGGATACAAAAACAGCAGCAGCGGGAAGATAAAGTTCGTCAAGGCTTGTTTCATACGGTCCGTCATGGCCGTTTCCTCCTTATGATCCAAAACAGCAGGCCCCTGATCCGGTCTGCGCCGATGCAAAACCAGAAGACCAGAAGCGTCTGCGCCAGCAGGCAGAGGGCAAAATGCGCTGTGGTCCCGGCTGCCAGCCCGTCCTGCCAGACCTGTCCCAGGCCGGCTTTTGCAGCCAGCCCGTCCGCCCACATAAGCCACCTTCCCTGCACGTCGGCCTGCTGGTGAATCAGGTAAACCCCGAAGGTAGCCGGGCTCACCGCCCGGATCAGGCCGGCCATCCTGCCTTCCCGGATATTCCAGTGAAGGAAAGCGGAAAACAGCCCCATGGCCCCGGTAAGGCAGAGGACAAAATTATAATGAAAAGGGACCGAAGCATAGTAGGTCAGCTGGGGAAGGGCGGCCGACAGCCGGGCCAGCACCAGTTCCATTCCCGCAATGCCTGCGGCCGAACCCAGATAAACCGCAATCCCCCTCCCCTTTTTGTCCAAAAAAGGGATGCCGTACCGGCGCCAGTAGCCGCCGATGAGGTACAGGCACAAAAACCATCCGAAATCATAGCCGTAGCGGTCCGTGGAAAACTGCAGGACGCTGACGGATTTTCCGAAAGAGAAAAAGACCAGAAGGCCCAAAATCACCCCTTTCATCCGCTTTTGCCCCAGCTTTTCTAAGGCTGCGCCCGCCAGGGGGGAAAACAAAAGCAGCACCGCATAGGCGGTGACGAACCAGTAATGGCCCGACTGGATGGGAAACAGGCTGTTCCACAGATGATAGGGATCCTTTAGCTCCGACGGCCCGATCAGCCCAAGGGCCGCCAGAAGGGGCGGAATCAGCAGGGTATAAAACCAGACCTCCAAAAGCAGCCGCAAAAGCCTGCTCCAGCGAAAGTCTGCCGTACTCAAAAAATAGCCGCTTAAGAGCACATAGGCGTTCACCGCCACAATGCACACCGATTCCAGGCACACGGAAAGCACGGCGATGCCGTCCGTCCCCCGGCCCGATTCCGGCAAAGCCCCGCTGCCGGACAGATAATGCAAAACGACTACCATGAACATGGCTGCAATGCGCAGCGCTTCCAGATTCGCCTGTCTTTTTTGCGTTCCACCGGCCATGTCCTGCGCCTCCTTCCTTCGTCCGTGCAGCCTTTCATCCCAAAGGCGTTTCCCTATCTTTCCCGGACGATCTGTCCGTTCTCCACCCGGTAAACGATGTCGCACTTTTCAATGGTCTGCAGCCTGTGGGCAATGATCACCAGCGTCTTATGCCCGTGCAGGCTGTTGATGGACTCCATGATGGCCGCTTCGGTATCGTTGTCCAAAGCGCTGGTGGCTTCGTCCAGCACCAGCACTTCCGGATCCTCATAAAGGGCCCTGGCAATGCCGATCCTCTGACGCTGTCCGCCGGAAATGCGGATGCCCCGCTCCCCGATGCCCGTATCCAGCCCCTGGGGAAGGCTGCGCACGAATTCGTCCAGGCTGGCTTTTTTCAGCGCTTCCCATACTTTTTCATCGTCGATTTCCTCGTCCGCGCACCCGAAGGCCACGTTTTTGCGGATGGTGGAATCCACCATGAAAATATTCTGGGGGATATAGCCGATATTTTTCAGCCAAGATTCATAATGATCCCGCACTTCCACCCCGTCTGCCAGGATGGACCCTTCGGAAATCTGCAAAAGCCCCAGCATGATATCCACAATGGTGGTCTTTCCCGCGCCGGATGTCCCCACAATCCCCACGGATTTGCCCACCGGGACTTCCATGCGGGCGTGGTCAAAGATCCGCACGTCGGAATTGGGGTAATGGTATACAATATCCTCCAGGACGATTTCCTTTTTCACCGGCAGCTTTTCCACATCCTTTTTTACCCGATAGGCGCTCTCGTCGTATACCACGTTTTTGTCGTGGATCTCGTCCTGCAGGTTGTCCGAAACCCCCATGAAAAAGGGTTCGAAATAGGAAATGGAAGTCAGGTAGTTGTTAATCCGGTTGGCCGACGGCAAAAGACGCATGGCCGCCACGGAAAAAGCGCCGATCTGGGGCACCATGGCCGTAACGTCCGCCCCGGATAAAATCATCAGGATCAGGTATAAAATCAGCCCGGCCATACACACCGTCTCAATCAAAAGCCTGGGGGTCGCGTTGAAAATATTGTAGCGCTGGACGGCGCTCACATACCCTTTCCCGCACTTTCCGTATTCCGTGATAAAGTAGTTTTCCTTGTTGGCAATTTTGATTTCCTTGATGCCCATGACGGACTCTTCAATCCACTTGTAAAGCCCGCTGTAATAATCCTGGTTTTCCTCGCCGGCCCGGCGCATAATGGGCTTTAACACCCATTTGATAATCAAAAGCACCACCACCAAAAGGGCCGCGATGGTGAGGATCATCTGGGGCGCCTGGGAAGTCAGGGTCACGGTCAGAAACACGAAGATAATCACTTCGCTGACCAGCTGCAGGCAGGCCAGGATCAGCCCGTACATATTGTTCACATCCGAAGTGATCATCCGCTGGATCACGGAAGTATCCGCATTGAGGTAGTATTCATAAGGCCGCTTCATAAAATTGATCATCATCCGCTGGGAAGTCTCGAACTGGTTGGTATAGACAAACCGCAGCTGCACCACGTTCTGAAAATACAGGAAGATGTTTTTCAGGACGAACCCCAAGATGATCATTCCCAAAATCAGGATCATAAAGCTGGTGGGATTTTCAAGGCCCGTCAGCCGGTACGCCCTCGCCACGATCCCGTCCCCTTCCACGCAGGAAGGATCAATGATCACCTGGATGGCGGGGATCACCAGCGCGATGCTGCAGGTTTCCAGCGCCGCCCCGATCACCATCATGATCAGGATCTGCACCATTTTCAGTTTTTGGCGATGGTTCAGCAGCACCATCATTTTTTTCCAGATTCTTTTCATTCCTCTACTCTCTTTCGTCCCCTCAGTCTTCGATCTGCTCGTTGAAGCGATGCTCCTCCGGTTTCTCATACCGATCCATGAAATCGTCCCCCAGGAAGATCTTTTCCTTTGCAAAATGGATGGAATCCGTCACCGTATAAACGGAAACCACCCGGTCAAAAGAAACCCCTTCCAGGAAATTCAAGATTTCCATGGGGAACATCTTGTCCAGCACGATACACCCGGGGAAAAGCGCCCGGTAATCCAGCACGTCCCTGGGGTGGGGCTTGATGAGCACCTGGGCGCCTTTGCCGTAAGTCTCCACCAGGTCGGTAAACAGCTTCTTTCTCACCGGCAGGCTGCACAGAGGCTCCGACAGGATGAGCACCTTTTTCTCATGGTGCTCCCCGGTTGCCAGCTGCTCTTTGAGCCGGTCCAGATCCTGCAAAAAGAGGGCCAGGATCCGCTCCTTGTCCTCCCGGGTCAGCCGGCGCACCAGCACCTCGCGGGGCTGCTCGATGTATTTGGGACAGGGATATTTTAAAATGGAAGTATTGTTCACTTCCATATCCATACAGTATTTGCTGTATCCGTTCTGAATAAAAATCAGGTTCAGGGAGGCCAGAAACGCCTTCAGCTTAAAATGTCCCCTGTTATCGTAACGCGCCGTGTCGTAATAGCAGATACAGTCCAGCCCGTCCTCCAGGGCATGATAGGGAATCTTCTTCCAGTTCAGGTAATAGCCGATGGGATCCGAGTCGCAGAACACGTAGATATCCCGGTAATCCCGGAAATCCACGGGCACATAGGGCTGCTGCAGCTTGCCGTAAAGCTTGGTAAAGACCATCCTGGCAGCCAGGTTGACAAGCAGGTTTTCCCGGTCCTTATGGTAACGGGCCAGCTGGGGAAAACGATCCTCCCTCTTTTCCTCAAACAAAAGGACTTCTTCGAAGATCCCGCTCTTTTCCGCCCTCTCCTTCAGGTTCCCGAAGTCGTTGGACAAAGTGCTCAGCACCAGCGTCCCGCGGCCGCGCATTTCTTTGGGAAGGGTCAGCTCTTTTAAACAGGTCACATATACATGGTAATAGGTATGGCAGACATAAATCCGATCTTTTTTCGGAGTCTTTTTCTTCATCGGTATCCTTCCTTTCGCGCCCAGAGGGCACGCTGTATTTTACCACATTCTGTACGGACAGCGCAAGGTGCGCAAACTTCCCCTCATTCAACTTCCTGCCAGACCGCTTCCAGGGTCATATCTTCATAAACCGGCCGGTAGGGATCGTATTTTTTCCCATCCGTCCGATACCAGCCCATAAAAAGGCTGTCGTTTAAAAACGGAACCGGCAGGTCGCCCAGAAGGCTGCCGTCCCTGACGTAAAACTTCCTCCATTCAACGCCTTCCACCTCCATGGTCACCGTCCGGTAGACTTCTCCCCCCACCCAGACTTCCGTCAGAAAATCCATCCGTTCCCGAATATAGTATTTCAGATAACGCAGGTTATCTTCATAGCTTTCATAATACTGATGGCGGTTATCCATCTCTTCCCAGCGGATGTGGTTCATCTGCATCGAAGCCTCCGTCCGTGCGGCCATCCGGTCGATTCCGCCGTCCAGCAGTTCTTCCAAAAGAGACAGGTACACGGTTTCAAAGCAATGGAATACCTCTTCCCGAAACGGCTCCAAATCCATCAGGGCGCTGTACAGATCCGTCCCAAAAAGATGGTCCGACAGCTCCGTGATCCCCTTGGGGTCGCTGTTCATCTCGTCTAAGAGGACGTTTCCAAAAATCGCATCGTAGTCCCAGGCCGGCCCGGCATACAGCTTTGCCTCCCCTTCCGGCACATAGTAGAATGCGCTGGTGACGCCGCCGTCATAGTTTTTGGTCACTTCTTCCAGCAGGTACTTGCGTACGAAGGAGTCCCGGTCCAGATACTCGTCCCAGCTCCTGCCCGTTTCCGGATGGATACCGTCCGCCGCAAAGACCGCGTCCTCTGCCTCCTGGACCAGAGAGCTTATTTGCTCAATCTGCTCCGGAGTGGGATTTTCGGGGAAATCGATCAGGTAATATTCCCCCCGCCCTGTGGCAAATCCGGCTTTTCCTTCCGTATAAACCGCTACTTCCCAGCGCTCTTTGAGCTCCCGCTCGATAAGATAACCGTTCCCGATCTCCACCCGGTTTTCCCGGGCCTGTACCTTTTCGCACAGCAGATAGCTGCCCTGGTACTCCCCGTTGCAGTAAAGATCCACTGGCTCCTGCCGGGGCGTGAAAGCAAGCCCTGCTTCATCGGCCAGCCAAAGGCCGATGCTGCTGCGGATGCCCGTTTCGTCAAAGCCGTTTGCCAAAAGGATCCAGGTTTTGGCTTCGCCCATGCCAAACAGGTCCGCTTTCTCCGAAAGTTTGATCTCAAAGGGCTTCTTCTCCAAAGACCAGGTGCTGTTTCCCCGGCCCCGGATCTTTTCCAGATTCCCTTCATACAAAAGGGTCCCGTCCGCGCCGGTAATCCGGATGCGCCCTTTTTCCGTATGTTCCTTATCTTCCAAAAGCAAGTCCAAAGAACCGCTGGCCGTCCGGATTTCCACGCTGGCCAGGTTTTCGGACTGCAGGACCGCCACGTCTTCTCCCGCCTGCCCCAGCCGCGCCTTCTCCCGCCCGGCGTCCGCCCAGGAGGGAAGGAACAGGTATCGTTCTCCCTCTTCATTTTCATAAACTGTGACTTCGGCATACCGGTCGGCATTGGCCTCTATATGCTCGTAGCCCAAAACCGCTGCCGCTAGAACGCACATGGCCCCCATCAGCGCCAGGATTTTCCGGATCTCTCTTTTTTCTTCCATTCGAAGAATTTCTCCCGTTTTTTTCATTATTCCCAGTATACCCCAAATTTCTTTCTTTTCACAGTCCCAAAAAGGCTTTTCTATTTCCTGCATCCAATGGTATACTTACAATGAAATCCAGGAGGAATGTCTTATGTCATCTGTTGCAATTATTACGGCCAGGGGGGGAAGCAAGCGGATCCCCCGCAAAAACGTACGGCCGTTTCTGGGGAAACCCATCCTGCTTTATTCCGTGGAAGCCGCTTTAAACGCCGGCATTTTTGAAGAGGTCATGGTTTCCACCGACGATGCGGAAATCGCCCGCATCGCAGAAAACGCCGGGGCATCCGTCCCCTTTTTGCGCAGCGCCCAAACCGCCGGGGACTACGCTTCCACCGACGATGTGATCCGGGAAGTGCTTCTTGCCTACCGCGCACAGGGCAGGGAATTTGACGCGTTTTGCTGCATCTATCCCACCGCCCCCTTTGTAACGGCGCAGAAGTTACGGGACGCCATGGAAATGTTAAAATCCGCGGAGTCCGTTATGCCCGTAGTGCCTTTTTCCTATCCGGTGCAGCGCGGGCTGTGTCTGGACGGACAGGGCCATCTGGGCTATAAATGGCCCCAGTATGCGGCTTCCCGCAGCCAGGACCTGGAAAAAATCTATCATGACTGCGGGCAGTTTTATGCCTGCCGCACCGAGGCCTTCTTCCGGGAGGGCACCACGGACACGAAAAACATGGTGTCCATGATCCTGCCCGAACTGGAAGTCCAGGACATTGATACCCTGGAAGACTGGGCCATCGCGGAAGTGAAATACGAAAAAATGCTGGAAAGGAACTTAAAATGAACCAGGAAGTTTATCTGGCGGGCCGGCGCATCGCTGCCGACTCCCCCGTTTTCATTGTGGCGGAAATGTCCGCCAACCATCTGCAGGACTATGACCGTGCGGTGCGCATCCTCCATGCCGCCAAGGAAGCCGGCGCGGACGCCGTCAAGCTGCAGACCTATACCGCCGATACCATCACCTTTGACAGCGACGACGACTGTTTCCAGATCACCGGCGGCACCCTCTGGGACGGCACCACCCTGCACAAACTTTATGAGGAGGCCTATACGCCCTGGGAATGGCACCCCAAGCTGATGGAAGAGGCAAAAAAGCAGGGACTGATCTGTTTTTCCTCCCCCTTTGATTTCACGGCGGTGGATTTCATGGAAGGGCTGGACATGCCCGCCTATAAAATCGCCTCCTACGAGATCAACGATATCCCCCTGATCCGCAAAATCGCACGGCTGCACAAACCCATGATTTTTGCCACCGGCATCGCACGGCTGGAGGATATCGAGCGCGCCCTGGCGGTCTGCCGCCAGGAAGGCAATGAAGACGTGATCCTGCTCAAATGCGTCTCCGCCTACCCTACTCCCTATGAAGATGTCAACCTTAACGTAATCCCCACCCTGGAGAGGACGTTCGGCTGCCTGACCGGGCTTTCCGACCACACCATGGGATCCGCCGTAGCCGTCGGCGCGGTAGCCCTGGGCGCCCGCATGGTGGAAAAGCACCTGACCCTGCGCAGAAGCGACGGCGGCCCGGACGGGGCTTTTTCCATGGAGCCCGAAGAGTTCAAAAAAATGGTGGACGATATCCGGATCCTGGAAAAAGCGCTGGGTTCCCCGGTGTACCGGCTCACGGACGTCCAGGAATCCGAACGTTTTGGCTCCCGCTCCCTCTTTGTGGTAAAAGACATGGGGGAAGGGGAATCCTTTACGTCCGAAAATGTGCGCTCCATCCGCCCCGGCTGCGGCCTTCACACCATGTACTATGAGGAAATTCTGGGCAGGAAGGCCTCCTGTCCCATCAGAAAGGGGACCCCTTTATCATGGAATCTCATCCGTTAGTTTATATCCGCACGGACGGCAACGAAACCATTGCCACCGGGCACCTGATGCGCTGCCTTTCCGTCGCACGGGCCCTGTGCCATAGAAACGCCCTCCCCATTTTCATTGTTTCGGATACTTCCTCCATTTCCCTCCTGCAAAAGATGATGACCCCGGAAGAAACCGCCCGGAAGGTTTTCCCGATCATTCATCTGCAGACCGACTACCGCGACCCGGAGGCAGAAATCCCTGTGATGCAGCGCATCCTTTCCTCCCACAACGTCTCTTTTTTGCTGGTGGATTCCTACTTTGCCACCGCTGCCTACCTGTCCCGGATGGCGCAGATCTGCCGGGTGGCCTATCTGGACGACCTGCAGGCCTTCGACTATCCCGTGGACCTGGTGGTCAATTACGACTTAAACGCGGACGTCTCTTTTTACAAAAGCGCCCGCACCGTCCTGGCCGGGAGCGCCTATACGCCCCTGCGCAGTCAGTTCTCCCTGCATCCTTACCATGTCTGGGAGCAGGTGAAGGATCTGTTCCTTTCCACGGGGGGGACGGACCCCTTCGGGATCGCGGGAGGCCTGGCCCGCCGCCTGCTGGTCCTGCCGGAATTTGAGTCCGCCTGCCTGCACGTCCTTACGGGCCCCATGCACGTCCACCGCAGCGAACTTGTGCGGATGGCCCGGGAAGACGGCCGCATCCGGCTTCATGAAAACGTGGCGGACATGGCCTCCCTTATGGCGGAATGCGACCTGGCCGTTTCCGCCGGCGGCACCACCCTGTATGAACTGTGCGCCATAGGAGTCCCCAGCGTCAGCTACAGCATGACGGACAACCAGGCGCCCTGTACAAAGGATTTTGACCGGGCGGGCCTGATCCCTTACGCCGGGGATATCCGCAACAACCCCGATTTCCTGGATTGCACCGTCCGGATGCTTCTGGAACTTGCCCGGGATTATCCCCGCAGGAAAGAGCTATCCACCCGGATGCGGATGGCCGTAGACGGCGCCGGGGCGGACCGCATCGCGGAAGCCCTGACCAGGACCGGCAATTAAAACAGCCGGAAAGGCGGGACCCGTTTTCCATGGGTCTTTGCCTTCCCGGCTGTTTTCACTTTACGGCCTGTATCCTAGTCCGTTTTGAGCATCGCTTTGCATCCGTTGACCTGCACATTGGGCAGGTACTTAAAATACCATTCCCCCAGTTTCTCGGAATACTGAAGGATAACAGGGACCCATACGCTGCAAAGATAGATGTACAACTGCTGTCCCGCCCTCAGAAGCTTCTGGAATTTCCCTTTTTTATCCGCCAGGACATATCCGTGCTCTTTGCTGCTGTAAACCAGTACACCTTCCATGTCGTTCCCTCCTTTCATTTTTTCCTCTGAAACGATTCTATGCCGTACCTTTGAACAGTTTCCATTTTAGAAGGAAAATGTGAGGAAACTATGGACATTTTCTGGAAATTTTCTTAAAGAAAAAGAAACATCCTATTGATTTTTCCTTTTCCGGAAATTCCGCCATGTCCAAAGCAGTTTATAATAAAGGACGAAGGCCAGGGTGGATTTTTGCTGGAGGGCGATGAGTTTTTTTTCTTCTTCGTGGATCCTGCTTTGATAGTAGGGATTTTCCATAAATTCCGGGAAAGTCTTTCGCATCTCTTTCCCCATGCGCCTTACGAACCGCAAGGACTTATGCCCCTTTCCCACCATGTAGGAAAAGAGGGTGTTGACAAAAAAGAGTACGGTAAATTCAAAGCAGATCTCCGGCCTGTATTGTTCCAGATAGCCGAACCGTTCCGCCTGTCTGACGATTCCCCGTCCCGCTTCCATACGGTCCTCGCAGCGCTGTTTCGTAATCGTATGCACGGTGGAAGTGTCGTGCTGGTAATAATAGTAAAGGGGCTCCGGAATATATTCGTAGTGCTTTGCATGCAGCAAAACGGCGTCGCTGACCGCGTTGTCCTCATAAAAAATCCCTTCCGGGAAACGGATATGGTTGTCTTCAAAGATCTCCCTGCGGTAGATTTTTACCACCAGGCTGCCGCTGTCCAAAATCAGGCGGCGGTACTTTTCCGGCGTCAGGACGCCGCACTGGTCCGGGCTGCCGTTGGCCACCACCTGCCCGATTTTCATGCTGTGCTCCCAGGTCAGGTGATAGTCGCAGCCCACCATGTCCGCCCCGGTTTCCTCCGCTTTTTTGAGCAGCTTTTCATACATATCGGGCGCAATCCAGTCGTCGCTGTCGATAAAACCGATCCATTCCCCCTGCGCCAAAGACAGCCCGGTGTTTTTTGCCCCGCCCTGCCGGCGGTTCTTTTCGCACAAAACCGCCCGGAAGCGGTCCGGATACTTTTCTTCGTAGCGCTTTAATATCTGCGGGGACTCGTCCTTAGAAGCGTCGTCCACCGCAATGATCTCATAGTCCCGGAAAGTCTGGCCGACCAGGGAATTGAGGCAGTACTCCAGCTTTCCTTCCGACGCCATATTGTATACAGGCACAATAATGCTCAGTTTTTTTGGTTTCATCCCTGTCCTCCCTCTTCAGGCAGGGGCTGCGGATTGGGCCCCTTTGTCACCCGGTAAATGTCAAACTCGTTATGCTCAATCCCGAAATGTCCCATATATTCGATCTGCAGGTCATAGGGCAGAATCTGGGGCGGGACAAATTCCCATTCCCCCGGCGTATCCAGAAACCAGATCTGTTCAAAGTCCTGGTCTAAGTCCACGTCCCGCACATAGGACAGCTTTTCCTCCGGGAAATAGTAGGAATAGCAAAACTCATAGACTTCCAGATTATACACGACCAGGTCGTTTTCCCCCACATGCCCTTCCCAGAACGCCACGGTCTGGTCCGTCAGCGTACTCTTATACTCCTGTCTCCAGGTTTCCAGATACTGTACCGCTCCCAAAAACAGCAAAAACAGGCAGGCGAAAAACAGCAGGAATTTCTTTTTCAGGTGGGAAAGGCCCACGGCGAAAAACAGGCAAAACAGCCCCATGGCCGGAAAAACATACTGATCTCGATAGACCGGGCGGATCAGGAAAGAAAGGGCCACTCCGGTCAGGGCAGTCAGGGCGGGCACCAGCATGGCAAACAGGGCCGCGATATCCTCCCGGCTTCCCTTGGCAGCCTTGAAAGCCACAACGATGCCCAGCAGGACCGCCATGGCTGTAAACGCCCAGGCAGGCCACTGCCACTTATGGATTCCAAAGGCCCACTGGAAATAATCCGCCACCGTCGTCCAGGTAATTTCGGGAATCCAGTAGCTTTCGGCCACGCCTGCGGACTGCCGCAAAAATACGCCGATCCAGGGCGCATATCCGGCGGCGGCCGCCGCTGCCGCTGCCAGCCAGTACTTTAACTTTTCCCTTTTTTTGCACAGCAGGGCCAGGAAAAGAAATCCCTGGATCACAAGGACCGATCCCAGCGCAAAGTAATGCAGCCATGCCGCGGCCAGGGCGGATACCGTCATCCAAATCCACGGTGTCTTTTTCGGCGTTTCAAAAGCTTCCAGGGCATACAGCCCGCAGGCTGTCACCGCCAGCAGGGCCATGGAATACATCCGTATCTGGACCGCATATTCCATGGTGCAGGGAATGCATCCCAGCGTCCAGATAAAACCGCAGGCCACCGCGTCCGAAAAAAGCCGCCGCACTTTTATGGCGCCCAAAAGCAGCGTCAGCGTCATGGGGACGATCGTCAGAAGCTTCTGCGCCTGCAGGCTGTCGCCGGCCAAAAGCCTGACGATCCTGGCCGCGAAATAATACAGGGGCGGATGCACGTCCTCTGCCGTCCCCCCTATAATCCCCGCAAAATCGTTTTCAATCAGCTTCAGGGTGAAAATCTCATCCGTCCACACATTCTGATTAAAAATCAGGGAGACGTATAACAGCGTAAAAAACGCCACGCCTCCCCAGATTAAAATCCGAAGCCAGTTCGTCCGAATTTTTTCTGATATGTTCATCGGTTTATTTCTCCAGATGCAGCTCTCCCAGCAGTCTGCGGATGTCCTCCACGGAAAGCCATTCCGAATTGTTGCCGGAACTGTAGGAAAATCCTTCCGCTACCTTTTTCCCCCGCGCATCCGGCTGCTGCTTGTTGTTCCAGGTCATCTGCGGATACACGATGAAATGCTTTTCAAATTCATAGGTGGTAAAGGAATCCTCCGTGGTCACCATGATCTCGTGCAGCTTTTCTCCCGGGCGGATGCCGATTTCCCGGATTTTGCAGCCGGGCAGCATGGCCTGCGCCAGGTCGGTAATCTTAAAGGAAGGGATCTTGCTGATGAAGGTCTCCCCGCCCTTGGCCTCGTCCAGGGCCTTGATCACCAGCTCCACGCCCTGCTCCAGGCTGATCCAGAAGCGGGTCATGCGCAGATCCGTAATGGGAAGCTCTATCTCGCCCCGTTCGATCAGGCTGTGAAACAGCGGGATAATGGACCCCCGGCTTCCCGCCACATTGCCGTAGCGGACAATGGAAAAGCTGATATCCTTATTCCCCACATAAGCGTTGGCCGCAACAAACAGCTTGTCGCTGACCAGCTTGGTGCCGCCGTAAAGATTCACCGGGTTTACCGCCTTGTCCGTGGAAAGGGCCACCACCTTCTTCACGCCGCAGTCCAATGCGGCTTCAATGACGTTCATCGCGCCGTGGATATTGGTCTTGATGGCCTCGTTGGGGTTGTACTCACAGGCGGGCACCTGCTTTAAGGCCGCGGCATGGATCACATAATCCACCCCGTAAAACGCCCTGCGCAGCCGTTCCTGGTCCCGCACGTCGCCGATGAAGAACCGGAGCCTGTCCCCGTATTCTTTCAGTTCATTGGCCATCATCCACTGTTTGAATTCATCCCTGGAATAGATGATGACCTTTTTCGGGTTTGCGTGCTCCATCACATATTTGGTAAAGCATTTCCCAAAAGAGCCCGTGCCGCCGGTAATCAAAATCGTTTTATCGTCCAATAACATGAAACCATGCCTCCGCTTTTCTTCTTTTGCCTTATCATTCCATAAATTCGGTATCATCATACCATAGCTCCCGGCCGATTGCAACCGCCGGCGCGGCCGCATTTTTCACCGCTCTTTCAAGAATGCCCGCGATCCGTTCCAGCCCTTCCCGGTCCTCTTTATCAAACCGGCCTTTTTGGGGACTGTCGATGTCCATCACCGCCATTACCTCCCCGTCCCGGTACAGGGGCACCACGATTTCCGACCGGGAGGCGCTGTCGCAGGCAATGTGTCCCGGAAAGCAGTGCACATCTTCCACCAGGACGGTCCTTTTTTCGGCAGCCGCCGTGCCGCACACGCCCTTTCCCAGCTCGATGCGCACGCAGGCAGGCCGGCCCTGGAAGGGCCCCAGCCACAGGACGCTTCCTGCCCGCAGGTAAAATCCGGCCCAGTTGACCCGTTCCAGCCCCTCATACAGAATCGCGGCCGCATTGCTCAGGCTGCTGATCGCAGGTTCCTTTGGGGACAGGGCCGCCTCCATCCGGCAACACAGTTCTTCATATTCCCGACTCTTTTCCTTTTCCCACATCTTTCCCTCCGTGCAAAAGCGTTTTACTCCAACCGCGCTTATTATATCGGGATCGGGAAGGAAAAGCAAGGCCGCCGCCTTTTTGTATCTTTTGTACCGGCATCCGGCCGGCCCAAAAATCAGGCGGGCAGTCCCCGGTTTCCAGGCGCTTCCAAAGCGGCGGCGGCCCTTCCGGCCTGGGCCAGCTCCCTGGCTACCGCATAGAGCATCAAAAAGGTCATATACTGGCGCTCCGAGGGTTTTTCCTCCATCAGTTCCAGAAGCCGGCGGACTTCCCGGCAGCTTAGGTGCATGGTTTCACAGGCGGAAGCCGGCAGGCCCGCCAGAGACATCACCCGGTAAAGCCGCTCCAGCCATTCGCTTGAAATACGGGTCTTTTCCCGGATATAAGCCGGTTTCTGTGGATTGGAAAACCGGGACAAAAGCCATTCCAGCCGTTCTTCCTTTTCAAAGGGGAAATCCTCCTCGCAGGACGGGCAGGGAGGCCCCGGCAAAAAGCATTCCCGGGAAAATTTCCCCAGCTTTTGCAGGCTGTGCCAAAGCTGGTCGCGGTCCAAAACCGGCCTGTTCTTTAAGGCAGCCATCAAAAGCAGCACCGCCGCCACCCCGCTGCTCATATAGCAGGAGTCCTTCCAGGGCGCCATCATTTCCTCCCATTCCGCTGCGTCCAGCTGCCGGATCTGCCCCATCCGCTCCCACATCAGGCGCCAGCCG
>CALWGP010000007.1 GCA_944380095.1 uncultured Lachnospiraceae bacterium | reverse complement strand
GACGGTCTGCGGGATGCCTTCGATCCCAAGTTAAGGAGGTAAGAAAATGAGCGAGACAATTCTTTCCGTACAGAATCTCCACACCTCCTTTAAAACGGGAAAAGGAGAAGTGCTGGCTGTCAACGGCGTGTCCTTTAATCTGGACAAAGGAAAGATCCTTGGCATTGTAGGCGAGTCCGGCTCCGGGAAATCCGTAACGGCCTATTCTATCATGCAGATTTTGGAGAGCAACGGCCGGATCAAAGAAGGCAAGGTCCTCTACAAAGGGGAAGACATTACCAAATTTACAGAAAAACAGATGCGGGATTTCCGCGGAAAATGCTGTTCCATTATTTTCCAGGATCCCATGACCAGCTTAAACCCGGTCTTTACCGTAGGCTCCCAGCTGAAGGAAGCCATTGAGCTGCACACGGACCGCAGGGGCAAAGCCGCAGAGGAAAGAGCGGTGGAGATGCTGACCTTAGTCGGCGTCAACGAGCCCGAAAAGCGAGTGAAGCAGTATCCTTATCAGCTGTCCGGAGGCATGCGCCAGAGGGTGATGATCGCCATGGCCCTGGCCTGTGAACCGGATATCCTGATCGCGGACGAACCCACCACGGCTCTGGACGTAACCATCCAGGCCCAGATTCTGGAGCTGATGCAGAAGCTGCAGAAAAAACTGGGGATGGCCATTATCATGGTTACCCATGACTTAGGCGTTATCGCCGATATGTGCGACGAGATCATCGTCATGTACGGCGGACGGGTCTGCGAAAGAGGAACGGCGGAAGATATTTTCTACCGCCCTCACCACGAATATACCAAAGGGCTTCTGCGTTCCATTCCGAACGTAGACCGGATCGGGGAAAAACTGGTCCCCATCCCGGGTACGCCCATCAATCTGCTGAATATGCCCAAGGGCTGCGCGTTCTGCCCCCGCTGCGAAAATGCGATGAAGATCTGCATCGAACAGCAGCCGCCTGAAATGCAGATGCCCGACGGACATTTCGCGTCCTGCTGGCTGAACGTCAAGGCGCAGATGGAAGCGGAGAAAGGAGGCAGAGCATGAGCAACGAGACAGCATCCAAAAACGAATACCTGGTGGAGGTAAACAACCTCCAGCAGTATTTCCCGATTAAAGTAGGCCTGTTTAAGTCCCTGCCCTTAAAGGCGGTGGACGGCGTATCCTTCTCCATTAAGCCCGGCGAGACGCTGGGCCTGGTGGGAGAGTCCGGCTGCGGGAAGACCACGGTGGGACGTTCCCTGCTTCGGCTGTATACCCCTACCGGCGGAGACGTCTTCTTCGACGGGGAAAAGGTGGACGAAAAGAGCATCGGCCATATGAGAAAGCAGATGCAGATGGTATTCCAGGATCCCTATTCTTCCTTAAACCCCCGTATGACGGTGGAAGATATTATCGGGGAGCCCCTGGATGTGCATAAACTTTACCAGTCCAAAGGGGAAAGAAGGGATAAGATCCTTCACCTGATGGAGCTGGTGGGCCTGAATGCAGAGCATGCCACCCGTTACGCCCACGAATTTTCCGGCGGCCAGAGACAGAGGATCGGCATCGCCCGCGCACTGGCGACCAACCCCAGATTCATCGTCTGCGACGAGGCGGTGAGCGCCCTGGACGTATCCATCCAGGCGCAGGTGATCAATATGTTTGAAGAGCTTCAGGAGAAACTGGGCGTGGCTTATCTGTTCATTGCCCACGACCTTCTGGTGGTGCATCATATTTCCGACAGGATTGCCGTAATGTACCTTGGACGTATCGTGGAAATTGCGGATTCCAACGAACTTAACGACAATCCGATCCATCCCTATACCCAGTCTTTGCTGAGCGCGGTGCCTTATCCGGATCCCAAGATGGCAAAGCAGCGCCAGCGTATCGTACTGGAAGGGGATGTGCCCAGCCCCCTGCACATGCCCAGCGGCTGCGCATTCCGTACCCGCTGCAAATATGCTACGGAACGCTGCGCAAAAGAGTGCCCGACGCTGACGGACCGGGGCAACGGACACCAGGTGGCCTGCTGGAACAAATAAGCGGCCTAAGGTTTTTTGTCTGATAGAAGCGGTGCCAACGCACCTTGCTTTTATAAATCCAAACCATTTTTTAAGGAGGAAGAAGTTATGAAGAAAAAGTATCTGGCACTTGTGCTGGCTGCTTGCATGACGCTGGGTTCCCTGGCAGGCTGCGGCAATACCGCGACCACAGAAACCAGCGCCCCTGCTGCAGAGAGCACAGAAGCTGCGGATGCAGCTGACACTGCGGCATCCACGGAAACCGCAGCGGAAGCGGGCACCGAAGAAGCTGCAGCAAGCACAGAGCACGGCCCCAGCAGCGAAGCTGCTCCCGCATGGGAAGACTACGATGCTAGAATCGCCGCAATCAGAACCGAAACCGACCTGGCAAAGCGCGAAGCGATGATGCACGAGGCGGAAGACGAACTGATGGCAACCTGGGCAATCGTTCCCCTGTACTACTACAACGATGTTTATCTGCAGAAGACCGATGTGGAAAACATCTACAGCAACCTGTTCGGCTTTAAGTATTTCGGCTTTGCAACCACCCCTACCGGGACTTTGGACCTGCAGATCGCATCCGAGCCCGATAAGCTGGATCCCGCATTAAACTCCACCGTAGACGGCGCATGCCTGGCAATCCTTGCCTTCTCCGGCCTGTACGCTTACGATGAGAACGGCCAGCTGGTTCCCGAACTGGCAGAAGGCTATGAGATGAGCGAAGACGGCATGACCTATACCTTCACCATGAAGGACGGCCTGCTTTGGTCCGACGGCGAAGTACTGGATGCTCAGGATGTGGCTTACAGCTGGCAGAGAATGGCTGATCCTACCACCGGCGCTGACTACTCCTACCTGGCAAGCATCATCGCTACCAAGGACGACGGCACCCTGGACATCGAAGCTTCCGAAGACGGCAAGACCTTCACCGTTAAGCTGAACGCTCCTTGCGCATACTTCCTGGATCTGTGCGCATTCCCTGCATTCTATCCCGTTCCCCAGCAGTGTGTGGAAGCTGCGGAAGGCGCTGACACCAACCCCGGCGCATGGGCACTGGAAGCAGGTTTCGTAACCAGCGGTCCTATGATGCTGACCGAGTGGAAGCACAACGAGTCCATGACCTATGAACCCAACCCCAACTACTGGGCAGCAGACAAGGTATCCCTGACCGAGATCAACTTCATGCTCAGCGCTGACGATACCGCGATTTACAATGCATTCGCTGACGGCTCCCTGCAGTTCATCGATACCATCGCTACCGACATGATGGAAACCGTGGAGAATACTCCCGAATTCCACAAAATTGATACCCTGGGCACCTACTATGCAGGCTGGAACGTAAACAGCGAACTGTTCGCAGGCAAGACCGTTCAGCAGGCTGCTGACATGAGAAAAGCGTTCACCCTGCTGATCGACCGTCAGTACATCGTTGACACCATCGCGCAGGCGGATCAGGAAATCGCCAACACCTTCATCCCTACCGGCATGGCGGACGGACAGGGCGGCACATTCCGTCAGAACGACGACGCTTATACCTATCCTGTAGAGGACAAGGTTGGTTACTATGATCCCGAGTACACCGAAGAGAACGTAGCAGAAGCGATCGAGCTGCTCAAGGGCGCAGGCTATGAGTTCGATGAGAACAACATGCTGTCTCCTGAAACGCCCATCAACATCACCTATCTGACCAACGATGCAGAAGGCAACGTTAAGATCGGTGAAGCCCTGCAGCAGGATTTCGCTGTGATCGGCGCAAACCTGACCGTTGAGACCCGTGAGTGGTCCGTCTTCCTGAACGAGAGAAAAGAAGGCAAATTTGACTTCTGCCGTGAAGGCTGGCTGGCTGACTACAACGACCCGATCAACATGCTGGAGATGTGGGAAACCAACTCCGGTAACAACGACATGCAGTTCGGCAGATAATCGGATTTTGTAAAAGGTCGAAAAAGAAAAGACATAAGGGGAGTCATTGTACGGCTTGCGCTGTGCAATGGCTCCTTTTTGCAGGCTTTTTTGCCGAATTTTTTCTTGAAATGTGGAGAAGAATATGGTACGATAGCGATGTTTAATGCTGGGAGGTGTTAAGGATGGAGATCGTCAGGATTATTCTCACTGTGATTTTTATACTGATTTGTGTAGCGCTGTCGGTTCTGGTGCTGATGCAGGAGGGCAAGAGTGCCGGCCTGGGCGCCATCAGCGGCGCTGCGGAAACTTACTGGGGCAAGAACAAGGGCCGTTCCATGGAGGGTCTGCTGGTGAAGCTGACCAAATGGCTTGCCGTCAGTTTCCTCCTGATTGCTGCGATTTTAAACATCAGCAGAATCTGGGGATAAGAGTCGGATAAAGGCGGAGTTTTCCTGCTTGGCGAGGGGCTGCTGCACGAACGTTACGATGCGTTTGCTGCGGCAGCTCTTCGTGCTATCAGGGAATGGGAGGATTTATGGCCGGTTTGTTCGGGGAGAGAAAGAAAAAGGTGCTGGCGCTTCTGGAAGATCCCAGATATGTGCCCATGAAGGAAAAGGAGCTGGCGGTCCTGATGCAGGTAAAGCCGGAGGACAGGGAAGCGTTTAAGGAAGTGCTTCGAGAACTGCTGGAAGAAGGGTCCGTGGTTTTAACCAGACGGGGCAGATATACCCTTGCGCAGGAACGGACCGAAGAGGGGACTTTCCTGGCTACTTCCAGGGGATTCGGATTTGTCAGCGTGGAGGGACAGACCGGGGATTTCTTGATTCCGGAGGACTGCGTCCACGGGGCGCTGCACCAGGATAGGGTGCGAATCCGGATCCTTCCCGAAAAGCGGGGGGAAAGGACCCGGGCGGAGGTGATACAGATCCTGGAGCGGGGGATTACTTTTGCGGTGGGGACGTATCAGGAGAGCCCAAACTACGGTTTTGTCCTTCCGGATTCGGAGAAACTGGGGAAAGACATCTTTATTCCCAAAGAAAAGCGAAACGGGGCTTTTGACGGGATGAAAGTGGTGGCCCGGATTACGGATTACGGGGACGGCCGGAAGAACCCGGAAGGGGAGATCACGGAGATACTGGGGGCGCCCGACGCGCCTGGGGTGGACATCCTTTCCATCGTCCGCAGCTTCGGGATTACGGACTCTTTTGGAGCCAGGGCCCTGGCCCAGGCGGAAAGGTGTCCCAGGGAAGTTTCGGAGGCGGACCGGCAGGGAAGAAGGGATCTGCGCGGGGTGCGGACTGTGACCATCGACGGGGAAGACGCAAAGGACTTGGACGACGCGGTGAGCCTGACGGTGCAAAACGGCCGCTATCATCTGGGCGTCCATATCGCGGACGTCTCCAATTATGTGCAGGAAAACTCTGCCCTGGACCGGGAGGCAAAAGAGCGGGGCACCAGCGTTTATCTGGCGGACCGGGTGATCCCCATGCTGCCCTTTGAACTGTCCAACGGGATCTGTTCCCTGAACGCAGGACAGGACAGGCTGGCTTTGTCCTGCCTGATGGAACTGGATGAAACGGGGATTGTGACGGACTATGAAATTGTGGAGTCGGTCATCCGGGTGGACAGGAGGATGAGCTATACCCAGGTAAAGCGGATCCTGGAGGATAAAGAAGAGTCGCTGCGGGAAGAATACCGGGACTTTGTCCCCATGTTCGAAGACATGGCCCGTCTGTCTGCCCTCCTTCGAAAAAGACGGCAGGAAAGGGGGGCGGTGGATTTCGATTTCCCGGAATGCAGGATTTTTCTGGATCCGGATGGCAGGCCCAAAGAGATACGGCCTTATGAGCACAATGTGGCCACGAGGCTCATCGAGGATTTCATGCTGGCTGCAAACGAAACCGTGGCCCAGCACTTTTACTGGCTGGAAGTGCCTTTCGTATACCGGGTGCATGAGAAACCGGACCCGGAGCGAATGGAAAAACTGGACATTTTTTTAAAGAATTTCGGATATCATTTGAAAAAGGGCAGGGAAGGGGAAATCTATCCCGGCCAGCTTCAGAAAATTCTGGGCAAGGTGCAGGGGACGGCGGAAGAAGGGTTGATTTCCCGCCTGGTTTTGCGGAGCATGAAACGGGCGGTCTATTCCACCGAATGCGCCGGACATTTCGGCCTGGCGACCCCCTATTACTGCCACTTTACCTCGCCCATCCGCCGGTATCCCGACCTGCAGATCCACCGGATCATCCGGGAATTTTTACGCGGCAGGATGAAGGAAGACCGGGCAGATCATTACCGGGAAATCCTGCCCCAGACGGCGCGGCACTGTTCGCAGATGCAGCGCAGGGCGGACGAGGCAGAGCGGGAAACGGACCGCCTTAAGAAGGCGGAATATATGCAGGACCGGCTGGGGCAGCACTATGAAGCGGTGATTTCCGGCGTGACCGCGTGGGGGCTGTACGTGGAACTGCCCAATACGGTGGAAGGGCTGGTCCCGGTGGGCCGCATGGAAGAGGATTTCTTCCTCTATGATGAAAAAAATTACGCTTTGACGGGAGAACGGACGAACCGGACTTACCGGCTGGGACAGCGGGTGTCGGTACGCGCCGTATACGCGGACCCGTCTTCTAGGAGCGTGGAATTTGCGTTGGAGCAGCGGGAGGACGGACATGGCGAAAGAAGCGCAGAAACTGATTGCGAACAATAAAAAGGCTTTTCACGACTATTTTGTGGAAGAGCAGTATGAGGCGGGGATGGCCCTGGCCGGGACGGAAGTCAAGAGTCTGCGCCAGGGCAAATGCAGCATCAAGGAAGCTTTCGTGCAGGTGGACCACGGGGAGCTGTATGTGTACGGCATGAATATCAGCCCCTATGAAAAAGGAAACATTTTTAATAAGGATCCTTTGCGCACCCGGAAACTTCTGATGCACAAGGCGGAAATCAGGAAGCTGGAGTCCAAATGCCGGGAAAAGGGATATACCATCATGCCGCTGAAAGTGTATTTTAAGGACGGCAGGGCGAAGATGGAAATCGGCTTATGCCGGGGCAAAAAGCTGTATGACAAGAGGGAAGACATTGCCAAAAAGGACCAGAGACGGGAAGTGGAACGGGAGTTTAAGGTTAAAAACCTGTACTAGGGATCCGGCCCCGAACCGGCGATGCGTTGAAAAAGCAAACCCGCTGTGGTATGATGGGTCTGAATCAAAAGCGCTGTGGCGCCGGCCTGTCTTGGCTGTTGCGGCACGGAAAGGAGCGTCAGGGATTGAAGTTATTGAAAGAACTGCTGGGCAATCTGGCTTATACCTGTGAAAGGGGGGAGTTGGACCGGCCGGTGACGGCCGTGGTGTACGACTCCAGGAAAGTAAAGGACGGATGCCTGTTCGTCTGTATCCGGGGCGCCAATTTCGACGGCCATTCGGCGGCAGCGCAGGCCGTGGAAAACGGCGCGAATGCGCTGGTGGTTTCTGAGCCGGTTACGATCCCCAAAGACAGCGGCGTGACGGTGATCCGGGTGGAGGATACCCGGTACGCCCTGGCTTTTATATCCGCCGCCTGGTTTGACCATCCGGCCCGGAAACTGACTACCATCGGCGTTACCGGCACCAAGGGAAAGACCACCACCACCTATCTGGTGAAGTCCATTCTGGAAAACGCCGGGCGGAAAGTGGGACTGGTGGGCACCATTGAAACGATCATCGGCGACAGGCATATCCATGCCCTCAATACCACGCCGGAATCCTATGTGCTGCAGGAATATTTCCGTGAAATGGTACAGGAGGGCTGCGACACCGTGGTGATGGAAGTGTCTTCCCAGGCGCTGATGCTTCACAGGACGCAGGGATTCGTCTTTGATTTCGGGATTTTTACCAATCTGGAGCCGGACCATATCGGGCCCAACGAGCATAAAAGTTTTGAGGAATATTTACGGTGCAAGGGACTTTTGTTCCGGCAGTGCCGGACGGGAATCGTCAACTGCGACGATTCCCACTGGGAGGCGGTGACAAAGGGACATACCTGCGAGCTGGAAACATATGGCCTGTCGGAAAAGGCCATGCTGCGGGCGAAGGATTTGACTTTTACCAGCCGCAGCGGACGCCTGGGGATGGCTTTTCGCACGGAGGGCCTGCTTTCCATGGAGGCCGAGATTTCCATGCCGGGCCGGTTTTCCGTTTATAACGCCCTGACGGCCATGGCCATTTGCCGCCACTTCGGCGTATCCAAAGAGGATATGGGGCGGGCGCTGCTTGCGGCAAAAGTACGGGGCAGGATCGAACCGGTGAAAGTGTCGGATCAGTTTACCCTGCTCATCGATTATGCCCATAACGCCATGGCCCTTGAGAGCCTGCTTTCCACCCTGAAAGAATACGGGCACGGCAGGATCGTCTGCGTCTTTGGCTGCGGGGGGAACCGCTCCAGAGAGCGGCGCTTTGAAATGGGCGAGGTATCCGGGAGGCTTGCGGACTTTACCGTGATTACTTCCGATAACCCGAGGTTTGAAGAGCCGGAGGCCATTATCGCGGATATCGTTACGGGGATCCAAAAGACGGACGGCGCCTACATTGCCATCTGTGACAGGAAAGAGGCCATTGCATATGCCATTGAACACGGATGTCCGGGCGACATCATTGTCGTGGCGGGCAAGGGGCACGAAGATTATCAGGAAATACGGGGCGTGAAATATCCCATGGACGACCGGCAGCTGGTGGCGGATATTTTGCGGGAAAGAGGCAATAAGAACTGAAAATATGGAGAAATTTGCGAGTGTGATCGTGGACATATCCCATGAAAAAGTGGATCGTCCTTTTACCTATCGCATCCCGGAAGAGATTGCGCGGCGGCTGCGGCCCGGCATGCGGGTGCAGATTCCTTTCGGGGCAGGCAATACGCTGCGCACGGGCTATGTGACCGAGCTGGTCCGGGAAACGTCCTATCCGGCTGACAGGCTTAAGCAGATCGCGGCCATTCTCCCGGGGGAAGAAGAGCCGGAACAAAAGATGATCGCCCTGGCGGCCTGGATGAAGGAACACTATGGTTCCACCATGATCCAGGCCTTAAAGACGGTCCTGCCCGCCCGCAGGAAGGTGGCGCGGAAAGAAAAAAAAGAAGTATGCCTGGCGCTGGATTCCAAAGAGGCGGCGGCCGCCCTGCAGGAATACGAACGCAAACACCAGGCTGCAAAAGCGCGCCTGATGCGGGAACTGATAGAGGAGCCGGTCCTGCCGTGGGAACTGGTGACCAAAAAGCTTTGCATCCCTGCCTCCACATTAAAAAGCCTTGGGACAGCCGGCGCCATCCGGGTGACAAAAGCGGACTGCTACCGCAACCCGGTGAAGCTTTCCCCTGCGGCGGCCGCCCGAAAGAAGCTTTCGAGCGCGCAGGAGCAGATCGTAAGGCAGATGATGCAGGGATGGGAGGAAGGGGATCTTCGTCCCTCCCTGATCCACGGCATTACGGGAAGCGGGAAAACGGAGGTTTATCTGTCGCTGATCGAGGGCATGATAAAGAAGGGAAAACAGGCGATTTTCCTGATTCCCGAAATCGCCCTCACCTATCAGACCCTGCTGCGTATTTACCAGAAGTTCGGGGACCGGGTATCCGTGATGAATTCTTCCTTAAGCCCGGGGGAAAAGCAGGACCAGTGTCTCAGGGCGCGAAACGGGCAGATCGACGTGATCATCGGCCCCCGTTCCGCCCTGTTTGTCCCTTTTCCGAGGCTTGGCCTGATCGTCATTGACGAGGAGCACGAAACCAGTTATAAAAGCGAGACCATGCCCAAATACCATGCCAGGGAAACCGCCGTGGAGCTGGCGCGCTTAAACGGGGCGGCAGTGGTGATGGGGTCTGCGACCCCGTCCCTGGAAGCTTACAGCAGGGCAAAGTCCGGGGAATACCGGCTCTTTACCCTTAAGGAGCGAATGAACGGCGGATGCCTGCCGCGCATCTACGTGGAGGATTTGCGCAGGGAACTAAGGGAGGGAAACCGCACCATTTTCTCCAGAAGGCTGCAGGATGCGCTGCGGGAGCGGCTGGAGAAGGGAGAACAGTCCATGCTCTTTTTGAACCGCCGGGGGTATGCGGGCTTTGTTTCCTGCCGCGCCTGCGGTTATGTGTGTAAGTGCCCCCACTGCGACGTGTCGCTGTCCGAACACAGGGGCGGCCGGCTGGTGTGCCACTACTGCGGTTACGCGCAGCCTGCCCTGCGCCGGTGCCCTTCCTGCGGGTCCCCCTATATCCTGGGATTTAAAGCGGGGACGGAGCAGATCGAGGAACAGCTGGGACGTTTTTATCCAAACGCCCGGGTCCTTCGGATGGACGGGGACACCACCCGCACAAAGGACAGCTATGAAAGGATTCTGTCCGCCTTTTCCAACCGGGAAGCGGACATCCTGGTGGGCACCCAGATGATCGTAAAGGGGCATGATTTTCCCAACGTGACGCTGGTGGGCGTGCTGGCCGCCGATCTTTCCCTGTCCGTAAGCGACTACCGGGCGGGGGAGAGGACGTTCCAGCTTCTGACCCAGGCGGCGGGCCGGGCGGGGCGGGGCAGCAGGCCCGGGGAAGTGGTCATCCAGACCTATCAGCCGGACCATTACAGCATCCGCTATGCCGCCGGGCAGGATTACGAGGGGTTTTACCGGGAGGAGATGGTCTATAGAAGGCTCATGTCCTATCCGCCGGCAGCCCATATCCTGGCCATCCAGCTGGCCTGTGAACAGGAAGAAACCGCCATGGAGGGCGCGCGGGAGGCGGCTCTTTTGGCCAGGCGGCTGGCGCAGCGCTGGGAAGACGAAAAAGACGGGACGCAAAAAACCGTCGTGATCGGCCCCGCGCCCGCTTTTATTTCCAAAATCAACGATATTTACCGCTATGGCGTTTATGTCAAGAGCAGGGATTACGGGAAGCTGACCGCCGTAAAAAATGCGGTGGAGACGCTCAGAAGCCGGCAGGAGAAGCCAAAAGGCAGCTGTCAGTTCGACTTTGACCCTGTCCATACATACTGAAGAAAGGAAGGTACGCGGCAATGGCAATCCGCATGATCAGAACGATGGGGGATCCCATCCTGACAAAAAAGTGTAAGGAAGTAAAGGAGATGACGCCCCGGCTCCGGGAACTCATCGAGGATATGTTTGAAACCATGTATGAGGCAAACGGCGTAGGGCTGGCTGCGCCCCAGGTGGGGATCTTAAAGCGCATCGTGGTCATTGATACCACGGGGGAGGATCCGATCGTGATGATCAATCCTAGGATCCTGGAAACTTCCGGAACCCAGACCGGGGGGGAAGGCTGTCTGTCCGTGCCCGGCAAGACCGGGACGGTGACCCGGCCCAATTATGTGAAAGCCGTGGCCTTTGACGAAAATATGCAGGAGTATGAAATCGAAGGGACGGAACTTCTGGCCCGGGCTATCTGCCACGAAACGGATCATCTGGAAGGGCAGCTCTACGTGGATAAGGTGGAAGGACCCCTGATGGATACGGACGACTACTACGCGGACATGGAAGAGGAATAAAGAAGGAAAGGGAAACGCAATGAAGATCGTATATATGGGAACGCCGGAATTTTCGGTGGGACCGCTGGAAGCCCTCATCGCGGCAGGCCATACGGTGACTGCGGCAGTGACCCAGCCGGACCGCCCCAGGGGCCGGGGAGGGAAGGTACAGATTACCCCGGTGAAGGCCTGTGCCCAAAAATATGGCATCCCGGTCTTTGCACCGGAAAAAATCCGGAAAGAAGAAGCGGTGGAAACGCTGAAAGGATATGAAGCGGACGTCTTTGTGGTGGCCGCTTTCGGACAGATTTTGTCCAAGGAGATTCTTGAAATACCCCGGTACGGCTGTCTGAATATCCATGCTTCCCTGCTGCCCAAATACCGGGGGGCAGCGCCCATTGAATGGGCGATTTTAAACGGGGAAAAGGAAACCGGCGTGACCATCATGCAGATGGACGAAGGGGTGGATACCGGGGATATGCTGCTCAAAGAAGCCGTCCCCATCGGAGAGGATGAGACGGATGAAAGCCTGTACAAAAGACTCAGCAGCGTAGGCGGACGGCTCATCGTGGAGGCTTTAAAACGGCTGGAAGAAGGTAGCCTGGCCGCCGAAAAGCAGGACGATTCGGCCAGCTGCTATGCAAAGATGCTTCATAAGGAAATGGGGAAAATCGACTGGAACCGTCCGGCGAAGGAACTGGAGCGCCAGGTCAGGGGACTGTATACCTGGCCCGGGGCCTATACGGGCCTTAAAGGGAAACTGCTGAAAATCCGCGAGGCGAAGGCGGATCCGGAAAGCCCGGACGCAGAGCCGGGAACGGTGAGCCGGGTGACAAAGGACGCCGTCTGGGTCAATACCGGGGAAGGGAAACTGGTTTTAAAGGAAGTGCAGCTGGAAGGGAAAAAACGGATGGCCGTCAGGGATTTCCTTCTGGGATGCAAAATAGGAAAGGGTGAAAAACTGCAATGCCTGTAATGGGATATCTGGGTTACTACTATTATGACGCCACCTATCTGCTGGTGATTCTGGGCGCCGTTTTGTCGATGATTGCCAGCGCCAGGGTCAACGGGACCTTTTCACAGTACAGCCGGGTGCGCAGCATGTCCGGGATGACGGGCGCCCAGGCGGCCAGGAGGATTCTGGACAAAAACGGCCTGTACGATGTGAAAGTGGAGCATATCCGCGGAAATCTGACGGATCATTACGATCCCAGGACAAAAGTGCTGCGCCTGTCCGACGCCACCTACGCCTCTTCCAGCGTGGCGGCGGTGGGAGTGGCCGCCCACGAATGCGGCCATGCGGTTCAGGACAGTGAGTCCTATGAGCCGCTTAAGATCCGTTCTAGACTGGCGCCCGCCGCCAATTTCGGTTCCCGGTTCGGGCTGCCGATTTTTATTGCGGGACTGGTGCTTGGGGCCAATGAAATCCTGATGCAGATCGGGATCTGGGTTTTCCTGCTGGCGGTGCTGTTTACCCTCATTACCCTCCCGGTAGAATTTGACGCCAGCAGGCGGGCCCTTCTTATGCTGACGGATTACGGCATCCTGGGGGATGCAGAGGCGGAAGGGAGCCGGAAAGTTTTAAAAGCGGCGGCCATGACTTATGTGGCGGCGGCAGCGGCTTCCGTTTTAAACCTGCTGCGTCTGATCCTGATTGCCAGAAGCAGGGATAAAGACTGATGGACGCAAGGAAGAACGCTCTGGAAATTCTTCTGGAGTCAGAAAAAACGGGCGCTTTTGCACAAAACCTGCTGCGGGGCGCCCTGGAAAAATACGATTACGAGGATCCCAGGCAGAAGGCTTTTTTAAAGCGGCTGACGGAAGGGACGCTGGAGAGGCTTCTGACGCTGGATTTTTGCCTGGACAGCGTTTCCAGCGTAAAAACGGCGAAGATGAAGCCGCTGATCCGCGGCCTGCTGCGCCTGTCCGCCTACCAGATCCTGTATCTGGAATCCGTGCCGGACAGGGCCGCCTGCAGCGAGGCTGTCCGCCTGGCAAAAGAGAAAGGGTTTACCCGTCTGGGCGGTTTTGTCAACGGCGTGCTCAGAGGCCTGATCCGAAAAAAGGGGGACATTGTCTGGCCGGATATCGCAAAGGAACCGGTAAAAGCCCTTTCCGTGGCTTACAGCGTGCCGGAATGGATCGTTTCCCTCTGGCGGGAACAGTACGGGGAAAAACGGACGGAAGCGATGCTGAAAGCTTTGCTGGTACCAAGGCCCCTGATCCTGCGTTTCCGGGCGGATGTGCCAAAAGAACGCCGACAGGAGACGCTTGCACAGTTTGAGCGCCAGGGGATCGGGGCGGTTTCCCATCCCCTCTATCCGGACGCCTTTGTCCTGAATGGATGCGAAGGCGTGGCCTGCCTGCCGGGATTTGCAAAGGGACTGTTTTACGTGCAGGATGTAAGCAGCATGCTGGCGGTGGAGGCTGCGGGGATTTCCCCCGGAATGCGGGTGATGGACCTGTGCGCCTCCCCCGGGGGCAAAGCCCTCCTGGCTGCGGAGAAGACCGGGGATAAGGGCCGTGTGCTGGCCGGGGACGTTTCGGAAGCAAAGACAGAACGGATTTCGGAAAACGCGCGGCGGATGGGCTGTTCCAATCTGGAAGTGCGGGTATGGGACGCAGCCAAAAAGCAGCCTGACCTGAAAGAGTGGGCGGATGTGGTGCTGGCGGATGTCCCCTGTTCCGGGCTGGGCGTAATGGGCAGGAAGAAGGAGATCCGTTACCGGGTACAGCCGGGGGACCTTGCAGCCCTGTCAAAGCTGCAGAGAAAAATCCTGGCTGCTTCGGCGGATTGCGTGAAGCCGGGCGGGGTGCTTTTATACTCCACCTGCACAGTCAACCGGGGGGAAAACGAGGAAAATGTCCGTTTCCTTACGGAAAAGCTGGGGTTTGAAAGGGAAAGCCTGGATCCCTGGCTGCCGGAATGTCTGCACAGCCGGGAAACAAAGGATGGCTGCTGCCAGCTTTTTTGCGGCGAATATGATACGGACGGATTTTTTATGGCGCGGCTGCGCAGAAAAGGAAAACAACAGGAAAAAGGATGGGAGAAATGACGCGCACGGCGGGGGAAGATATCAAATCGCTGACATTGGAGGAACTGAAAGAACGTCTGGACAGGATGGGGGAAAAGCCCTTCCGGGCCGGCCAGCTGTACGACTGGATGCACCGCAAGCTGGCGGGAAGCTACGGGGAGATGACCAATCTGCCCGCTTCTTTGCGCGCCCTTTTGCAGGAGAAGGAACCGCTGACGGTGCTGGAAAAGAAAAGGGAGCAGACTTCGGGGATTGACGGCACCAAGAAGTTCCTTTTTGCGCTGCCGGACCAGAATCTGGTAGAGAGTGTGTGGATGCGCTATCAGCACGGAAATTCCGTCTGTATTTCCTCACAGGTGGGCTGCAGGATGGGCTGCCGTTTCTGCGCTTCCACCCTGGGCGGGCTGGAAAGAAATCTTGCCCCTTCCGAAATGCTGGATCAGATTTACCGCATCCAGGCCCTGACGAAAGAACGGGTCAGCAACGTGGTGGTGATGGGCAGCGGGGAACCGCTGGATAATTATGACAACCTTCTAAAGTTTTTACATATGCTTACGGACGAAAACGGCCTGCATATCAGCCAGCGCAGCGTCACGGTGTCCACCTGCGGCATTGTGCCCCGCATTTACGACCTGGCGGGGGAGAAGCTGCAGATTACCCTGGCCCTTTCCCTGCATGCGGCCACAGATGAAAAGCGCCGTAAGCTGATGCCCATTGCACAGCGTTATTCCATCCGGGAACTGATGGAAGCCTGCGCTTACTACTTTGAACAGACCGGACGCAGGATTACTTTTGAATACAGCCTGGTAAAGGATGTGAACGATTCTTCCGAGGATGCGCAGAAGCTTTCCGCCCTGGCGGGGCCGCTTTCCTCCCATGTAAACCTGATCCCGGTAAACCCGGTGAAGGAACGCGGTTTTGTGCAGTCGGAACGTCTTGCCATTGCCGCGTTCAAAAATAAGCTTGAAAAAAACGGAATAAATGTTACTATAAGAAGAGAATTGGGACGGGATATCGATGGTGCCTGCGGCCAGTTAAGGCGCAGACACCTGCAAGAAGAGAAAAAGGGGTGAAGCAGGAGATGGACGCATATGCCATTACGGATATCGGAAGAAAGAGGACTCTGAATCAGGATTACGCATACCTGTCATTGTCCAAAGTCGGGATTCTGCCCAATCTGTTTGTGGTTGCGGACGGCATGGGCGGTCATCGGGGAGGCGGCTACGCCTCCAGACTGGCTGTGGAAACCATTTTGGAGGAGATCAGAAAAGGCGGGGAAGAAAGTCCGTCCCAGACTTTGGTAAACGCCATCCGGGAAGCCAACGCCCGCGTCAGACAGGCCGCGTCAAAAGACGAGATGCTGGCGGGGATGGGAACTACCGTAGTGGCGGCCACCTGCCTTGAGAAAGCCCTGGAAGTGGCCAATGTGGGCGACAGCAGGCTTTATGTAGTCAATGAGAAGGAAATCAGACAGATCACCCAGGATCATTCGCTGGTGGAAGAGATGGTCCGTTTCGGAGGCTTAAGCCGGGAACAGGCCAGGCGGCATCCGGACAGGAACATCATCACCAGGGCCGTGGGAGCGGAGGATGACCTGAAGGTGGACTGCTTTTTTGTGCCCCTGCAGGAGGGCGATAAGGTGCTTCTGTGTTCGGACGGCCTGACCAGTATGCTGGAGGACGAAGAGATCCGGCGGATCTTAGAGAGCGGGGAGGATACGGAGACCTGCGCCCAGGCCCTGGTGGAAGCCGCCAACAACCACGGAGGCAGAGATAATATTGCGGTCATTATCATAGAACCGTTTTCAGATGAGGTGAGCCGATGATCAGAATAGGGATGATGATAGGAGACCGGTATGAGATCCTGGAACGGATTGGAACCGGCGGAATGTCAGATGTATATAAAGCAAAAGACCATAAGCTGAACCGTCATGTAGCGGTGAAAGTCCTGAAGCAGGAATTTTCCGAAAATACCAATTTCGTTTCCAAATTCCGCGTGGAGGCCCAGGCTGCAGCCAGCCTGATGCATCCCAACATCGTCAACGTCTACGACGTGGGCGAGGACAACGGCGTTTACTATATCGTTATGGAGCTGGTGGAGGGGATCACCCTCAAAAAATACATCGAGAGGAAGGCGAGGCTTTCCGTCCGGGAGGCGGTGAGTATCGCCATCCAGGCGTGCATGGGAATTGAGGCCGCCCATAATAACCACATCATCCACAGGGATATCAAACCCCAGAATATTATTATTTCCAAGGACGGGAAGGTAAAGGTGACGGATTTTGGCATTGCCAAAGCGGCCACCAGCAATACGATCACTTCCAATGTGATGGGCTCCGTCCACTATACTTCACCCGAGCAGGCAAGAGGCGGATACAGCGACGAAAAAAGCGACATCTATTCCATGGGTATTACCCTGTTTGAGATGCTCACGGGACGGGTGCCCTTTAACGGGGAAACCACGGTGGCCATTGCCATTAAACATATCCAGGAACCCATGCCTTCCCCCCGGGAATTTGTCCCGGAAATCCCGGTGAGCGTAGAGCAGATTGTGCTCAAATGTACCCAGAAGAGTCCGGACCGGCGTTATCATACCATGGAGGCACTGATCGAGGACTTAAAGAAAGCGCTGATGTCCCCGGACGAAGACTTTGTACGGATTGAAAATCCGGATGAGAGCATGGCGACCCGGACGGTTTCGGACAAAGAGCGGGGCGAAATCAAAAAGCAGGCCAAAAAGAAGGAAAGCCAGGACGCAGGGATCCGCCTGAAGAAAAATACGCCCCCGAAAAAGAAGAAGCCGGCAGTTTACGAGGAAGAACCGGAAGAAGAATACGACGATGAAGACGAAGATTCCCGGATGGAGCGGATTACTACCCTGCTTGCGGTAATCGGCGCCGTCCTTATCGGCTGCGCCGTGATTTTTTTGGTGGGACGGACCGTTGGATTTTTCAACTTCGGCCAGGAGTCCGAACAGGTTACCATGATCGGTGTGGAAAACATGACGGAAGAGGAAGCGGTATCCGCCCTTACAAAACTGGGGCTTAAGCCGGAAGTGACCTATTCCGAGTCGGATTCCGTGGAAGCAGGCCATGTGATTTCCGCCGATGTAAAGGAAGGGGCCATCGTTTCCGGCGGCAGCAAAGTGGTGCTGACGGTGAGCGGGGAGGCATCTTCCGGAGAGGAAAACGGGATTCCCGTACCCACGGTGGAAGGCTTCCTGGAAGCGGAAGCTACGGCGACTTTGACCACCAACGGCTTTACGGTGGAAAAAAGCGACGGCTACTCCGATACGGTGGAAAAGGGACGGGTCATTTCCCAGTCGCCGGAAGGGGGCAGCAGCGCCCCGGCAGGTTCCGCCGTGTCCGTTGTGATCAGCCAGGGCCCTGATTTGAACAATAAAGTGGTCATGCCGGATATCCTGGGCATGGATCCGGACCTGGCCGTCAGTACGCTGGTGGAAAGCGGACTGATGGTGGGCGAACAGCGGGATATGAGCGACGACGACCCGGCCATGACCGGAAAAGTATGTTATGCAAGCTATACGGCGGGAGCGCTGGTGGAGCCGGGGACGACCATCGACATCGGCATCAGCACCGGCCCTGCTTCCACTACCTATATGTATCAGGATGCGATCCAGAGCCCCGCAGTGGCGGAGCCCGGCTGCGGCTATCAGGAAGGTTCCGAATGCCAGATTACCATTACCGGCCAGTCCGGGACGGAATATCTTAATACTACGGTCCGTACCTTCCCCTATACTTCCGTGAACATTCACGGGATCCCCAGCGAGGATCCGGCGGGACTGATCACCTACCGGTTTGAAGTGGAGGAACCGGCCCGCACGGAAGTGGGCGAAAACGGGGAAACGGTGACCGTACCCGGGGGAAAGACCCAGAAAGTGGTGCAGATTACCGTATTCTTCACACCGGAAGGATAAGGCCATGGAAGGAAAAATCATTCGGGGCGTGGGCGGGTTCTATTATGTCCATGCCAAAGGAACGGTCTATGAATGCCGGGCAAAGGGAATTTTCCGAAAGGACGGCGTCCGCCCCCTCCCGGGGGACCTGGTGGAAATCGCAGTGCTGGACGAAATGGAAAAAAAGGGCAATCTGGAACGGATCCTGCCCCGGAAAAACGAGCTGATCCGCCCGGCGGTTGCCAATGTGGACCAGGCCATGGTGATTTTCGCCTTTGATTCGCCCAAGCCCAATTTCAATCTTTTGGACCGTTTCCTGGTCAGTATGGAGCAGAAAGGCATCCCCCCGGTGATCCTGTTTAACAAGCTGGATCTGGCCCGGGAGGGACAGAGGGAAGAGATCGTGGACCGGTATGCGCCTGCAGGCTATCGGCTGCTGTTTGTCAGCGCTGCACAGGAAAAAGGCATGGAAGAAGTCAGGGCCGCGCTTTACGGGAAAACCACCACGGTGGCGGGCCCCAGCGGCGTGGGAAAATCTTCCCTGATCAACCGCCTTCAGTCCGAACAGCTTCTCCAGACCGGGGAAGTGAGCGAAAAAATAGAAAGAGGGCGGCATACCACCCGCCACACCCAGCTGCTTTTTGTGGAAGAGGACACCTATATTCTGGATACGCCGGGATTTTCTTCCATTGAACTGTACGGCATTCAAAAGGAGGGGCTGGGAGATTTCTTCCCGGAAATTGCCTCCCGGGCGGACGGCTGCCGTTTCGCGGGCTGTTCCCATCTGACGGAACCGGACTGCGCGGTGCGAAAGGCGCTGGAAGAAGGGAAGATCAGTGCGGACCGGTATGAAAATTACCGATTGTTCTATGAGGAGCTCAAGGGGCGCAAAAAAGGCGTAAAAAGGGCGTAGGGAAAATAAAGAGAAAGGCAGAGAGCCCGTAAAATCAAGGCTTTCTGGATAGGGTAAGATAGATATGAAATTAGGAATCGTCGGTTTGCCAAACGTAGGCAAGAGCACGCTGTTTAATTCGCTGACAAAGGCGGGGGCGGAGTCCGCCAACTATCCTTTCTGCACCATCGACCCCAATGTGGGAGTGGTGGCGGTGCCGGACGAGCGGCTGAAACTGCTGGGGGATCTGTATCATTCCAAGAAGGTGACCCCTGCGGTAATTGAGTTTGTGGATATCGCGGGCCTGGTGAAAGGGGCTTCCAAAGGAGAAGGCCTGGGCAACCAGTTTTTGAGCAACATCCGGGAGGTGGACGCCATTGTCCATGTGGTGCGCTGCTTTGAAGATTCCAACGTGATCCATGTGGACGGCAGCGTCAACCCTTTGCGTGATATCGAGACCATCAATCTGGAGCTGATCTTTTCGGATTTGGAGATTCTGGAGCGCAGGATTGCCAAAGTGGCGAAGGGGGCGCGGATGGACAAAGCCCAGGGCAAGGAACTGGAAATGCTCAACCGGGTAAAGGAACGGCTGGAGGACGGCAAACTGGCCATCGGATTTGAGACCCTGGACGAGGATGAAGAAGCCTGGTTTTTGGCGCTGAACCTGCTTACCGCAAAACCGGTCATCTACGCAGCCAACGTAGGGGAAGGGGATCTGGCAGACGACGGGGCAGGAAACGCCGGCGTGGCGGCAGTACGGGAGTATGCAAAAGAATCCGGCAGCGAAGTGTTCGTCATCTGCGCCCAGATCGAAGAGGAGATTTCCGAACTGGAGGACGATGAACGCCAGATGTTTCTGGAGGATCTTGGCCTGAAAGAATCCGGTCTGGAAAAGCTCATCCGGGCCAGCTACCATCTTTTGGGACTGATGAGTTTCTTAACTTCCGGCGAGGACGAAACCCGGGCGTGGACCATCCGCCAGGGCACGAAAGCCCCGCAGGCCGCAGGAAAGATTCACTCGGACTTTGAGAGAGGCTTTATCAAGGCGGAAGTGGTCAACTACAAAGACCTTCTGGACCAGGGTTCCCTGGCGGCGGCGAGGGAAAAAGGCCTGGTACGGATGGAAGGCAAGGATTATGTGGTCCAGGACGGGGACGTGATCCTATTCCGCTTTAACGTCTGAATCTTTTTTCAAAAAATAGCATAAGAAAAGCAGTAAGATACCGCAGCAGGCAGTCGGAAACCGCCGGGCGGCTTTGGAACCGAAAAGGATTTTCGGTTTTCAAAGCCGCCCGGTTTTTTTGTGAAAAACCCTTGTCAACCGGGCTGATTTATACTAATATGTTATTAAAAGTGGCGGAAAGTGGAGTAAAGTGGTTTGAAGTGGAGGACTTTTCCCTTTCCGGTCCCGGGTGAAAGCGGGATACTTTTGAACGGCAGGTGATTGTGTATGTTCATGGGCGAATACAATCATACTTTGGATACGAAAGGCAGGCTGATCATTCCCTCCCGATACCGCGAAGCGCTGGGCGACCAGTTTGTGGTGACAAAAGGATTGGATGGCTGCTTATTTGTGTATCCGAATGCCGAATGGGACGCTTTTGAAGAAAAGCTCAAAGAGCTGCCCCTGACCCGAAAGGATAACCGTATGTTTGTCCGTCACTTCCTGGCCGGGGCCGCGGAAGTGGAAGTGGACAAGCAGGGCCGGATCCTGATTCCCGCCAAGCTGCGGGAATTTGCAGGGCTTACAAAGGACGTGGTCTTTGTGGGCGCGGCGGGACACATCGAAATCTGGAGCCAGGAGCGCTGGGACGGGCTTTTGCAGGAGGAAGAATCGGTGGAGAACATCGCCGAGAGAATGGCCGACTTAGGGTTGGGCATATAAAGGGAACTTTTTAAGAGGAACTTATGGAATTTTCGCATACCTCCGTTTTGCTGGAAGAGACAATTGAAGGATTGCGGATCAGGCCGGACGGGATTTATGTGGACGGCACCCTGGGGGGTGCAGGCCATTCCAGCCGGATCGCCTGCCAGCTTTCCGGCGGCCGCCTGATCGGGATTGACCAGGACGCGGACGCCATCGCCGCGGCAAAAGAGCGGCTTACCCCCTGGCAGGGCAGGGTGACGCTGGTGCGCAGCAACTACTGCAATATGCCCGCTGTGCTGGCGGACCTGGGCGTGCCGGGGGCAGACGGGATCCTGCTGGATCTGGGCGTTTCCTCCTATCAGCTGGATAACGGGGAACGGGGATTTTCCTATCAGAACGACGCCCCGCTGGATATGAGGATGGACCAGAGGCAGACGCTGACGGCCAGGACCATTGTCAACGAATATTCCGAGATGGAGCTGTACCGGATCATCCGGGATTACGGAGAAGATAAATTCGCAAAAAACATCGCAAAACATATTGCTGCGTACAGGCAGAAAAAGCCGGTGGAGACTACGGGTGAACTCGCAGAGATCATCAAAGGGGCGATACCGGCGAAGATGCGGGAAAAGGGAGGACATCCCGCCAAGCGCACGTTTCAGGCGGTCCGGATCGCCTGCAACAGGGAGCTGGAGGTGCTGGAAAATTCTTTGGACGAGCTTATCGGCCTGCTGAATCCGCAGGGAAGGCTGTGTATCATCACCTTCCATTCGCTGGAGGACAGGATCGTAAAAGCAGCTTTCCGCAGGAATGAAAATCCGTGCACCTGTCCGCCGGAATTTCCGGTCTGCGTCTGCGGGAAAAAGAGCAGGGGGACAGTGATTACCAGAAAGCCCATCCTTCCTTCCCAAAAGGAACAGGAGGAAAATCCCCGTTCCAAAAGCGCGAAGCTGCGCATTTTTGAAAAAGCCGGCAAGGCAGACTGAAACCTAGATTAAAGGGGGAACCGTTATGGCAACAGGAAGAACTACAGGCAGAAGACAGTATCCTGCATCCGTTTCCGGAAGCAGATATGTACAGGGAACTGCCGTCAGGAGAGAAGACATCAGAAGACAGCTGGATGCGCCCAAAAAGCAGCTGAGCCATACGACCCGCAAAAACAGGGAACGCGCCCGCCATATGAATTTTGCCTATGTGCTGTTTTTGACCATGGCCATGGCAGTGACGGGGTTTGTCCTGATTCATTACATCCAGATGGAATCTTCCATCACCACCAGCGTCAAGGCAGTGGCGGCAAAGGAAAGCGAATTAAACGCCTTAAAGACGGAAAACGACGAGGCTTTAAGCCGTATCGAGACATCCATTGACCTGGAGGAAATCCGCAGGATCGCCATTACGGAGCTGGGAATGACCTACGCAGGGGAAGGACAGATCGTTGAGATCCCCAGCGAAGGCAGCGACTATGTGAGACAGTACGCGGATATCGAACAGTAGGCAGGTGTCAGGATTTGGATAGAAGATACGATAACGGAAGACAGAACCGGCCGGGGAAAAGCGCACCGGGTCGCGACATGGGCCGGAATAAATTTACAACGAAGATGCAGAGGAAGCTGGTGGTGCTGTTTTTAATGGTGCTGCTGGCTTTTGCCGGATTAAGCGCCCGGTTGATCCTGATTAACCGGGATAAGGGGGAAAGCTACGAAAAACAGGTGCTTTCCCAGCAGCAGTATTCCAGCAAGACCATCCCCTATAAGCGGGGGGAAATCCTGGACAGCAAGGGGACGAAGCTGGCGGTCAGCGAAAAGGTGTACGACCTGGTCTTAGACTGTAAGCAGATGAATGCAAAAGAAGAGTATGTGGAACCTACCATCCAGGCCCTTTCCGACTATTTCGGCGTAGATACGGCCGAAGTTAGGGATTATGCGAAAGAAAACCCCTCTTCCCAATATTATGTGCTCAAAAAGCAGATGACCTGGGACGAGATCAGCGCCTATCAGGAGATGATGGAAGATCCGGAAAGGACGGAGGAATCCGCCAATATCCAGGGGATCTGGTTTGAAGAGAGCTATAAAAGGGTATATCCCAACGATACGCTGGCCTGCGATGTGATCGGCTTTACCCGGTCGGACGGGGTGGGCCTGTACGGGCTGGAAGAGTACTATAACGATATCTTAAGCGGCGTCAACGGCAGACAGTACGGATACCTGGATACGGACGAAAACCTGCAGCGCACGACCCGGGCCGCCGTGGACGGCTACAGCATTTATTCCACCATTGACGCTACCATCCAGGGGATTGTGGAAAAATACCTAAAACAGTACAACGAGGAAAATCAGAACGTGGCCCGGGAGGGAAACGGCGCCTGGGACGCCGCCTGCATTGTAATGGAAGTGAATACCGGCAATGTGCTGGCCATGGCAAGTTACCCGTTTTACGACCTCAACGATACAAGGAATCCCGAACCCCTGATCGGAACCAAGATGATCGACGTCAGCGGAAACAGCACGGACACGGTAATTACGGCTGAAATCGCGGCTTCCATGGAAGAGGACAACGACCTGCTTTTGCAGAACTTAAACGCCCTTTGGAAAAATTACTGCATCAGCAGTACCTATGAGCCTGGTTCCACCATGAAACCCTTTGTTGCGGCCATGGGGCTGGAGGACGGGCAGCTGAAAGGCAACGAAACGTTTGAATGTACAGGGGTAATCCAGGTGGGCGGCTACAATATCCGCTGCCATAACTATTTAAGCGGGGCGGAAGGATGGCTGTCCATCGGCGAATCCATCGAACGGTCCTGCAACGTCGCCCTGATCCGGATGGCGCAGGTGATCGGCAAAGATGAATTCCTAAAATATATGGAAGAGTTCAATTTCGGACTCAAAACCAACATTGACCTGGCGGGGGAAGCAAGGACCGCCTCCCTGGTCTTTAACGAAAATACCATGGGGCCTACGGAACTTGCCACTTCCAGTTTCGGACAGGGCTTTAACGTGACCATGATCCAGATGATCACGGGATTTTGTTCCCTGATCAACGGGGGATATTACTATGAACCCCATATGGTAAGCAAAATTACCGCTTCCGACGGTTCCGTGGTGGAAAACATCGAGCCCAGGGTATTAAAGCAGGTGATTTCCGCGGAAACATCTACGAAAGTCCGGGAGTACTGCGAACAGGTTATTTACGGGGAAAACGGGACGGGCTGGAGGGCCAGGACGCCGGGGTACCGCATCGGCGGCAAGACCGGTACGGCGGAGACGGTATCCGAACAGGGCACCCGTGAGAAGGATGAGTATGTGGTATCCTTTCTGGGCTATGCGCCTGCGGACGACCCGCAGATCGCGGTTTACGTGGTGCTAAACAGGCCAAACTCCCAGAACCAGGACCTGGAAACGGGGAAAGCGGCGCTGATTGCGCGCAATATTTTCTGCGAGGTACTGCCTTATCTGAACATATTTATGACAGAACCCCTGACGGAAGACGATCAGGAAATCCTCAATGAGCTGCAGATTGAAATCCGCCAGCAGCTGGAAGGCAGCGTAAGCGGGAACGATGCGGACTCGGTATCCGGCAACGATGCAGCGCAGCCCCAGGAAGGCCAGGAGACAACGGAGGCACCGGGCGGGGAAACGCCACAGGCCGGGGAAGACGAATCCGGGGAACAGACCGGGGAAGACGCTGCAGAAAGCACGGGAGAGGAAGAAAATCCCTATGTCAATGAAGAAGGCCGGGTGATCGATCCTGACACCGGCCAGCCCATTACGCCGGAAGACGAGGGCTATGAAACGCCGGTTTCCCCCATCCTTGGAGGGACCGCTGCACCGGCAGAAGGGACGGATACCGACGCTTTGGACAATCAGGAAGCAGGGGCCGGGGAAGAATAGCATAACCTCATAGGCCGGTTAATAAATTGTAACAATAACCGGCCTATGAGGTTTTTTATGGAAAAGAGCAAAACCTTTCACCGCAGGAAGATCGTAACCTTTTTCTTCCTCTGCCTGGTCCTGTTTTGCGGCCTGACGGCCAGGGTGGTTTACCTGATGGTCTTTCGTTCCCAGCATTATACGGAAATGGCGGAGGACTTGCACCAGCGGGAGAGGAAGATCAAGGCCCGCAGGGGGAGGATTCTGGACCGCAACGGGGAAGTGCTGGCGGACAACCGGACGGTCTGTACCATTTCCGTTATCCACAGCCAGATACAGGAGCCGGAAGAAGTGATCGCCGTGTTGTCCAAAGAGCTTGGGATGGAGGAAGAAGACGTCCGAAAAAGGGTGGAAAAAGTATCCTCCATTGAAAAAATCAAAAGCAACGTGGAGAAAGAAACGGGGGACGCCATCCGGGCTTACGGATTGGACGGGGTCAAGGTGGACGAGGATTATAAGCGCTATTATCCATGGTCGGACCTGGCTTCCAAGGTGCTGGGATTTACGGGAGCCGATAACCAGGGGATTCTGGCGCTGGAATCCTATTATGAATCCTGGCTGGAAGGGGAGCCCGGCCTGATCCTGGAAACCACGGACGCCAGGGGCGTCAGGGTGGAAGGCGAAGGGGAAAAGCGGGTGGAACCGGTCAGCGGGGACGATCTGTGTATCAGCCTGGACAGAAATATCCAGCAATATGCCACGCAGCTGGCCGAACAGGTAAAAAAGGCAAAAGAGGCGGACAGCGTGTCCATCCTGGTCATGCGGCCGGACAACGGGGAGATCCTGGCGCTGGCCGACGTACCGGAATACGATTTAAACGACCCCTTCACCCTGCCGGAGGAAACGGGGGCGGTCACGCAGGAACAGCAGCAGGAACTGTTAAACCGGATGTGGCGAAACGCCTGCATCAGCGATACTTATGAACCGGGGTCCGCCTTTAAAATTATCACGGCGTCCGCGGCCCTGGAAGAAGGGGTGGTAACGGAAGGGGATACGTTTCAGTGTCCCGGTTATATCGTGGTGGAGGGCAGGAAAATCCGGTGTGCAAAAGTACAGGGACACGGGACGGAAACCTTTGTCCAGGGGACCATGAATTCTTGTAACCCGGTCTTTGTCACGGTGGGACTTCGGCTGGGCGTGGACCGCTACTATCACTATTTTGAGCAGTTCGGGCTCAAAAAAAAGACGGGGGTGGATCTGCCCGGGGAAGCCGGGACCATTATGCACAAAAAGGAGGATATGGGACCGGTGGAACTGGCTACGGTTTCCTTTGGCCAGTCTTTCCAGATTACGCCCATCCAGCTGGCAACCACGGTTTCTTCCCTGATCAACGGAGGGAAGCGGGTCACGCCCCATTTCGGCCTAAAAACCCTGGACCAGGAAGGGAAAGTGACCCATACCTTTGCCTGGCCCGTGGAAAAAGGGATTGTTTCCGAGGACACCAGCGCAAGGATGCGGGAAATCCTGTTCCAGGTGGTGGAAAACGGGGGCGGACAAAACGGCAGGGTGGAAGGCTACCGGGTAGGGGGCAAAACCGCCACCAGCGAAACCCTCCCCAGGGGCACGGGAAAGTATATTTCGTCCTTCCTGGGATTTGCGCTCGCCGAAGATCCGAAAGTGCTGGCCCTGTGCATTATCCGCAACCCCAAGGGGGTCTATTACGGCGGCCAGGTGGCGGCGCCGGTAATACGACAGCTTTTTGAAAACATTCTTCCGTATTTGGAGGAAAAAGAGTATAATAAAACTTGACTGTGTTCGGAAAGGAACGAGACGGGAAAATGCTGACATCGATCCTATGGCCGGTTCTGATTTCCTTTGGCGTAAGCGCGCTTTTGGGACCGGTTGTCATTCCTTTTTTACGGAGACTGAAAATCGGGCAGACAATCCGGGACGAGGGACCCAAGTCCCATCTGAAAAAGACCGGGACTCCCACCATGGGCGGCCTGTTGTTTTTGGCCGGGGTGACGGCGGCCTGTCTGCTTTTTATGGAGGAATATCCAAAGATCCTTCCGGTTTTGTTTCTGACGCTGGGGTTTGGGCTGGTGGGATTTTGCGACGACTACATCAAAGTGGTACTGAAGCGTTCCATGGGACTTTTGCCGGCGCAGAAACTGCTGGGACAGCTGCTGGTGACAGGGGTATTTGCCCTGTATCTGGTCCGCAGCCCGGAAACGGACATGGCCATGAAAATTCCGTTTCTGCCAGGAAGGACGCTGGATTTCGGCGTCTGGAACCTCCCGATCCTGTTTTTTGTGGTGATCGGGACGGTGAACGGGACCAACTTTACGGACGGGCTGGACGGACTGGCAGGCAGCGTGACGGCGCTGGTGGCCGTGTTCTTTTCGGCGGTTGCCATCGGGACAAAGAGCGGGATCGAACCTGTGACCTGCGCGGTGGCAGGGGGCCTTATGGGGTTCCTTTTGTTTAACGTGCATCCCGCCAGCGTTTTCATGGGGGATACCGGTTCCCTGGCGCTGGGAGGCTTTGTGGCAGGGGCGGCATATCTGATGCAGCTTCCGCTGTTTATCCCCATTGTGGGCTTTGTGTATCTGGCAGAAGTGCTGTCCGTGATCCTGCAGGTATCCTGGTATAAAATCAGCGGCGGACGCCGGATTTTTAAGATGGCGCCGCTGCATCACCACTTTGAACTGTGCGGGTGGTCGGAGACACGGGTTGTGGCCGTATTTTCCATTGTGACGGCCCTTTTGTGCCTGATGGCCTTAGCCGGGATTTAAACGATAAACATACGGGTTTTGATATGGAGGAAAGTATGGAATTAAAAGGAAAAAAGGTACTGGTGGCGGGCTGCAAAAAGAGCGGCCTGGGAGCGGCGCAGCTTTTGTGGAAAGCGGGGGCGCAGCCGGTTTTGTTCGACGAAAATCCGGATCTGGATGTGGAAGGACTGCGCAAAACGGCGGAATTTTTAACGGATGTGCCGGTTTTTTTAAAGGCCCTTCCCAAGGAAGAAATCCGGAGCCTGGATCTGGCGGTGGTCAGCCCCGGCATCCCGGTGGATTCCCCGGCTTTAAGCATACTGTATGACGCCGGCATCCCGGTATGGGGAGAGGTGGAACTGGCATGGAACTGCGAAAAGGGCCGCGTGGCCGCCATTACGGGGACCAACGGGAAAACCACCACCACGGCATTGGTGGGGGAGATTATGAAGCGGCATTTTCCCAAGGTTTTCGTGGTGGGAAACATCGGGACGGCTTACACGCAAAAAGCGATGGAAACATCCAAAGACAGCGTGACCGTAGCGGAAATCAGCAGCTTCCAGCTGGAGACGGTGCACGGCTTTCATCCCTGTGTATCCGCTGTTTTAAATATCACGCCGGACCATCTGAACCGGCACCATACCATGGAAAATTATGCCGCGGTCAAGGAATCCATTTCCAAAAACCAGACGGAAAAAGATTTCTGCGTCCTCAACTATGAGGATCCCAGACTGAGGGAGTTTGCTGCGGCCTGCCCGGCAAAAGTCGTCTGGTTTTCTTCTAAATCCCGCCTGGAAGAAGGGTTTTTCCTGGACGGGGACTGGATCTGCAAAAGCTTTGGCCAAAAAGAGGAAAAACTGCTGAATGTGCATGATATGCAGCTTCTGGGCGTACATAATTATGAAAATGTGATGGCGGCCATGGCCATTGCGGAATCCTTCGGCGTGCCCATGGACGAGATCACGGATGCGGTCAGGGCATTTAAGGCCGTGGAGCACAGGATCGAGTTTGTGGCAAAGAAAAGAGGCGTGGTCTATTACAACGATTCCAAGGGGACCAATCCGGACGCCGCTATCCGGGGAATCCGTGCCATGCGCTGGCCTACGGTCCTGATCGGGGGCGGTTATGACAAGGGAAATGAGTACGACGAGTGGATCGAAGCCTTTGACGGGAAGGTAAAACTGCTGGTTTTGATCGGGCAGACCCGGGAGAAGATTGCGGAATGCGCCCGCCGCCACGGCATGGAAAACGTGGTTTTGGCGGACAGCTTCCAGGAGGCGCTGCAAATCTGCACCGAACATGCGTCGCCGGGGGACGCGGTCCTTTTGTCCCCTGCCTGCGCCAGCTGGGGGATGTTCCCCAACTACGAGGTGAGGGGAAAGATGTTTAAGGACTATGTCAATGGATTAGAGGAGTGATTTGGTGGCGGGACGAAGAGGCAGGAATAAAAACGAATACTATTTTGATTACAGCCTTCTGTTCATCATCCTGTTTTTGGTGGGATTCGGGCTGGTGATGATTTATTCGGCCAGCGCTTACGGGGCGTCCCAGCAGATGGACAATGAAATGTATTATCTGGTGCATCAGGCCACCGCAGCGGGGCTGGGGATCGTGGTCATGCTGGTGGTTTCCAGAATCCCCTACCATTTCTGGGAGCACTTTGCGGTGCTGGGCTATGTGGTGTCCATCCTCTTAATCCTGCTGGTGATGACCCCTTTGGGATATGAGGCAAACGGCGCCAGAAGATGGCTGGACCTGGGGGTTTCCGTACAGCCGGCGGAGATCGCAAAGCTGGCCATGATCCTTTTTCTGGCCAGCCTGATCTGCAAGATCGGCAGGAAGGTCAGGAGCATGAAGGGATTTTGCATGATCCTTGCCCTGGCCGGCCTGGTTTCGGGCCTGGTGTGGAAGGTGACGGATAACCTAAGCTCCGCCATTATCATTTTCGGAATCGCGGGGCTGATGCTCTTTGTGGCGAGCCCGGACTACAAGCGGTTTGTCATTATCGGGATCATCGGCGCTGCGGGAGCGGCCCTGATTGTATTTCTGATTGCAAATGCCGGGGATACGGAAGGCATGGGATTTCGAAGCGCCCGTATCTTAGCCTGGCTGGACCCGGAATCGGACCCTTCCGATAAGGGATTCCAGACCCTGCAGGCGCTGTATGCCATTGGGTCCGGGGGCATTTTCGGAAAAGGACTGGGGCAGAGCATGCAGAAGCTGGGCTATCTTCCGGAGGAGCAAAACGATATGATTTTCGCCGTGATCTGCGAAGAGCTTGGGCTGTTTGGGGCCATTGCGGTGATCCTGATTTTTATCCTGCTGATCTGGCGCTTTATGGTAATCGCCAACAACGCGCCGGATCTGTTCGGCGCCCTTTTGGTGGTGGGCGTGATGGGCCATATTGCCATCCAGGTGATTTTAAATATCGCCGTGGTTACCAACACCATTCCCAATACGGGGATTTCCCTGCCCTTTATCAGTTACGGGGGCACTTCCGTGCTGTTTTTGCTCATTGAAATGGGGCTTGTGATGAGCGTGGCCAGGGGGATCCGGCTAAAGGACGTTTAGGAAGGCTTTCGTTCCCGGCACTTCCAAAGAAAAAGGCAACAATCCGTCCCCGCCACATAAGATAGAATAAGTCTTATTTTGACGGGGATGGTGGACAGTTGGGATGGATTCAGGTACGGGGAGGGACCCCTCTTTTGGGAGAGGCCGCAATCCAGGGTTCCAAAAACGCGGCGCTGCCGGTTATGGCGGCCAGCGTGCTGGTGCCCGGCGTCACGGTGCTTTCAAATTGTCCGGAAATATCGGACGTATCCTGCATGTGTGAGCTTTTAAGAAGCGTGGGCGCGAAAGTTGTGAGGGAAGGCAGAAAACTGGTGATCGACGCTTCCCGGATCAGCCGGTGTCATCTGCCCGAAGAATACGTGACCCGGATGCGTTCCTCCGTCATCCTGGCGGGGGCGATGCTGGGCCGGTGCAGGGAAGTTTATTTCCAGCATCCCGGCGGGTGCGTCATCGGGGACCGCCCCATTGACATGCATCTGGACGCATTAAGACAGCTTGGCGCAGTCTTTACGCAGGACGGGGACCATCTGGCCGGCAGGGCAGGACGGCTGTCCGGGGCGAGGATCATCCTGAAATTTCCCAGCGTGGGCGCCACGGAAAACGCAGTGCTGGCGGCGGTGCTGGCGGAAGGGACCACGGAAATTTACCGCTGTGCCAAAGAGCCTGAGATCCGTGCGCTGTGCAGCTTTTTAAACGGGGCCGGGGCCAGGGTTTTCGGCGGGGGGAGCGGACACATTACGGTGGAAGGGGTTTCCTGCCTGCACGAAAGCCGGTGGCGTGTGGAACCGGACCGGATTGTGGCGGGGACCTATCTTATCGGCGTACTGGCCGCCGGGGGAAGGGCCAGGCTGTCCGGCGCGCCGGCCCGGCAGCTGACAGAGGTGCTTAAGCTGGCGCAGCGGATGGGGGCCCAAATTGCCGCAGACAAAGAGGGGATTTGGGTGGAAAGATCCGGGGAGCTGAAAAGTCCCGGGGCGCTGGAAACCGGTGTCTATCCGGAAATCCCTACGGATCTGCAGTCCCCGCTGCTGGTGGCCCTTTGCCGGGCGCAGGGAAAGAGCAGCCTGACGGAGCGGATTTTTAACGGAAGGCTTGCGGTTGCGGAGGAATTAAACCGTATGGGAGCCGGGATTGAGGTAGAGGGAAACTGTGCCCGGACGCAGGGGCCCAGGCTGCTGACCGGATGCAGCGTCACTGCCCGGGAGCTGCGCGGCGGGGCCGCGCTGGTGCTGGCGGGGGTATGCGCTGCAGGGTATTCCCGGGTGTACAACCGCCGGTTTATTGACCGGGGATATGAAGATATTGTCAGGGATTTGAAAAGTTTAGGAGCAGACATTGGCAGCGAAACGTAATTTCAGGCTGATGGCCGGTGGAAAGAACGAAAAAAAGAAAAAAGCAGGCAGGGGGAAGGGCAGGGGTATCGTCGTCTTGGCCGCTGCCGCCGCCCTTTTTGCCCTTTTGCTCGTCGCTTTCTTTTTTGTCGCCGCCCGCTACCAAGTGAAAAACATTACCGTGGAAGGGAACCTGCATTACACGGACGAGGAAATTACCGGGATGGTGTTAAAGGACAGGCTTTCCTATAATTCCCTGTATCTTTCTTTGCGCTATCAAAACCGGGAAATTACCGATATTCCCTTTATCCAGACCATGACGGTGAAAGTCCTTTCCCCGGATACGATCCGGATTATGGTATACGAAAAAACGGTGGCCGGATATGTGGAATATATGGGGCGGTATCTGTATTTTGACCGGGACGGCATTGTGGTGGAATCTTCGGAAACAAGGACGCGGGGCGTGCCCCAGGTAACGGGGATCGCCTTTGACCATGTGGTGCTTTACGAACCCCTCCCGGTGGAGGACGATACGGTCTTCCAGAAAATCCTTTCCATTACGCAGATGCTGTCGAAATATGAAATCAGCACGGACAAGATCTATTTCAATGAATCCGGCGAGATTACCCTGTATTTTGAAAACGTGCGCGTCAGGCTTGGAACGGACGCTGTGGAGGAAAAGGTCATGCAGCTTAAGTACATCCTGCCCCGGCTGGAAGGAAAAAGCGGGGTTTTGCGCATGGAAAATTATACGGAAGAAAGGGAAAATATCTCCTTTCAGGAAGACCGGTAAGCCCTGAAAAAGGGGGATAAATTGAAAAAAAGAGGTTGCGCATTTGGGAAAATGATTATATGATATCTAGTATGAAGTGACAGAGGGAATGAAGGAGGATACAACCTTGCTGGAGATCAAAGTAAACGATGCGGAGTCCGCGGCCAAGATCATCGTATTCGGTGTCGGCGGCGCGGGTAATAACGCTGTAAATAGAATGATAGACGAGAAAATTGACGGCGTGGAGTTTATCGGTGCCAATACGGATAAACAGGCGCTGCAGTTTTGCAAAGCGGAGAAAAATCTCCAGATCGGCGAGAAGCTGACCAAGGGCCTGGGGGCCGGCGCCAAGCCGGAGATCGGCGAGCAGGCGGCGCAGGAGAGCGCGGAAGAGATTGCGAACGCTTTGGAAGGAGCGGATATGGTATTCGTTACCTGCGGCATGGGAGGCGGTACCGGTACCGGCGCGGCCCCTGTAGTGGCCAAGCTGGCAAAGGACAAGGGGATCCTTACCGTAGGCGTAGTGACCAAGCCGTTTCGTTTCGAGGCCAAGACCCGGATGAACAACGCCCTGGAGGGCATCGAGAAGCTGAAACAGAACGTAGATACCCTCATCGTCATTCCCAATGACAAGATTCTTGAGATCGTAGACAAGCGTACCAGTATGCCGGAAGCTCTGATGAAGGCGGACGAGGTACTCCAGCAGGCCGTACAGGGGATCACGGACCTGATCAACGTGCCTGCGGTGATCAATCTGGACTTTGCGGACGTACAGACCGTTATGCGGGATAAGGGCATCGCCCATATCGGCATCGGGGAAGGCAAAGGGGACGACAAGGCCGTACAGGCAGTCAAGGAAGCGGTGGAGAGCCCGCTGCTTGAGACCACCATTGCGGGGGCCAGCGATATTATCGTCAATGTATCCGGGGATATTTCCATGTTTGACGCTTCGGATGCGGTGGATTATGTCAGGGAGATCACCGGCGACGATGTGAACATTATTTTCGGCGCCATGTATGATTCCAACCTGGCGGATTACTGCAGGGTGACTGTGATCGCTACCGGCATCGAGGAGACACAGTCTTCGAAGTTTACGTCTTCCTTTGCAAAGAAAACCGCCATGACCGGCAAGGGCAGCGTATCCGGCTTAAAGACCACGGTAAACGCATCCGGCGCTACCACCAGCAGGCCCTTTACCAGCCCGCTCCAGCCCGGCGCGCACACCGGGGAGCCCAAGTCCAACCTTACCGGCATCCAGAAGCCGCCTGCCAGCCTGCGCAGCAAGGTGGAGGAGAAGACGTTAAAGATTCCGGATTTCCTGCAGAGGAAATAAGCGAGGGCATTTTTACAGAACTGACAAGACGTTTTAAAGCTGTCGTCAGCCCCTACAGTCGGCCGGCGGCAGCTTTCCCTTGCCCGACGGGAAATTTCGTTTTTGCCTAAGGAAAGGGAATACGGATCAACGGGGCAAAGAGCGCTCCGATATGGAGGGAACAATGAAACAGATTATTCTGACAGGCGACCGTCCTACGGGCCGCCTTCATGTGGGACATTATGTAGGTTCGCTCAAAGAGCGGGTGAGGCTGCAGAATTCCGGACGCTACGATGAAATTTACATTATGATTGCGGACGCCCAGGCGCTGACGGACAACGCGGAGCATCCGGAGAAAGTGCGCCAGAACATCATGCAGGTGGCCTTGGACTACCTGGCCTGCGGACTGGATCCGGCAAAGTCCACTCTCTTTATCCAGTCCATGGTTCCCCAGCTGACGGAGCTGACCTTCTATTACATGAACCTGGTGACGGTATCCCGTGTGCAGAGAAATCCCACGGTAAAAGCGGAAATCGCCATGCGAAATTTTGAAGCCAGTATCCCGGTGGGCTTTTTCTGTTATCCCATCAGCCAGGCGGCGGATATCACCGCGTTTTGCGCTACGGCGGTCCCGGTAGGGGAAGATCAGATGCCCATGCTGGAACAGTGTAAGGAAATCGTCCATAAATTCAATTCGGTTTACGGAGAGACGCTGACGGATCCGCAGATCATCCTTCCGCAGAACGCTTCCTGCCAGAGACTGCCCGGCATAGACGGCAAGGCCAAGATGAGCAAATCCCTTGGCAACTGCATTTATCTGTCGGACGAACCGGAAGAAATCCGGAAAAAAGTCATGTCCATGTTTACGGATCCCAACCACCTGCGGGTGGAAGATCCCGGCACCGTGGAAGGCAACCCGGTCTTTATCTACCTGGATGCTTTCTGCCGCCCGGAGTACTTTGAGGAATTCCTGCCGGAGTACAGCGGACTGGAGGAGCTTAAGGATCATTACCGCCGCGGCGGCTTAGGAGACGTGAAAGTAAAGAAGTTCTTAAACCGTGTGATCCAGGCGGAGCTGGAGCCCATCCGGGAAAGAAGAAAGAGCTGGGAACAGAGGCTGCCCGAAGTGTATGAGATCCTGCGGGAAGGCAGCGCGGCAGCGGAAAAGAAAGCGGCAAAAACCCTCGCAAGGGTCCGTCATGCCATGCGGATCGACTATTTTGAAAACGACAATCTGTTAAAATAAAAGTACGGGAAAAAATCCGGCGTTCTACTCTGAAAGCAGAGAAGACGCCGGATTTTTTTGTCGAAAAGCCGCAGAAAATTCCGTCCCCAAAGCACTGTGTTTTGACAAATTTTGCCGGCGAAGCGCCCTATAATAAAGGACAGAACGGAGGGAGAGATGAGGTACGAGGTATACATAGACCGGCTCTTTTTCCTGCATTTCGGAATGAACTGCCTTCTTCTTGTGCTGACGGACCGTCTGGGGGATTACCGGATTTCCCGCCGCCGGCTGCTTTTGGCTGCGGCGTGCGCTGCCGGGGGATATCTGGCCGTATTCCTCTGTCCGGCTTTGGGGACGGAAGGGATTTTTGCCCGCCTGCCGGCGGGGGCCCAGGCAGCGGGAGCAGGAAAAATCCTGCTGTTTTTTGGGGAAAGCCTGGGGATGCTGGCTTTTGCTTTTTGCCAAAAAAGCGGCAGGGACCTTTTGCGGGCCGCAGGGCTTTATGGGGCGGGAGCCTGTCTGCTGGGCGGGACTTTGTCCGCGGTTTTGGGCGTCTGCCGGGCGTTTGGAAAAGAAAAGGCAGGGCCGGATACCGTGGTTTCGATCCTTTTTTTTTCGCTGGCAGCGGTGCTGGCCCTGTGTAGCTTATGGAAGAGGGAGTGCTGCAAACGGGAAAATCCCATCTGGCAGGTGAGACTGACAGAAGGAGGCAAGACCGTGGAAGTCACCGCTTTGGCAGACAGCGGGAACTGCCTGGCAGATCCCTGTACGGGCAGGCCGGTGTGCGTTGCGGACCGGGAAGTTCTGGAAAAACTGGGTATCCTGGAAAAGCCGGAAAAATTCCGGGTGATCCCCTATCATTCGGTAGGGAAAAAGCGCGGCCTTCTGCAGGCGGCCGCGGTGGAAGAAATGCGCCTGTACCGGGCAGGGCAGGAGAGGGTGCGAAAGAAAGTCCTGATTGCAGTCAGCCAGGAGAGACTGTCCTCTTTGGGACAGTGGCAGATGCTTCTGCATCCCGCGATACTGGAAGAAGAGAAAGGAGAAAATCATGATATTGAAAGTAGCGATGCCGGGAAAGATGCAGTTTAAAATCATCCGCAGGGATCCGGCTTTTTTTATGGCAAAGGAAGGGGATATCCACTACATCGGCGGAGCGGAGGTCCTTCCGCCGCCGCTGGAAAGCGCCCAGGAAAATGAAGTGATCCGGGACCTGGAATCGGAGGAATTTGCCCAGGAGGCCAGGACCATCCTCATTGAGCATAACCTGCGGCTGGTGGTATATATCGCGAAAAAATTCGACAATACGGGGGTGGGGGTGGAAGATCTGATCTCCATCGGAACCATCGGGCTGATCAAATCCATCAATACGTTCAATCCCGGGAAAAACATCAAACTGGCCACGTATGCCTCCCGCTGCATTGAAAACGAAATCCTTATGTACCTGCGCAGAAACAGCAAAACCAGGATGGAGGTTTCTATCGACGAACCCTTAAACGTGGACTGGGACGGAAATGAACTGCTGCTGTCCGATATCCTGGGGACGGATGAGGACGTGATTTATAAGGATATTGAAAACGAAGCGGAAAAAAAGATCCTGCGCAGGGCCGTGGAAAGACTGTCCGAGCGGGAACGCACCATCGTCAATCTGCGTTTCGGGCTAAACGCGCCGGACGGCAGGGAAATGACCCAGAAGGAAGTGGCGGGGCATCTGGGAATCTCCCAGTCCTATATTTCCAGGCTGGAAAAAAAGATTATGAAACGCCTGAAAAAAGAGATGGCAAGGGAGTAAGACAAAAGGCGGTTAAGCGCTTAAATAGGCGCGCATGATGCGCAGGGCATTCTTTTCCAGGCGGGAAACCTGCGCCTGGGAGATGCCGATGGCGTCGGCTACCTCCATCTGGGTTTTGCCTTCGAAAAACCGCAGGACGATGATTTCGTGCTCCCGGCTGTTGAGTTTTTTCATGGCGTCGGAGAGGGAGAGATGCTCGATCCAGGTCTCTTCCCTGTTTTTTTTATCCCGGATCTGGTCCATGACATAGAGGGTATCGCCCCCGTCCGTATAGACCGGTTCATACAGACTCATGGGATTTTGGATGGCGTCCAGGGCATAGACGATATCCTCCCGGGAAATCCCCACTTCCGTTGCAACCTCTGCAATGGTGGGTTCCTTCTGGTTTTTCTTCATCAAAGTTTCCCGGGCATAGATGGCTTTATAGGCCGTATCGCGCAGGGAACGGCTGACCCGGATGGAATTGTTGTCCCGTAAAAACCGCCGGATTTCCCCGATGATCATGGGGACCGCATAGGTGGAGAAACGTACTCCAAGTTCGGTGTTGAAATTGTCAATGGCTTTGATCAGGCCGATGCAGCCGATCTGGAACAGGTCGTCCACATTTTCGCTGCTGGAGGAAAACCGCTTGATTACGCTTAAAACAAGGCGGAGGTTTCCGTTGATGAACAGTTCCCGCGCATGGATATCCCCCTGACGGATTTTTGCGAACAATTCGTCCTTTTCCTCATTGGTCAGCACCGGCAGACGGGACGTATTGACCCCGCAGATTTCCACTTTATTCAATGCCATACAAAAAGCCTCCTGGTTTACGCTTGTTGAAAGGTATTACAAGCATGGACCAAGAAGGCTTTTTTTATACGGTTTTGCTCACGAAAAGGCAAAAACGGCATAAGATAATAAAAAACCGCGGCAGGGATGCCGTGCAGTGCCCAAAGGAGCGCGTATGCTGTTTTCGGAATTGAAATGCAAGGATGTAGTGAATCTGCGCGACTGCAGGAAGATGGGCCATGTGATCGATTTTGAGTTCGATGAATGCACCGGCTGCATCAGTAAGATCATGGTGCCCGGCGTAAGCGGGTTTAATGGTTTCAAACGCTTTCTGGGCTTTGATACGGAATATGTGATCTGCTATCCCGACATCAAACAGATCGGACCGGACATTATCCTGGTGGATGTGCCGTAAGGGAAGGTCAGAAGATGTGGGACAATTGACAGAATGACGCATTTTCGCTATACTTCTTTCAGAAAAATCCAATGGAGGAAGCGAGCTTATGAAATGCCCATTCTGCGGCCATGAAAACACGAGGGTCATCGATTCCAGACCATCTGACGAAAACAATTCCATCCGCCGCCGGCGCGTCTGCGATGAATGCGGGAAACGTTTTACCACTTATGAAAAGATCGAGACGATTCCGCTGGTAGTGATCAAGAAAGATAACAACAGGGAACCCTATGACCGTTCCAAAATCGAAGCCGGGGTAATGCGCGCCTGCCATAAGCGGCCGGTGAGCGTCAACGAGATCAACCGCCTCATCGACGAAGTGGAAACGGAGCTGTTTGCCCGGGAAGAACGGGAGATTCCAAGCGCTGTGATCGGGGAACTGGTGATGGACAAGCTAAAGGATCTGGAAGCGGTGGCCTACGTGCGTTTTGCCTCTGTTTACCGGGAATTTAAAGATATCAATACCTTTATGGACGAACTTAAGAAAGTGATCGAAAAGAAATAGGCGGCACGGCTTTTTGTCCTTTTGCATTTTCTCTGTTTTTGCTTGCTTTTTGAGACAAGTTTGTATACAATAAGCACGGCAGAAAGTTTTGGAAAACTTCTGACAGGGGGGCGCATCCTGCGCCCGGCGACAACTGAATAAAATTGAGAATGGAAAAGGAGAGACACATGAAGACAAAAGCGATGAGAAAGGTTCTTTTGACTTTGGTGTGCACGGCACTGGCTATTGCACTGGGCGCCTGCTCGGGCGATAAGGCGGCGGAGGAAAATACTTCTCAGATCACGATTGGGATTCCTCAGGACATCGAGGACAGTCTCGACCCTCACAAGGCTGTGGCGGCGGGAACGAAAGAGGTATTGTTCAATCTGTTCGAAGGCCTTGTCAATCCTGACAGCGAAGGCAATCTGTACGACGCTGTAGCCAGCAGCCATGAGATCCTGGAGGACGGGAAAGTGTACCGTTTTACCCTCCGGGAAGGAGTCAAGTTCCATGACGGCAGCCTGGTGACGGCGGAGGATGTAAAATATTCCCTGGAAAAATGCGCCGATATCAGCGGGGGCGAGCCGTTGGTAGCGGCGTATTCTGCAATTGAGAGGGTGGATATTGTGGATGAAAAGACGGTGGACGTGGTATTAAAAGAGCCGGACACGGATTTCCTTCCCTATCTGACCGCGGCCATTATCCCGGCCTCAAACGAGAACCCGGATACAAACCCCATCGGGACCGGGCCGTATAAGTATGTATCCCGTTCCCCCCAGGAAAATATCGTGCTGGAGAAATTTGCGGATTACTGGGGGACTCCCGCCAATATTGAGCATGTGACTTTGCAGATCATTGCCAATGCGGATGCGATTGTGACCAGCTTAAACGGCGGCGCGGTGGATATGTTCGCCCGTATTTCCCAGGCCCAGGCCCAGCAGGTTTCGGACGACTTTAACGTGCTGGAAGGGACCATGAACCTGGTGCAGGCCGTTTACTTAAACAATGCGGCGGCCCCGTTTGACGACGTACGGGTAAGGCAGGCGCTGTGTTATGCCATTGACCCGCAGGGCATTATGGATATGGTGTCCGACGGCAAGGGGACGCAGATCGGCAGCAGCATGTTCCCTGCGTTTGGGAAATATTATATGGAAGAGCTCAACGACCTGTACGCTACGGATCTGGAACGGGCAAAGCAGCTGCTGGCGGAAGCGGGATATCCGGATGGGTTTTCCTTTACCCTGACGGTCCCCTCCAACTACCAGCAGCATATCGACACCGCCCAGGTGGTGGCCGAGCAGCTTAAGCAGATCGGCGTTACGGCCGATATCCAGCTCATTGAATGGGACAGCTGGCTTTCGGACGTGTATACGGACCGGAATTACGAAGCTACGGTGGTGGGCGTGGACGCGTCCAGCCTGACGGCGGCAGCCCTTTTGGAGCGTTTTGTCAGCACCGCGGGAAATAACTTTATCAATTACAGCAATCCGGCGTACGACGAGGCCTTTGCCAATGCAAAAGCCAGTGTGGACGATGCGCAAAAGACGGAATATTACAAAGAATGTGAACGGATCCTGGCGGAGGATGCGGCCAACGTCTATATCCAGGACCTGCCTTCGTTTGTGGCGCTGAACAAAAAATACGGCGGATATGAATTTTACCCGCTCTATGTACAGGATATCGCGAAGCTTTACCTTGTGGATGGGCAGGACTGATATCGGGAGTTTGAAGAGATGATGAGGTATGTAGCAAAGAAACTGGCCGGGCTTGCGGCGACGGTCCTAGTGGTGTCTTTCCTGGTATTCGCGGCTTTTGCCGTGATACCGGGAGACCCGGCTACTTCCATGCTGGGCACCCAGGCCACGCCGGAAAAAGTGGAGGCCCTCAGGGAAGAGATGGGGTTAAACGACCCCCTTCCCAAACGCTTCGCAAGATGGGCGGTTGAGTTCATACAGGGAGATTTCGGCACTTCCTACAGCTATCAGATGCCGGTATCTTCCATGGTGGGGGAAAAAATCCCAGTGACGCTGGCCCTTACCCTCCTGGCGTTTCTTATGATGGTTGCGATGTCCATTCCCGTGGGGATCTTCTGCGCCCGCCACGCGGGCGGTTTTTTGGACCGGGCGATTACGGTCCTCAACCAGGTTATCATGGCGATTCCGCCTTTTTTTTCCGGGATACTGATTACCCTTCTTTTCGGGCTGATTTTGCACTGGTTTACCCCGGGGGGATATATTTCCTATACCCAGGATGTCTGGCGCTTTCTTGGCTATATGGTTTTTCCCGCTTTTGCCATCGCCCTTCCGAAGGCGGCTATGGCGGTAAAGCTGCTGCGTTCTTCCGTTTTGTCGGAAATGAAGCTGGACTATGTGCGCACGGCCTACAGCCGGGGAAACAGGACCAAGTCCGTCCTGTACCGCCATGTACTCAAAAACGCCCTGATTCCCGTGGTCACTTTCCTGGGAATGGCATTGGCGGATATGGTGGCGGGAAGCATCATTATTGAACAGGTATTCAACATCCCGGGGCTGGGCCGGATCCTTTTGACTTCCATTTCCAACCGGGATTACCCCGTGGTGCAGGCGATTATCGTCTGTATCGCGTTTCTTGTGATTTTTGTGAACTTTGCGGTGGATCTGATCTATAAACTGGTGGATCCCAGGATCACTTTGGACTGACGGCTTATGAAAAGGAAAACGAATAAAAACCTTATACTGGGGGGGCTGCTTGTCGGCATTATGCTTTGCATGATCGCGGTAGGTTTTTTCTGGACCCCCTATGATCCGGAGGCCATGGACAGCGCCGACAAGCTGGCCGGGGTCTCTTTTTCCCATCTGATGGGATGCGACAATTTCGGCCGGGATATCTTCAGCCGCGTGCTCAAAGGCAGCGGGACCACGCTGTTTGTGGCTGTGGGCACCGTGCTCATCGGCGCTTTTTTCGGAATGCTCATCGGCGCTTTTACAGGGTACTTCGGCGGAATTGCGGACGAGATCCTGATGCGGGTCAACGACGTGCTTTTCGCCTTTCCCAGCATCCTTCTGGCCCTGGTGTTTATCAGCCTTCTGGGCAGCGGGACCTACAATGTGATTATTGCTTTGGGAATCGCCTTTATCCCCAGCTTTGCAAGGATTGTGCGCAGCGAGTTTATCCGCTGCAGGGACATGGACTATATCAAAAGCGCCAGGCTGATGGGGGCGGGCAGCCTGCGGATTATGTTCGTCCATATCCTGCCCAATACCGTCCCGGTGCTTTTGTCCGCCGTGATGATCGGATTTAACAATGCGGTGCTGGCGGAAGCGGGGATGAGTTATCTGGGAATCGGCGTGCAGCCTCCGGACGCCAGTCTGGGGAGGATGCTGTCGGAAGCGCAGACGTATCTGTTTTCCGCGCCCGGATACGCCCTTTTCCCGGGCATTACCCTGATCCTTTTGGTGCTGGGATTTTCCATGCTGGCAGAAGGAATCCGGGAGCAGAATCAGTCGGGACAGGGCTGAAAGGAAAGAACTATGCTGGACGTTATCGATTTGAACATCGAATTTCACGATCATCTGGTGCCGGAAACAGTGGTGCACCATTTTAACCTGCACATGGACGAAGGGGAGATCGTCGGCCTGGTGGGGGAATCCGGTTCCGGGAAATCCATGACCGCCCTGGCGGTGGCGGGGCTTTTGTCGCGCCACGACATGAAAAAGACGGGAAAGATCCTGTTTGAGGGGACGGATCTTTTGCACTGTGAAAGAAGCCGGCTGCGGGCCCTGCAGGGAAATGAGATTTCCATTGTTTTCCAGGAGCCCATGACTTCCCTAAACCCGGTATACAGGGTGGGACATCAGGTGGAGGAAGCGCTTCGGATCCATTGTCCACAGATGACAAGGCAGGAGAGAAAAGCCAGGGCCATTGCCGCACTGGCGGACGCAGAACTGCCGGATCCCGAAGAAGTATACGCAGCCTATCCTCACCAGCTGTCCGGCGGCATGCGCCAGCGGGTGATGATTGCGGCCGCAATGGTATGCGAACCGAAGCTTTTGATTGCGGACGAGCCTACCACCGCCCTGGATGTGACCATCCAGGCGCAGATTGTGAAGCTGTTAAAGCGGATCAACCGGGAGAAAAGGACGTCCATCCTTTTTATTTCCCATGATTTAAGCCTGGTGCGGCGTCTCTGCGGCCGGGTTGTGGTGATGCACAACGGGTATCAGGTGGAGAGCGGCCCCATGGAAGCCGTCTTTGACCATCCCAAGGAAGCGTACACAAAGAAGCTGATTGCGGCCATCCCGGACTGCAGAAAGAAAACCGTGGGAAAAGACGGCCGTTTTCAAAAGGCGTGACAGAAAGGACGAAACGGAATGGGAAAGGAAATTCTGCGGGTGGAAGACGTCCGGATCGGCTTTGAAAAGGAGGGACATTCCCTTTTTCGGGCGCGGGAGAAAAAAGAGGTTTTGCAGGGCGTCAGTTTTTCCATGGAAGAAGGGGAAGTACTGGGGCTGGTGGGGGAATCCGGCTGCGGGAAGTCTACCCTGTCCAAGGTGGTGCTTGGGCTTCAAAAGCCTGATGCAGGAAAGGTGGTCCATTTCAGCGCAAACCCCCAAATGGTTTTTCAGGATCCTTACGGTTCCTTAAATCCCTCCCGCAAAATCGGCTGGATCCTGGAAGAGCCTTTGCGTATCCGGGGCGGTTTTACCAAACGGCAGCGGAGGGAAAAGGCGCTGGCCATGCTGGAAAAGGTAGGGCTGGACGAAAAAATAGCGGACCGTTATCCCAATCAGCTGTCGGGCGGGCAAAGGCAGCGGGTCTGCATCGGGACAGCGCTGATGACGGACCCGAAGCTTCTGGTGGCGGACGAAGCGGTCTCGGCCCTGGATGTGACCATCCAGGCACAGATCATGGAGCTTTTGCTGAAGCTGAAAGAAGAAATGGGGCTGGCGATTTTATTTATTTCCCACGATATGAGGGTGGTTTACCAGATGAGCGACCGGGTGATGATTATGAAAGACGGCCGGATCATCGAAAGCGGAAGCGTGGACGAGGTATATTTTTCGCCGAAACAGCCCTACACGAAGGCCCTGCTGGAGGCGGCAGGCATTCTGGAAGAACGGGAGTAACTTGATATGCTGGAAGTGTTTTATCCGGACCGGCTGGAGGAATCCGCCTACGGGATCGACTACGAGGCGCTGTATGAGAAAGGGTACCGGGGGATTATCTACGATGTGGACAATACGCTGGTAGAGCACGGGGCGCCGGCCACCGCGCGGGCAAAAGCGCTTTTTGAACGCCTGCACGGGATCGGGTTTTCCGCCGTCCTTTTGTCCAACAACAAGGAACCCAGGGTAAAGAGTTTTGCCCGGGAGGTGCGTTACGCGGATTATATTTTCAAGGCAGGCAAGCCTTCCCCGAAGGGATACCGGGAGGCCATGAAGCGGATGGGGACGGACGAAAGCACCACATTTTTTGTGGGCGACCAGCTCTTTACGGACGTATGGGGGGCGAAAAATGCGGGGATTTACAGCATCCTGGTCAGGCCCATCCATCCCAGGGAAGAAATCCAGATTGTTTTGAAAAGACAGCTGGAAAAAATTGTGTTATATTTTTACAGGAGAAAACAAAAGAGGGAGGAAAAAGATGGCTGCAGGGGATATTGACGGGAAAACGAGGGTATGCGGGCTGATCGGCAATCCGGTGGAACATACCCTTTCGCCGGATATTCATAATACGCTGGCGCGTTTTTGCGGAGTGAACCTGGCTTATGTTCCTTTTTATGTAGAAAAGGGACTGGCAGGGGATGCGGTGCGCGGCGCCTGGGCGCTCAATATACTGGGACTGAATGTAACGGTCCCCTATAAAAGCGAAGTGATTCCCTTTTGCAGTAAGATTGATCCTTTGGCGGAAAAGATCGGCGCGGTGAATACCCTTGTGCGCACGGACGGCGGTTTTTTGGGATACAATACGGATATGACCGGCCTTTATCGCGCCATGCAGGAAGACGGGGTCAGACTGGAAGGGGAAGAAGTGATCCTTCTGGGCGCCGGCGGCGTGGGAAGGGCAGTGGCTTTCCTGTGCGCCATGAAAGGGGCAAAACGGGTTTATCTTCTCAACCGAAGCGAACAGAAGGCGGCGGCGGTAGCCGGGGAAGTCAGGAAAAAGACGGGCAGGGACTGTATCTGCGCCATGAAGCTGGAAGACTGGAAACGGATTCCCAAAGGGCGCAGGCTGACCATCCAGGCCACCAGCGTGGGACTGTATCCCGACTGCGGCAGGGCGGTGATCGAAGAAAAAGCCTTTTACGAGAAGGTAAAGACAGGATACGACCTGATCTATCAGCCGGCCAGGACCCGGTTCATGCAGCTGGTGGAGGAGGCCGGGGGAAACGCCTATAACGGACTGAAGATGCTGGTCTGGCAGGGGGTGGAAGCCTTTGAACTTTGGAACAGCGTTTGTGTGGGCCGGGACCAGGCGGAAAAGATCTATCAATTGCTGCAGGAAAAAACAGGGATTTGAAAGAATTGTAAAACAGGGGTTTTAAGATGGAAACAGGAATGATAAGGCAGGACAGAAGGTACGAAAGAGAGGGAAACAGGACCATGGGCAATGTGATATTGATCGGCTTTATGGGATGCGGAAAGAGCAGTATTGCGGTGAAGTTATCCTACCGTCTAAAGCAGCCGGTAACGGATATGGACAGGTGGATTGAAAAGAAACAGGGAAAGACAATTTCCGAAATCTTTGAACAGGAAGGGGAAGAGGCGTTTCGCCGTATGGAAACGGACGCACTCCGCCAGCTCAAGGAGACTGCCAAAAACCAGGTGATTTCCGCAGGAGGGGGCGCGCCGGTCCGGGAAGAAAACCGTGTTTTAATGAAAGAAATCGGAAAAGTCATCTATCTGCGCGCAAAGCCGGAAACGCTTTACGAGAGGGTAAAGGAAGACAAATCCCGCCCCCTGCTTCAGTGTGAAGATCCCCTGGAACGGATCAGGACCCTCCTTTCGCAGCGCAGGGAAGCCTATGAGGCGGCAGCGGACCTGATCGTGGACGTGGACGACAAAAATTTCGGTCAGATTTTATATGAAATCGAAAGAGGGCTCCGCTATTTGATGCGCCGCGAAACGCCCCTGTTTGGCGCGATGAAAAACGGCCGTACCGAAGGCGGACCGCGTTATGCCCGTCTGGGTGCGGAAAACGGCACGGAGCGTCCTTTCCTTCCCAGGAAAGGCGGATACGGGCGTCTTGAGCGGCAGCAGGAAGGGCAGTCCCGTGTCCTGACGGAAGAAAAGCCGGTCCGTTTAAAAAAGCTGCTGGTAATCAACGGCCCGAATCTGAATTTCCTTGGAATCCGGGAAAAAGGGATTTACGGCGTACAGACGTATCAGGACCTGCTGGATATGATCGCCAGGAAGGGAATTTCCTGCCGTGCGGCGATCGAAGTATTCCAGAGCAACCACGAAGGGGCGATTATCGACAGGATCCAGGCGGCCTACTTTGACGGAACGCAGGGAATCGTCATCAATCCGGGCGCTTATACGCACTACAGCTATGCCATCCGGGATGCCCTGGCCAGCGTGACCATGCCCAAGGTGGAAATTCATATCTCCAATATTATGGAAAGGGAAGAATTCCGTCATGTTTCCGTGACGGCGCCTGCCTGCGACAAGCAGATCTACGGACACGGGCTGAACGGATATCTGGAAGCTATCGACTTTATCTTAGGGCAGGGGACGGCTGAAAGACCCAGGCTGCAGGAAGAGACCATTGAAAACCAGGAAGCCGCAAAAGAGATGAAACAGGAAGAGGAATAAAGCAAGGGATTTGCCGGTCTGACTTGTGGGAAAAGCCGTGGATGTTCGGAAGGATTCCGCGGCTTTTTTCGAATTTTGCAGTCAATCCAAAAAAAATGAAAAAAGTGCTTGACGGATGTCGATTCATTTGATATAGTACCATTTGTCGCCGCGGGAAAAGCGCGGCGGACTTCC
>CALWGP010000006.1 GCA_944380095.1 uncultured Lachnospiraceae bacterium | reverse complement strand
CATTACCTCCTTCGTTTCGTATCATAGGATTCCCTATCTGCCTTGATTTTATCATATCCTGACGGACTTGAAAAGGGGAATGCTGTCCTTTAGGCCATGTGCCCGGTATAGTAAAACCCGTGGCATTCTTCAAGGATCACATCTACGATGGTGCCGATGAGGGATGGGTCGCCCGGGAAGTGGACGATGGTATTGTTGGAAAGACGGCCGGTAATCAGGGACGGATCCTGCTCGTTTCTTTCTTCCGCCAAGGCGGGAAGGGTGAGCCCCTGCAGCCGGGCCACCTGCGTTTTGGCCGTTTCCTGGACGGTTTTTAGCACCCGGTCAAACCCTTCCTTTACCGTCTCTTCGTCCACCTGGTTTTCCATGGCGGCGGCGGGGGTCCCGGTGCGGGGGGAATAAATGAAAGTAAATGCGTTGTCAAACCCCACCCGGCGGATGACGTCAATGGTATCGTCCACATCTTCTTTCGTTTCTCCCGGGAACCCTACGATGATATCCGTTGTCAGGGAAATATCGGGGATTTCCCGCTTGATTTTTTCCGCCAGGGCCACGTACTGCTCTTTGGTATATCTGCGGTTCATGGCCTTTAAGATCCGGGTGGAGCCGGACTGCAGGGGAAGGTGCAGATGACGGCATATTTTTTTGGAATGCTTCATTACCTCGATAAGCTCATCGGACAGATCCTTTGGATGGGAAGTCATAAAGCGGATCCTTTCGATGCCGTCGATTTTTTCCACTTCCGTCAGAAGCTGCGCAAAACTCATGGGATGTTCCAGATTTTTCCCGTAGGAATTGACGTTTTGACCCAGAAGCATGACTTCCACCACGCCGTCTGAGGCCAGGGTTTGGATTTCATTCAGGATTTCTTCCGGACGGCGGCTTCTTTCCCTGCCCCGCACATAGGGGACGATGCAATAGCTGCAGAAGTTGTTGCAGCCAAACATAATGTTGATGCCGGATTTAAAGGGATATTTGCGCTCCACGGGAAGATCTTCCACGATCTGGTCCGTGCCTTCCCAGATATCCACCACCATTTTATCGCTTTCATACATCCGGCACAGAAGTTCGGGGAAGCAAAACAGGTTGTGGGTCCCGAAAATCAGATCCACAAAACGGTAGCTTTTGCGGATTTTTTCAATGACAGAAGGTTCCTGCATCATACAGCCGCACAGGGCGATGCGCTTTTTGGGATTTTTCTTTTTCATGCTGTTTAAAAAGCCCAGCCTGCCATACACCCGCTGGTTGGCGTTATCCCGCACCGTACAGGTATTGTAGAGGACAAAATCCGCTTCTTCGTCCTCTGTCAGGGTAAATCCTGCGCTCTCTAAGATACCGGACAGCTTTTCCGAGTCCCTTGCGTTCATCTGGCATCCGAACGTAGTCACGCATGCCGTCAGCGGCCGTCCCTGCTCTTTTTCCATTTCCTTTACCAGGTTTCTCGCTTTTTTGATGAAATAGTATTGGCGTTTCGGCTCCCGCAGGGGAACCGGCAAATTCAGGTCGATCCTGTCAAGGATCCGTTCCATTTCCGTATTGTTGTTCATAGTATCCTCATCCGGCGTATATGCCTGCAATATTTTTTAAGATTTCCACGCAGGATTCCATGTCCTCTGCACAGGCGTATTCAAAACGCCCGTGGAAATTCATGCCCCCCGTGCACAAATTCGGGCAGGGCAGCCCCATAAAGGACAGCCGGGCGCCGTCCGTCCCGCCCCGGATGGGGGAAATCATCGGCGTCACACCCGCCGCTTTCATGGCTAAAACAGCGTTTTCAATGAGATGGGCGTTATCGGGCAGGATCCTTTCTTTCATATTGTAATAACTGTCCCCGATCTGCGCTTTAAAAATTTGTTTGCCGTATTTTTCATTCAGGAAATTGGCGCATTTTTCAAACCATGCTTTTTTCTGTTCGAATTTATCCCGGTCGTGGTCGCGGATAATATAATCCACTGTCACCTGTTCCACAGAGCCGGAAATGCTGTCCGGATGGTAAAATCCTTCATAGCCTTCCGTCAGCGCAGGAGACTGCCCTGCAGGCAGCAGGCCCTGAAACTCCTGGGCCAGCAGGATGGCGTTTAACATTTTGTTTTTGGCGCTGCCGGGATGGACGCTGTAGCCGTTGACCGTCAGCCGGGCAAAGGCCGCATTGAAGTTCTCGTATTCCAGTTCGCCCAGGGCCCCGCCGTCCACGGTGTAGGCAAAGTCGGCCCCAAACCGTTCTACGTCAAAACGGTCCACGCCCTGTCCAACTTCTTCATCCGGCGTAAAACCGATGCGGATTTTCCCGTGCTTAACCTGCGGATGGGTCAGGAAATATTCCGCCATGGCCATGATCTCCGCCACCCCGGCCTTATCGTCCGCGCCCAGCAGCGTGGTGCCGTCCGTGACGATCAGGTGCTTTCCTGCATAGGAGGAAAGCTCCGGGTTTTCCGCTGCCCGCAGCAGGATTTTTTTTGCCTCGTTTAGGACAATATCCCCTCCTTCATAAAGGACAATCCGGGGAGAAACGTTTTTGCCGCTGACTGCCGGGGACGTGTCCATATGGGAGATAAAGCCGAGGACAGGGGCTGATTTTCCTTCCGGCAGATTGGACGGGATCGTGGCATAAACATAGCAGTTGGTTTCGTCATAGAAAACGTCGCCGGCGCCCATTTCCCTAAGCTCCTTTGCCAGAAGGGACGCAAGGTCGCGCTGCTTGGCGGTGCTGGGAAAACAATCCTGGCCGTCCATGGACTGGGTGTCGATTTTTGCATATCTTAAAAATTTTTCAACCACGGAAGGGATGCTGTATTCGCTCATTTTTTAAAATTCCTCCTTTATCCGGAAAAGAACCGGTCAGGAACGGATCTGTCCGTTCCCGCGAATCTGATATTTGTAAGAAGTCAGTTCCTTTAAGCCCATAGGGCCCCTGGCGTGCAGTTTCTGGGTGCTGATGCCGATTTCGGCGCCGAAGCCGAATTCAAAACCGTCGGTAAAGCGGGTGGAGGCATTCAGATAGACGCAGGCGGAATCCACCCCGTTTAAAAACGCTTCCGCATGGGCCTCATCCCGGGTAACAATGGTTTCGGAGTGCCCGGTACTGCAGCGGTTGATATGATCGATGGCCTCTTTGACGCTTCCCACTGTCTTGACGGAAAGAATATAGTCCAGATACTCCGTCCCAAAATCCGCTTCGGAGGCGGGCAGGGCATCGGGCAGGAACCGGATTGCGGCTTCGTCCGCACGAAGTTCCACCTGCTTTTCCTGCAGGGCCGACGCAAGCATGGGAAGGAATGTGCCGGCAATTTTTTCATGTACCACAAGGGATTCGCAGGCATTGCAGACGCTGATCCGCTGGGTTTTTGCATTTTTTACAATATTGACTGCCATGGTCAAATCCGCGTCTTCATCCACATAGACATGACAGTTCCCCGTACCGGTTTCAATTACCGGGACCGTGCTGTTTTCCACCACCGCACGGATCAGCCCCGCCCCTCCCCTTGGGATGAGCACGTCCACGTAGCGGTTTAAGCGCATCAGTTCATTGGTAACGGCCCTGTCGCTGCTTTTGACCAGCTGGATGGCGTCCGGCGTCACGCCGGCTTCTTCCAAAGCTTCCCGGATGGCGGCCTCAATCGCCCGGTTGGAAGAAAGGGCTTCTTTCCCGCCTTTGAGCAGGGCGGCGTTTCCTGCCTTAAAGCATAAGCCGAAAGCGTCCGCCGTTACATTGGGCCGGGATTCATAGATAATGCCGATAACGCCCAGGGGCACCCGGCGTTTGGTAATCACCAGGCCGTTTGGCCGGGTGAAAGTATCCAAAACCTCCCCCACAGGATCGGGAAGCCCAGCGATCTGGGACAGTCCTTCCGCCATGGCCCCGATCCTGGCTTCGTTTAAGGTAAGGCGGTCCAGCAGGCCGGCGGACATCCCCCTTTGCCTTCCGGCTTCCAGGTCTTCCCGGTTGGCCGACAGAATCTTGTCCCGCCGTTTCTTAAGCATATCTGCTGCCAGGAAAAGCGCCTCGTTCTTTTTTTCTTCCGCCAGGCCCGCCAGAGCGTATTTGGCTTTCACGGCCTGCTCACCCATCCGTTCCAGTTCCGTCATCTTCCTACCTCCTTCTCTTGATTGATGATCCGGTTTATGCAAATATCACCAGGTCCATGGGGACATCGTGGGGCTTTGGACAAATGTTTTCGGCCAGCTGGCAGGAAAAACAGACGCCGGCGAAAAAAGGCCCTTCGCTGCTTTTGGACAGACCGGCCAGAAAACGGTCGTAGTACCCGCCCCCGTATCCAATACGATGACCACATCGGTCAAAAACCGTACCCGGCACAATCACAAGCGTATCCGGACTTTCCCGGTAAACCGGGCTTTTTGCGTCCGGCTCCGGGATTTTGCGAAACCCCTCCGACAGGTCGTTTGGGGAATCGATCCTGTAAAAGCGTATCCTGCCTTCTTCCACCCGCGGACAGTAGACGGATTTTTGAAGGGAAAGGCTTTTAAGGATCAGCTCCTTTGTGGAAACTTCGGCCCCGAAAGACGCATAGCACAGGATGTTTCCGGCTTTACGGTACTGGGGCAGCCCCAGTACCTGCTCCAGGATCCGTTCGCTCTTTTCCTGCCGCTGCCGGGCAGAAAGGGCCTGCCGGAGTTTTATTTTTTCCCTGCGCAAAAGCGCCTGTCCGCCTTCAGCAGGGGCGCTGCCCATATTTTTCCCCCAGATTTTCCACGGAACCGTCCGCATTCTGAATGTCGATCCGGTCCAGCTGGCTTTTTAGGTTCATCCGTACGGAAGCGATATATTCTTTGCGCAGCTGCGCCTGTTCTTCTTTCTCCTCCTGCGTCAGGCCGGAGGGCGTTTTGGATTTATGGTACAGCTCATTGATCCGCCTGATTTTTTCTTCCATGGAAACCATCGTTTTCCTCCTTTTGCTTATCCGTCTTCATGCAGACGCTTTAAAAATTGTGGCAGGCAGAATGACGCGTCCGGATGGGCCACGAACAAAGTGCCTAGGTTTCTGCCGTCCATAATCCTGTGGATAATCCGGATATCGGCACTGTTTGCGATAATCATATCCGCCCCGCAGCTGGTGGCGATTTTGGCCGCCGTAAGCTTGGTGGACATGCCGCCTGTTCCAACCATGCTTCCCGTAGTGGATTTGCCCATCCGCAGGAAGGAATCGTCCAGCTGCTCCACCAGTTCCACAAAGGCCGCGTCCGGATTGGAACGGGGATCATCCGTATAAAGCCCGTCGATATCCGACAAAAGGATCAGAAGGTCCGCCCCGATCATGGACGCCACCACGGCAGACAGGGTATCGTTGTCGCCGAACTCGATTTCGTGGGTGGCTACGGTGTCGTTTTCGTTGACAATGGGGATCACCCCCATGGAAAACAGTTCCTTAAAGGTATTCTGCGCATTGACGCGGTTGACTTCATCTTCCACCGTAAAGCGGGTCATTAAAATCTGCGCCGCCACATGATTGTATTCCGAAAAGATTTTCTGATAGGTCATCATCAGCCGGGCCTGCCCGATCGCGGCGCAGGCCTGTTTGACGGCGATTGGGTTTTGTGCGGCCGCCTCCGGGTCCGGCCGCACCGCTTTTTTGCCGGCCGCAATGGCGCCGGATGTCACCAGCACCACATCCCGTCCCTGATTGCGCAGGTTGCACAGCTCCCGCACCAGTACGTCCATCCGGATATAGTCCAGGTCACCGGTGGCCGCATGCTGCAGCGAAGAGGAACCGATTTTGACCACGATCCGCTTTTTGTCTTTGATTGCCTGTCTGTAATCTTTCATGTTCACCTCATAGATGTGGGATTTTCGTATCACGCTTGTGCATGAAAAGGAGCGTACTTGGCTGCAATGGTTTCTGCCACACGCATCCCGTCCATGGCCGCCGACATGATCCCCCCGGCATATCCGGCCCCTTCCCCGCACGGATACAGGCCCCGGATATTGGACTGGAGCGTTTCGTCACGCAGAATACGCACCGGGGAAGAGGTCCTGCTTTCCACCCCGCTTAAGATGGCGTTTTTGTCGTCAAATCCGGCAAGGATCCTGCCAAACTGCGCCATTCCTTCTTCCAATGCAATTTTAACGTTCTGCGGAAGGACGGCGGACAGATCCGCATACCGCCATTTCCCCCGGATACAGGGTTCAAATCCGTCCGGAATCCGTCCTGCAGTGGCATATGGGGAAAAATCCCCGTATCGCTGTACGGGGACTTCCCCTTTTGCGGCCGCGAAAGCTTTTTCTTCCAGATGGCGCTGAAATTCGATTCCAGCCAGGGGGCCTTCCTGTCCAAAATCCTGCGGCGTAACGGAGACAATAATTGCGCTGTTGGCGTTTTTGCCGTCCCGCCCGCTGTAACTCATCCCGTTGACCGCAAGCCGTCCGGGTTCGCTGCTGGCATTGACCACATAGCCGCCGGGACACATGCAGAAGGAATAAACGCCCCTGCCGTCCTGTGCGCGGGCGGTTACCTTGTAAGGGGCCGGGGGGAGGAATTTTGAACGGGGGGAAACGCCGTACTGGAGCGAGTCGATCATCTTTTGGGGATGTTCCACCCGAAGCCCCACGGCAAAGGATTTGGCTTCCATGGCGACCCCGGCTTTTTCCAGCCACAGGAACGTATCCCGGGCGCTGTGGCCGATGGCCAGCACAACGTCATGGCATGTTTGAAAGCTGCCGTCCGAAAGGAAAATCCCCTCGATCCTGCCCTCCTTTATCCGAAAGCCGTCCGCGCGCAGGCCAAAGCGTACCTGGCCGCCCCAGGCTTCAATCTGGTCCCGCATCCGGCCAATCACGCCGGTGAGCACATCCGTGCCGATATGGGGCTTTGCCTCGTACAGGATCTGGGGCTGCGCGCCATGCGCAACAAAAATGGAGAGGGCTTCCCTGCTGCGTCCCAAGGGGTCTTTTACCAAGGTATTGAGTTTGCCGTCGGAAAAGGTGCCTGCGCCGCCCTCCCCGAACGATACGTTGGATTCCGGGTCCAGGACGCCCCCTGCCCAGAACGCCTCCACATCCTTGCTGCGCTCATCTACCCGCTTCCCCCTTTCGATCAGGATGGGACGGTAACCGTGTTTTGCAAGCAGATAACCGCAGAACAGCCCGGCAGGCCCGGTGCCGATAATCACGGGCCTTTCCGGCAGGGGGTTTTTCCCTGTGGCAGGAAAACGGTAGGGAACTTTTGTTTCCATACTGACCCGGGGATTTTTGCAGCGGGCCACGCATTTTTTTCGTCCAGTTGCCGCAAAGTTACGTCCACCACATAGGAAAAGAGGATTTCCGGTTTTTTCCTGGCGTCAATGGACTGCTTGACAATGGAAAGGGCTTCGATCTGGTCCTTTCGTATTTTTAAAATGCCGGCGGCACGGCAAACAAGCTCTTCCCGGGAGTGACCGGGAGAAAGCGTCAGCTGTTGAATCCGTATCATAGGTTCCTTCCTTTTTCTCAGGTTTGAGCAGCGCAAGTCCCTGCGATAAATCCGCTGGTCCACGCCCACTGCAGGTTATATCCCCCGCAGCGTCCGTCCACATCCAGCATTTCCCCGCAAAGAAACAGCCCCGGTATTTTGCGGGATTCCAGATTGTCCGTCACATCCCGCAAAGAGACGCCCCCTGCGCAGACCTGCGCGTTCTGGACCGGGTTTGGGGAGACGACCTGCGTTTCGAACCGGCGCAGGGAATCGAAAAAAGAAAACACTTTCTTTTTTGTCCGCCGGTCCACCGGGTCCGTATCTTTTAAGCTGCATTGGGCCAGAAGCACCTGGGCGATTTTTTTATGTACCAGCCCGTTTCCAAGCTGCAGGGCAGTCCTGTTTTCACAGAGGCGGTACTGCTCCAGGCAAAAGGAGGGCCAGTCCTGCAAAGGAATTTCGGGCAGGAAGTCGATATCTGCAAACACGCTTTTTCCTTCGCCAAGGGCCAGGGACGCATACCGGCTCAGCTGAAACACCGGGATTCCGGAGATCCCGTAATCCGTCAGCTGCAGCTCCCCTTTTTCCGAAACGGCGGGCTTTTGAGCCTTATCCCCGATACGCAAAGAGATCCCGGCATGACAGCGCACGCCGGCCAGCCGTTTGTACCAATTTTCCCGGCAGCGAAGCCCCACCAGGGCAGGAAACATCTCGTAGGAGGACAGGCCCAGATCCCGTGCCAGCTTTTGTCCGCCCTCCCCCTCCTGCGTCCGGTACCCGGCCGGACTGCCGCAGGCCAGGATCAGCCGGTCAAAGGAAAAAGTCCCCTGCCGCGTCTCCACCAGGAACTGTTTCCTTCCTCCTTTCGGAGGAAGGATCCTTTCTGCCGGACAGCTGCACACGGTCTTAACGCCCAGAGAAGACAGTTCCCCTTCCAGAAGATCCAAAACGACGGAGGCCTGTCCGCAGCGGGGATACAAATACCCGTCCCGGTCTGTGGCCAGCATGCCCTTTTCCCGGAAAAACAAAACGGTATCCTCCACGCAAAACCGGGAGAAATACCGGGGGAGCAAATCCGTATGATGGCCCCGGTAGTCCCGGGGAATCAGAAAATCCCGGTTGGAAAAGTTGCATTTCCCATTGCCGGTGGCCAGTATTTTTTTCCCGATTCTGTCCCTGCCCTCCAGGACCGTCACCTCCGCCCCGTGCTGTGCCGCACAGATCGCGGCCATCAGCCCGGAAGCGCCGCCGCCTACAACTCCTGTTTTTCCCATGGTATTCTCCCTGCTATTTTCCCCTGCTTACAGGGCTAAAGTTGTTACTATCATACTACCAACCGGAATAAGACACAAGAAATTTTTCCAATTCTTCTTCTCCCTCCAGAAAAACCCCTCGCACCAGCATGGTCCGCAGCACAGGCGGCAGCGTGCGCGCGTCCGTATCCATCCGCCGGTAAAGGGAACGGTTTCCCGACGCCCCCTCTTCCCAGATGACCACCCGGTTTTCTTCCAGCGACAGATAAAAGGAACGGTTTTTCAAACCGGTCCGGTAAGTTTTTTCAAGGAGGATCTCTTCGGGGGAAAAAGAGGCTACCTGGATGGAAACAAGGCCCTGGATGCGTTCTTTTAGCACGGGGGAAGCCATTTCATCCTGCACGCATAGCAAAAGCCCTTCCCGGTCCAGCCCGATATATTTGGAAGGAACAGGCTGTGTTTCCTCCTCCAGGACCTGTCCGTAAAGATCCCGTTTCCTAAGGACCAGCCGGGTATCTGCGCTGATGACCTGTCCGCCGGCGGACACCGCCTGTATCCGGGGCGCTTGTTCTTTTTGCGAAACAGCGTAAAAATCTTCGTTTCCCGGATAAAATACGGCTTCATACCGGATATGGGCCAAAAAGCCGCCTGCCAGCAGCAGGCAGGAATAAAGAAAAAAGCCGATTCTTTTCAAATGGCGCATACGCTCACCTCTCAAAAAGTATCAGCTTATTTTGAAAATCCTATTCTTACATCAGTCTGACAAGCTTTGCCAGGGCGAGGAAAAAGCCGCCCCCCGGAAAGGATCTCAGTTCCCGCTGCGTTACCCCTTTTAAGGTGATGATACAGACGAAATAAAAGACAAGGCCTGCCAGGGCGCTGCCTGCTGCCGCAACCGGCCCGGGCGCCGCACGAAAAACAAGGAAGGAAAAAAAGGCGGACACAGCTGCCATAATCGCGCCGCTTATGCAGGGGGCCAGCAAAATCCGGATCCAGTCAAGCCTAAGACGCAGGCCCTTTTGCACCAGGAAGGCCAGGATCACGCAGAGTAAAACGGACAGGATCAAATTGGAGCAGACGACTGCCATAACGCCGTCTTCCATCACAAAAAGCAGTCCGTAAAGCGCTGCCAGGTGCAAAATTACCGCTGCCGCCGTCCCGGCTGTCAAAAGGCCGGACCTGTCCGCACCGGCCAGGATGCCGCCAAGCATCGCAGACAGGGCGAAAAACAGGATGCAGGCGCTGCCCGCCTGCAACAATGCAAAAGAGGAAACAGCGTCTTTCCCAAAAAAGGCCGAAAGGATGGGGGCGGCCAAAACCGCCGCCATAACGGTAAAGGGCGTAGCAAAAACGGAAGCGCAGCGCAGTGCGATCATACATTTGTCCCGGCTCTTTTTTAAGTTGCGGCGGACAAAGCCCACCTTAAGCTCCGGCACCATCCGTACGGCCAACGCAACGGCGCCGGCCACCGGGATCAAAAGCAGGCCGCGGATCCGGCCGGCATAAACGGCCCAGTCCGACAGCAATCCGGCATCCTTTTGGATACCGCCCCCGGATAGATGGAAAAACAGAAGGCACTGTCCCAGCAGCCCTGCCGCCAGAAGCGCTGTAACCGTAAAAATGGGCAGGAGTTTTTTCACAAGCCCGGCCAGCAGCTGTCCCCTCTTTTCCAGCCGTTCTTCCCCCCAGCGCAGTAAATCGATGTCGGGCTGCAGCCTCCACCAGGCAATGACTGCAGCCGCGCAGGCCGCAAAAGCCGCAAAAGCAGCCGCTACAGCGCCTCCCGCAGCGCCGTAGGCAGGGCCGTACTGGTCGTTTTGAAGCAAAGCTCCCACTTTCCGGCCGTATTCCGACAGCCTGCCGGCAAAAACCGTCCCGCCGATCACTGTCAGGAGGAAAAAAACAGTTTTTGCCACGGACAGCCCCCGTACGCCGCCAAAGCCGTCCAGACCGCCCAGAAGGGCCAGAAGGGGGAAGAAAAACAGCGGCGCAGGCGCAAAACAGCAAAGAACAAACGCTGCATCCGCCGATTGCAGCACGCTTTTTGTCAAAAATCCGGAGCAGACAAACAAAAGCAGGCCAAACACAAGGCCCAGGGCCGCTGCCGCCGTTCCCGCAGTGGATACCGCCCGCTTTGCGCTGCCGACGTTTCCGCGGTCAAGGCGCAGGGCTACGGTGGAAGAAACCGCCTGGGACAGGCCGATCCCCACCGGGATCCCAAACAGGCAGAACCATTCCAGCGCGACGGAGTAATAGGCGCCGGCCGGTTCCGGACAGGTATTGGTCAGTCCCACCATCCAGAAAGAAGCCACAAAAGCCGCCGCAGCCGCTATGCCGCGCCAGACCCCTTCCGGAATCTTTTCAAATTTTCTCTTTTTTATCTTACGTCTTTTCTTTGCCGCCATAAAATCCCCTGATGATCACATATCCGGGCAGTCCCGGGTAAGTCCCAGGCTGTCCAGCAGATCCTCCTGTTTTTTTTCCATCACGGCCGCTTCTTCTTCGGTCATATGGTCGTAACCGCACAGATGCAACATGCTGTGGGCTACCAAAAAAGCGCATTCCCTCTTTTGAGAATGCCCGTATTCCTGCGCCTGGCTTTTTATCCGGTCCGCGCACAGGATAATATCGCCTAAAATCAGCTCCCCGCTGTCCGGCTGGAAATAATCCGCCTCACACCCTTCTGCGGCGGAAAAATCCGATTCCCGTTCAAAGGGGATATTGGGGAAACTAAGCACGTCGGTTTCCCGGTCAATCCCGCGGTATTCCCTGTTGTAGCTGCGTATGGTCTCCCCGTCTGTAATCAGAACGTTTACTTCCGCTTCGTAAGGGCAGCCTTCCATGTCCAGGGCAGCCTGGACAACCCGGGGAATCAGCTCTTTTTCATCGAAGGGAAATACCGCGCTGCATTCATTTTCCACATTGCACGTCATAAACGCTGTCCTCTCAATCTCCTTTTGGGGGAATCTTTCTCCCGCTGCGTCCGTCTGGCCTGGCTGCGGGCCTGTCTGGCCTCATAGGTTTCATACGCGCTGACGATCTTTTGTACCAGGGGATGGCGTACCACGTCCCTGCTGGTAAGGCTGCAGAAGGCAATGTCTTCGATGCCGGAGAGCACTTTGACAGCCACGTCCAGCCCGGACACGCTTCCGGGCGCCAGATCCTTCTGGGAAGCGTCCCCTGTCACCACCACTTTTGAGCCAAAGCCAATCCTGGTCAGAAACATCTTCATCTGGGCGGGGGTGGTATTCTGCGCTTCGTCCAGGATGATGTAGGCGTTGTCCAGCGTCCGGCCGCGCATATAGGCCAGGGGCGCCACCTCGATCAGTCCTTTTTCCATATTTTTCTGGAAACTGTCCGCCCCCATGATCTGATACAAAGCATCATAAAGGGGGCGCAGATAGGGATCCACCTTGCTTTGCAAATCGCCGGGCAGAAAGCCCAGCTTCTCCCCTGCCTCAATGGCTGGACGGGTAAGGATAATCCGCTCCACCTCGTCGTTTTTAAATGCGGTAATGGCCATGGCCATGGCCAGATAGGTCTTGCCTGTGCCGGCAGGGCCTAGGCCGAACACGATCATATTGTCCCGGATGGCGTCCACATACTGCTTCTGGCCCAGGGTCTTTGGCTTTACGGGTTTCCCGCTTACCGTATGACAGATCAGGTCGCCGTCGATCAAAAGCAGCGCGTCGTTGTTTTTTTCCATTGTCATTGCGATTGCATAATCCACATTCTGTTCCTGAATCTGGTTTCCTCTCTTTGAAATCTCCAAAAGCTGGGTGAGGACCGAAAAAGCCATTGCCGTCCGTCCTTTTTCCCCGCGGATCTTCACTGCGCCGTCCCGGTCCACAATGGTCACGGCAAATGCCCGCTCCAGCTTTCTGACATACCGGTCGAACTGCCCGAACACATTGGCAATATGGGCAGCATCCATTTCCAGTTCTTTTTCTTCAAATGCCATTGTTTTTGCTCCCGGCCTGTTCTTTAGGACGTCCCCTCTTCCTTTGGCAGTTCTGCGGCCTTTAAGGTTACCGCCGCTTCCTGCGACGTCAGCGCTGCCTGGAGGAGGAGCGAATCCGCCCTGTTTACTATTTTAACATCTTTTTGTATAATTTGTACCCCCTTTTCTTCCAAACCCCCAATAATTTTTTCCAGCCTTGCCAGCAGCAGCTGCGCCGCCGTTTCCCGGTCATATACGGCGTCCACGGGCAGATATTCCCTGCACAGGATGGTTCCCGTCCAAACGGGAAGGTCGATCTGCCCGAACAGACAGAGCCTTTTTTCTTCCGTCACCTCGTCATATTGCAAAAAGGGGCAGTCTAAGAAGGGAAAGCAATAGCGGCGGCTGCCCAGCGTAAAAAAGCGGTATCTTTTTTCCTGTCCCGTATAATTTTTGTACTGATAGCAAAAAGGCTGGGAAAGGGAAACGGTGCGGGTACAGGTAAGGACCACGTCGCCGTCTGCCACTACCCTGTCCCATTCCCGCACGGTACCGTCGTCATTGGCAACCGGGACCAGTCCGCCAATGAGGACATCCCCCGCCTTTACCTCGTCCCCTGCCTTTACCTGCGGGACCCCGGCCCTGGTTATGATCTGCGCCACCACGCCGTCCCTGGCTGCCGTCAGGTCGGCCCCGTCTTTGTATTGTTTTTCATCCGACGTATCCTCCTTGGAAAGCGGCAGGTCGTTTTCCCGGATCCGCACGGTCAGCTTCGTTCCCTCCAGGGCGACCGAAGTCCAGGTAATCAGGGGGAACGTTTCCCGAAGCCCTTCTTCCAGCCGGTCCAAATCAAGATTTTTTTTGGGAACCCCGTAATCCACGCCCTGGTCCTGCAGAAAGAGGATCAGCTGGTCTTTCGTAACAAGCCGGTTTCCTTCCAGGGAAATGGCCCAGACCCGGCGGGACATGCACGCCAGGAATAAAAAACACAGCAGAAGTCCCGCCAAAAAGGTTTTTCTTTTATGGGCGTCTCTCCAAAAAAAAGGCAGCCCGTGTCTTTCCAGAACGGCTGTCCTTGTTTTTGTCTTTTTGGCGATGTCGCGGATTGTAAAAAAATCGGAAAGTCCCATATACATGGTATAACAGCCGCTGTCCCTTGCAAGTCCCCACAAAAGGATCCCGCGGTTGGTGCACAGGTTCATAAAGCGTTCCGGGGAATAGCCCCATACCCGGATTTTCACATACCCTTTCAGATAACGGATGACCCCTATCATGCAGCCTCCTTACAGATATCGGATTTCGGAGATTTTTCCTTCAATTTTCATATCTTCATTGGTATAGTAGGCAATGCGCAGACAGCAGCCGCACACCGCGATCCGGCAGGTTTTGGACTGCAGGACGATGCTTTCCTGCGTATATTCTAAAATCCCCCGGTAGTTTTCCACCATCACCTGGTCATTGCCTACGGCAGTGACAATACAGGCGCCCATGGCCATATCCCGGGGAAGTTTCAGGGAATCCACGATCAGTTCTTTGGCGTTCCGGGAAAAATTTTTTTTGCTCATACTCCATTTTATGAGCCAAAAGCCGTTTCTAATACCCTGTTTTGTCCGGACAGGGTCAAAACCGCAAGAAACGGAAGGAGCGCCATAAAAGGATAAATATAACGTACCAGGATACAGGGCCCTGCCACTACGGTGGCCAGATAAAGAAGCACTGCCAGCGCGGGAATCCAGTACAGGGAATGCCGGCGCAGACACAGGCCCAGACAGCAAAACGCCGTGCAGAAGCAGAAAAAAGCAGGGGAAAACAGGATCCTTAAGGGCAGGAACCGCTGATGGATGCAGTCCGTGGCGATTGCTTCATAAAAGTCCCGCACCCTTGGGCAAAGGTTTTCCTTGCGGACAAAATCCCCGGCAAAAACCGGGACAGCGTCCGTAATGAAATAACCGGTCCTGTCCCTCCACCAGTCCTTGTATACCATGCAGTGGGAAGTGTCCGTCAGATACCAGCTTCCCATGGTATGATAGAGGAAGGCGGTCCCGTAAGAACCGGGATATTTGACAAGCAAAGAAAGCCAGATCCGCACAAACCCGGCAGGATCACGGGCAAACTCTTCATTGTTGAAGTACAGCTTTACCCCGTCGGAAATGGAAGGCCGGTAATTTTCCAGTCCCTTTTGGGGGATATAGCGGACGAGGCTTTCCAGTTCTTTGGCAGTCAGGCTGTTTTGATTGCTTTTAAAAGTCCGCGCCATCTGCTGGATGGGGATGCTCAAAGCTTCCGCAGCCTCTCCCTGCCGTGCGCCGGTCGCGGCCATGAGTCCTGCATCGCAGAAGACAAAGGTCATAACGCACAGGGCCGTGCCTGCAAAAAGGCCGCCAAAAAACCGGGCAATTTCCCTCTTTTTCAGACGGGCAATTCCCCAGGCAAAAACCAGGACCAGACAGGTGCCTGCGGCCAGATAAACCCCGTTTTTTCGAAGCAGCATCATTCCCAGCGCGAACAAAAACAGCAGCACCCGTTCCCGGAAACGCCCGGGCCCTTTAAGAAGCACAAGGCGGGAAAGCCCCAGGAAGGTGAGCAAGAAAAAGGCGGAAAAAAAGGTGTCCTTTGTAGTGGTCACCGCCATCAGCGGATGGACCGGGAAAAGGGCAAACCAGCAGACGGCTGCGGCCAGAATCCCCTTTCGGACCTTACAGTGAAAAAGAAACGAAATGCCGCAGGTAAAGGAAAAGGACAAAAACAGCATCTGGACCAGGGCGTAAAACGCCATTCCGTCCAAAAAAACTCCCCACCGGTCCTGCAAAAACCGCCCCAGGTCATAGCACGCGCCCAGAAACAGCGTATGCAAAAGCGGATGATGGTTATCAAAAGCGCCCGTTGTATACTGGATCAGCTGGGGTTCCCCGTCATAGGAATAGATGGCCGGGAAATAGGCCAGCCAGCACGGGACCCAGGAAACAAACAAAACGGCCCAGACAGCGGCAAAGCGCCCTTTTGACAGGGTGTTTTGCGGATCATAGGACAAAACGTTTGGCAAAAGCCTGCGTCCCGCCAGCCGGGCGCAGGCGAAAAAAAGGGCGGTTCCCGCCGCCCATAAGACGCCCATGGCCGCACAAAGGGGAAGGGAGGCAAACAGCGCCCCCTTTCCCTGTTCCAGTTTTTCCATGGCAAACCCCAGGGCCTGGCAGGCGCCGACAAGGAGGCTTGCCCAAACAACGGACTTTTTCATAGCAACAACCCTGAATTTATTTATGATAAGGTTCATTTCCCGCAATTTTAAACGCCCGGTAAACCTGCTCCAGCAAAATCACCCGCATCAGCTGATGGGGAAACGTCATGTCGGAAAAGCTCAGGCGTTCATCCGCCCTTTTTAACACCTCGTCGGACAGTCCCAGGGAACCGCCGATCAAAAACACAATATGGCTTTTCTGCGCCAGGGCCAAAGATTCCAGCTTTTTGGAAAAGCCGGGAGAATCCAGCTTCCTGCCGTCGATGGCCAGCGCGATGCACCAGGCCTTTGGGGGGATCCTTTTTAAAAGCGCTTCCCCTTCTTTCCCTTTTACCAAAAGCTCCTGGGCAGGGCTTAGGCTTTCGGGCGCGCGCTCGTCTTCCACTTCGACTATTTCAAGCCTGCAGTAACGCCCCAGCCGCTTTTTATATTCTTCTATTGCGTCCCGGAAAAATTTCTCCTTTATTTTCCCCACTGCAAGAACCGTGATTTTCACCGGCCGTTCTCCCCGGACGCAGGGAAAAGATCAGGATAGATTTCATCCAGGAAACTTTCGAGGTATCCCTCGTCCAGATTCACGAAATTTTCCGAAATGGTCCGCTTCATCTGTTCCATGCGCTTGAAGTAGCATACCTCCTGCGTGTCCGTTTCTTCCACCCCGGCGTCCCGGTCAATACAGGAAGCTTCTATGGTATCCCTGCAGTAGCGGGTCAGTTCCTCCTTTAAAGAACTTTCCCGGACCGCCTTTCCTTCCTGCTCCCGGTAGGAACGGAAGGAAAATACCCCCATAACAATAAAAACAAGGAACAGGACCGCCATGACCAGGCAGGTCAAAAACTGGGAGGAAGGATCCAGGCGGACCGGAAGGACGCCTGACAAAAGCAGTCCCAGGATAACCATGCCCACGGCGCCTACAATGATCAAAGAATAGGCGCCGGCTTTGAATTCCTCCGCCTTTTTGGAGGCGGATTCATATACGCCGCCGGACTTTTGTCCCCTCATGAGTCTGCCCAGATGCACGGAATTGGCAAAATCGTTGGGTTCTGCGAATTCATCCTCCGGTTCTTCCTCCTGTACCGGCGGCTTTGACCATTCTTCCTTCGCTTTTTCCTTCCAGAATACGGCGGCCGTCTGTTCCGCTTTCCTGCGCTGGGATTCGTCTACCGTTACCGCGCAAACATCGTCCTGTACCGGGGAAAAGGAAGCGGAGGGGATGCCGCTGCAGCGCAGAAAGTCCGAAAGCTCCCGGCAGTCTGCCTCCGCCCCCTGGTAGAGGAGATATCCTTCCTCTTCCAGCCGGTCCACCAGCGGACAGCCGCAGTCCGCACATACCAAAACCCCTTCCACATACTCGTTTTTACACTTCGGACACCAAGGCATCGCGTTTTCCCCCTTTATCCTTCGTAATCAAAGCATGCCCTCTCACAGGTATGGGCCCGGACATAAGACGCCGCTTCCAGATGGGCGGGATGGTTCTGATACCCGTCCAGCGCTTCTTTGCTCACAAAGGAGGAAAGAAGCGCCAGGTCCCGGTTGGAGGAGGGAAGGCCTTCTGCCTTCACCTCCAGGCTGATTACGCCTTCCACCCGGTCTTTTACCCCTTCCAGACGCCGTTTGATTTCAGCCTTTGCTTCCTGTCTTTCCTTTTCGGACAGCTCCGGCTTTAAACTCCATAATACGATGTGGTTTACCATATGGAAATCCCTTCTCTTTCGCTCTCTTTTTCTTAGTCCCTGCCGGACAGATATTCGTCAATCCCCTTTGCGCCGGCCTTTCCTGCGCCCATGGCAAGGATAACCGTAGCGGCCCCGGTCACGGCGTCGCCGCCGGCAAATACGCCTTCCTTGCTGGTCTGACCGTTCTCTTCTTCTGCCACGATACATTTCCACTTATTGGTATCCAGCCCCTTTGTGGTGGAGGAAATCAGCGGGTTGGGGGAAGTGCCAAGTGCCATGATGACCGTATCAAGTTCCAGGGTAAATTCGGACCCGGGGATTACCACGGGGCGTCTCCTGCCGGAAGCATCGGGTTCTCCAAGTTCCATACGCACGCAGGTCATCCCTTTGACCCAGCCCTTTTCGTCTTCCAGGATTTCCACCGGGTTGGTCAGAAGGTCGAAAATAATGCCTTCTTCTTTTGCGTGGTGCACTTCTTCCACACGGGCGGGCAGCTCTTCTTCGCTTCTTCTGTATACAATATGGACTTCCGCGCCAAGACGCAAGGCGGTCCTTGCGGCATCCATTGCCACGTTGCCGCCGCCGACCACCGCTACCTTACGGCTCTTCATAATGGGCGTGGGGGAATCCTCCCGGAACGCTTTCATCAGGTTGCTCCTGGTCAGGTATTCGTTGGCGGAGAATACGCCGTTTGCATTTTCCCCGGGAATGCCCATGAATTTGGGAAGTCCTGCGCCGGAACCGATGAATACCGCGCTGTAGCCCTCTTCGCCAAGCAGTTCGTCAATGGTAACGGATTTTCCTACGATAACGTTGGTTTCGATCTGTACGCCCAGGGATTTTACATTTTCGATTTCTTTTTTCACCACTTCATCCTTGGGCAGACGAAATTCCGGAATCCCGTAAACCAGCACGCCGCCGGGTTCGTGGAGGGCTTCGAAAATGGTCACGTCATAGCCCATCTTTGCCAGATCCCCGGCACAGGTTAAGCCGGCGGGGCCGGAACCGATCACGGCCACTTTTTTCCCCTTCTTTTCTTTTGCGCCTTCCGGAAGGATTTTCTGCTCCCTTGCCCAGTCCGCAACAAAGCGCTCCAGTTTGCCGATGGAAACAGCCTCGCCGCGGATGCCGCGGATACATTTGCCCTCGCACTGGCTCTCCTGGGGGCAGACGCGCCCGCAGACAGCCGGAAGGGCGCTGGATTCACTGATGACCTGATAGGCTTCTTCTATCTTTCCTTCCTTGACCTTCTCGATGAAGCCCGGAATGTTGATGGATACCGGACATCCTTTTACACACTGGGCGTTTTTGCAGTTTAAACATCTCTGCGCTTCTTCCATTGCCTCTTCCATGTTATAGCCCAGACAAACTTCCTCAAAATTCGTGGCGCGCACCTTCGCGTCCTGTTCCCGGACCGGAACTTTTTTCCATACGTCTCCCATAGTCAACCTTCCTTTCTGTGTCAATTGCAATGTCCGCAGCCGCCGTGATGGGTCGCGCCCTCTTTTGCCGCAAGGAATGTCCTGCCCTCTTCGGTTTTGTAGATCTGCTGGCGCTGCATCGCTTCATCGAAATTCACCAGATGGCCGTCAAATTCCGGCCCATCCACGCAGGCGAACTTCACTTCCCCGCCTACGGTGACGCGGCAGGCGCCGCACATACCGGTGCCGTCCACCATGATGGGGTTTAAGCTCACCACAGTGGGGATGGAAAGTTCTTTCGTCAGTTTGCAGACGAATTTCATCATAATCATAGGACCGATGGCAATACAGACATCGTACTGTTTTCCTTCCTGCTCTACCAGGTCCTGGATTGTTTTGGTTACCATACCGCTTCTTCCATAGGAACCGTCGTCCGTGGTCACGTACAGATTGCCGGCCACGGCTTTCATCTCTTCTTCCAGGATCAGCAGGTCCTTTGTCTTGGCGCCCACGATTACATCCGCGTCCACGCCCTGTTCTTTGAGCCATTTTACCTGGGGATAAACCGGCGCGGTGCCCACGCCGCCGGCCACGAAAAGAATCCGCTTTTTCATCAGCTCTTCTTTAGGCTCGCCGGTCAGTTCCGAAGGCTGTCCCAGGGGGCCGACCACATCGTGGAACGCATCCCCTGCTTTCAGTTTCGCCATTTCAAAGGTACCGGCCCCCACGATCTGGAATACGATGGTGATGGTTCCGGCTTCCCTGTCATAGTCGCAGATGGTCAGGGGAATCCTCTCCCCGTCCTCGTGGGTGCGCACGATTACAAACTGCCCAGGCAGGCAGGCATCCGCGACGCGCTTGGCCTTGACGTCCATCAGAAAGATGTTTGTCGTAAGTTCTGTTGCTCGTAAAATTGGATACATAGTCTTTCACCTTTCCGCCCCGTCCGGGACTTTATATTCAGAACCCTTCGGCAGAAGATTCTTCCTCTTTTGCCTCAATTGTATATAACTTCCAGGTTCCGTCTTCCTGCTGCACAGCCCGGTAGCATTCACCGGACATATAGTTGACCACATAATCGTTCCCGGTGGCGCTGCTGGTGCCCGCCGTTTCCTCATAATATTCCCGGTACAGATAGTAGTTGTTTTCATTGATGGTCAGGGCGTATCTGTATGTATAAAGGTTGTGCCCTTCCCGGTTCGGCAGGTCGCCCTGGATATTCAGGATCAGTCCTGCGTTTTTTAAGGTCAGGACAAGCTGGTTGGACGCGGCTTCCATGCTCAGCACCGCATGCAGGTCCAGCGTATAATTTTTCTCCGTCACTTCCCCCACCGCCCCGGTTTCGGAAATCGCGGCAAACCGGAATGTGGAGTAGCCGGCCGGCATCCAGATGGGCCCGTCGTACTGCCTGCTGGTAGCGTCCGGATCCGAATGGTCCGTCGTATAGTAAACCCTGCATCCTTGCGGAACTTCCACTTCAATCGGAGTGGGCGTTTCATAGGTCCCGGAAGCAGGGGTAACTTCGGGAGGATCGGGAACGCTTACATCGATGGAAAAACGTTCCGATACCATGTCGCTTTTTACCCCGTATTCATTGATAAAAAAGGCCCTGATCGTACAGACTCCGGATTCCATTGCAATGGGGCTCGTATAAACCTCGCTGGTTTCATCCGGCACGCTGCCGTCCGTGGTATAATAGATGGTCCCCGCCGCATTGCTGATCAGCTTGACATTTTGCACTTCATGGTAAGTGCCCCCGGCAGGTTCAAACTGAGGCGGGTTCGCCATATAATCCAGATACATGCTGATAATGTCCTGACTTTTGCATTTCTGCATCAGGGCGTTGATTTTTCCGTATTCCCGCTGTTGTTCGTAAATGGAAACCAGGCGCTGATAGGCCGCTTCATTGGAACCTTCCAGCTCCAGCATCTTAAGGCAGACTTCCTCCGCCTTCCCGTACTCTTCCAGCATATAGTAGCAGGAAGACAGACCGTTTAGGCAGGACAGGCTGTTGGGGGACAGGTCTGCCGCCCGTTCAAAAAACGCAAGGGCTTCCGGATAATTCTCCGTTTCCATGAGCATCTGCCCGTGCCGGTACTGATATCCCGGCAGGAAACGCCGTATCCCGGTTACCGCCAGGGCCAAGCAGCCCAGGCACAGCAGGACACAAAGAAGGATCCGGAACGCTTTTTTGGCCTTCCGGCCCGGTCTGTGAAATTTTTTCCATTTTCCGTTTTTGGCAGAAGGCTGCTTTGAGCCGTCGGAAGACGACGTAATTTCCGTCGCCACATTGGATAAGGTTGTGTGGATGCTGTTTTCCAGTTCCGGTTCAAATTCCGGGACGATCTGGATTTCCCTGCCGCAGCGCTCGCAGTACATCTGGCCTTCCTTCATCCACGCACCACAGTTCGGACATTTCATCGGACTATTTCCTTCCCGCCCTGCCCTGTCTTAGGCCTGTGCGTCATACCGTTTTTTTGAGGGAATTCTGAAAGGAACGCCTCGCCCCTTCCAGACAGTTGTGCATCAGCATGGCGATGGTCATGGGACCTACGCCCCCGGGAACGGGCGTGATGGCGCCCGCCACATCAAAGACATCCGCAAAGTCCACATCGCCGCACAGTTTGTTGTTTTCATCCCGGTGGATTCCCACATCGATTACCACCGCGCCCGGGCGGACATATTCCCGGGTAATCATTTCCGGCTGTCCTACGGCCACCACCAGGATCTGCGCCCGGGAAGTGACTTCTTTTAAACGCTCGGTTTTGGAGTGGGCTATGGTTACGGTGCCGTTTTCCCGAAGCAAAAGCTGCGCCACCGGTTTGCCCACGATATTGCTTCTGCCTACCACCACGCATTCCTTCCCGCTGATGGAAATATCGGAACGCTTTAAAAGCTGGATAATCCCGGCCGGGGTGCAGGGGACAAATCCCGGTTCCCCGCAGGCCAAAGCCCCGGCGTTGTACGGGTGGAATCCGTCCACATCCTTGGCAGGATCGATGGCCATGAGGATTTTTTTCTCGCAGATATGGGGGGGAAGGGGCAGCTGGACAAGAATCCCGTCCACATCCTCCCGGCCGTTGAGCTCTTCTATCAGGGCCAGAAGCTCTTCCTGCGTAATCGACTCCGAAGGCCGGTAAACCAGGCTGTGGATGGACAGTTCCCTGCAGGCCTTTTCCTTATTGCGGACATATACGCAGGAGGCGGGATCGTCCCCTGCCAAAATCACGGCCAAGGTCACCGTCTTTCCCCGGCTGGCCAGCTCTTGCACCCCTTCTTTTACTTCCTTGCGAATCTGTGCGGCGATTGCTTTCCCGTCTATGATCTGAGCCATAAAAGGTCCTTCCTTTCCGTCTGAAATCAAACCGTCAGAACAGTCCCGTAATCCGTCCCGTGTCGTCTACGTCGATGCCAAAAGCGGCAGGCTGTTTGGGAAGTCCGGGCATGGTCATCACAGCCCCCGTAAGGACCACCACAAAGCCGGCCCCGGCGGAGACGTAGATTTCACGCACGCTGATTTCAAAGCCTTTCGGCCTGCCCAAAAGATCCGGGTTGTCGGAAAGGGAGTACTGGGTTTTTGCCATACATACCGGCAGTCCGCCAAAGCCCAGCTCTTCTAACTTCTTTGCCTGCCGTGCGGCCGCAGGGCTCCAGGAAACGCCGTCCGCCCCGTAGATTTCCCTGGCAACAATCTCCACCTTTTCCCGGATGGGGAGGGACTGGTCGTAGAGGACATGGAAGCCGCTCTTTTTTTCTTCCAGGGTCTTGAGCACTTTTTGGGCAAGGGCAATTCCGCCCTTCCCGCCCTTTTCCCACACTTCGGAGAGGGCAAATTCGCAGCCCCGTTCTTCGCAGAACGCACGGACAAAATCCGTTTCCGCCAAAGTATCGGTAACAAAGGAGTTTAGCGTCACCACAACGGGGACACCGAACTTTTGCAGGTTTTCAATGTGTTTTTCCAGATTCACGATGCCTTTTTTAAGAGCGTCCAGATTCTCTTCGGACAGCTGTGCCTTGGGGACACCGCCGTTGTATTTCAGTGCGCGCACCGTAGCCACCAAAACGACGGCGTCCGGTTTTAAACCGGCCATCCGGCATTTGATGTCGAAAAATTTTTCCGCTCCTAAGTCTGCGCCAAAGCCTGCCTCCGTGATCACGTAGTCCGCTGTTTTCAGCGCGGTCTTCGTGGCCCGCACCGAATTGCATCCGTGGGCGATATTGGCAAAAGGACCGCCGTGGACGATGGCGGGGGTATGCTCCAGCGTCTGGATCAGGTTGGGCTTGATGGCGTCTTTGAGCAGGGCCGCCATAGCGCCCACCGCTTTCAGGTCCCCAGCGGTTACGGGCTGTCCCGCAAAATTATAGGCTACCACGATCCTGGAGAGCCGTTCTTTTAAATCCTTCATATCCGTTGCCAGACAGAGAATGGCCATGATTTCGGAAGCCACCGTAATGACGAAATGGTCTTCCCGCACCGTGCCGTCCCCCTTGCTTCCCAGACCGACCACGATATTGCGAAGCACCCTGTCGTTCATGTCTTCACAGCGTTTCCATACTACCTGGCGGGTATCGATCCCCAGCTCGTTGCCCTGCTGGATATGATTGTCCAAAAGGGCTGCCAGCAGGTTATTGGCGGAAGTAATGGCATGGAAGTCCCCGGTGAAATGCAGGTTTAAGTCTTCCATGGGGACCACCTGGGCGTAACCGCCGCCCGCAGCGCCGCCTTTTATGCCAAAGCAGGGCCCAAGGGAGGGTTCCCGTAAGGCGATGACCGCCTTTTTCCCAAGCTGGCCGAAGGCTTCCCCCAGGCCGACGCTGGTGGTGGTCTTCCCCTCCCCGGCGGGAGTGGGATTGATGGCCGTAACCAGGATCAGTTTCCCGTCCGGACGGTCCTGGATGGAACGGATATACTCTTCCGATAATTTAGCCTTGTAACGGCCGTACAGCTCCAGATCTTCTTCCCCGATCCCGAGTTTTGCCGCCACTGTGACGATGGGCTCCATCGTCGCTTCCTGTGCGATTTCAATGTCTGTCTTCATGGATGGCACTCCTTTCCCTATACGTTTTCCTCTATGTACTGTTCAAACTGTTCCGGTGACATCAGCACCTTCCTGGGCTTGGTTCCCTCTTCTTCCCCCACCACGCCGGCCTCTGCCAGCTGGTCCATAATCCTGGCGGCGCGGTTGAAGCCGATTTTGAAAGCGCGCTGGAGCATACCGATGGAAGCCTTGTCCTTTTCGATGATGAACTGCCCGGCTTCCACAAAATATTCATCCCGCTCAAAGCCGGGGCCGGCCGCCGCAGCGCCCTGTCCCGAACCGATATTTTTAAGCTTTTCTTCGATATCCTGGCTGTAGACGTTTCCGATGGCCTGGTTTTTCAGAAAATCCACCACGTCGGATACTTCCGTGTCCGAAACGAAAGCCCCCTGGACCCGGGCGGGTTTGGAATATCCCTGGGGATAAAAAAGCATATCCCCCTTTCCCAGGAGTTTTTCCGCCCCGTTCATATCCAGAATCGTCCTGGAATCCACGCCGCTGGAAACCGCGAAGGCCACCCGGCTGGGCATATTGGCCTTGATTAAGCCGGTAATAACATCCACGGAAGGACGCTGTGTGGCAATGATCAGATGGATGCCCGCCGCCCTGGCCAGCTGGGCCAGACGGCAGATGGACTCTTCCACTTCGCCCGGCGCCACCATCATCAGGTCCGCAAGCTCGTCTACGATGATCACAATCTGCGGCAGTATGGAAGGCGCGTCGGGATCCCCTTTCTGCTTTAGCTGGGCAGCCTTCTGATTGTAGCCTTTCAGGTCACGGACATTAAAATCCGCAAACTTCCGATAGCGGTCGCTCATTTCCGCCACGCCCCACTGCAGGGCTGCGGAAGCCTTTTTGGGATCCGTCACAACGGGGATCAGCAGGTGGGGAATCCCGTTATATACGCTTAACTCCACCACTTTCGGATCCACCAGGATCAGTTTTACGTCCTCCGGACGGGCTTTATACAAAATACTCATAATCAGGGTATTGATACATACCGATTTGCCGGAGCCCGTAGCGCCGGCAATGAGCATATGGGGCATTTTCGCGATGTCGGATACCACCACTTTCCCGGCGATATCTTTGCCCACGGCAAAAGCGAGGTTGGAAGGAAAGTCCCTAAATTCCCTGGATTCCAGCAGTTCCCGCAAAGCCACGGCCGTATTTTCCCGGTTGGGGACCTCGATGCCGATGGCGGCCTTCCCGGGGATGGGCGCTTCGATCCGGATATCCGTAGCGGCCAGGTTCAGTTTGATATCGTCCGCCAGCCCCAGGATCTTGCTCACTTTCACACCCTGCTCCGGCTGCATCTCATACCGGGTAACGGCGGGCCCCTGGCTGATATCCGTAATGGTAACCCGGACGCCGAAAGTCTGCAGGGTTTCCTGCAGCCGGGCAGCGGTTTCCTTTAAATGTCGTCCGCCGTCCGCCGCCCCTTTGTTTTTGGGAGGGGCAAGCAGGGTAAGGGGCGGGAAACGGTAAGGCTTTGGCTGCTCCTTTTGGGGCTTTGTTGTCCCTGCCTCCTTCGCTTCGGCCGGTTTGTCTAATGAATCCGGGCTGTCAGACTGCCTTTTTTGCGATCCGGCTATAGCAGGCCTGACTTCCTTCATATCCCGGTACACATCCGCCTGCATAACCGGGACCGTTCCGGCCGTTTCCTCCAAAACCTGCCCGGTCTTTTGTCCGGTTTCCGGCTCCGGTTCCGGCAGCGGTTCCATGACGCTTCCGGCCTCCCGGCTCCTGATTTCGTTTTCCTGCACTTCCTCCTCCCCCGGATGGATAAAGGGCAGGATATTATGTACTTCGGTCACTTCCTGTACGGGATCTTTGAGCGTAATCTCATGGATATCTTCCCGGGTTTTTCTGACCGCATCCTTTTTCAAATCGGTATCCGGCGTAATGCCGGAAGCTTTCCGGTCCATGCGCAGGATCCGCTCCGCGTCCTGGCGGGCCTGCTCTTCCTGACGGCGCTTTTGCTTTTCCTGGCGGCGCGCCAGGGCTTCTTCCTGCTTTTCCAGGGCTTCCAGCCGACGGTTCTGCGCCTCTTTGCGCCGTTCTTCGCTGCGCTGCCTGTACAGCTTAGCGTCGGTCCTGGCATTCTCGTAAACCCGTCTGCCGGAAGATTTCACACTGCCCACCAGCGAACGCCCCGTAAGGATCACACCGCAGATAGCGGCCAGGACGAGCAGAAAAACCACAGTCCCGACCATCCCGAAAAAATGATGGAGCACCCATACGAAAGAGCCGGCCAGGACGCCTCCTCCCGAACGTTTTTGAGCGCTTTCCGTATACAGGTCCGCTGCGGAATAAACGTCCGCCAGCGGGACGCTGCTGGTAACCAAGGCGCAGACCATGCCGATCAGGAAAAAAAGGACAATTCCCGCCGCCAGCTTCAGCGCCGCAACCCGGTTGCCCTGGTTGGAAATGCCGAAAGCCACGGCAACGAACGCCAGGATGGGGACAGCGTAGGCCGTCAGCCCGAATACGCCGAACATTACCCGGCTGACCGCATCGCCTGCCACGCCGATTACTCCGAAATTGCACAAAAACAGCAGAACGGTCAGTGCGAAGATCCCAATCAGCACCACTTCGCTGGCGATAGCGCTCTCTTCTGCCGTTTTTGCTGTTGTACGTTTTGCTTTGCTGCGGCTGCCTGTCCCCTTTTTGGAACGGGACGAAGCGGCCGTCTTTTTTCTGCTTCCCTGAGCAGATGATGCCATAATAGTTTCCTCCATGATCCGGGAAATAAACCGAATCTATTATAGTATATCACTTAATTTTTCCCTTGTCACTATCGCTGTTTTTCTTTTTCCGTCCCCCGGCCAGGCGATGAATCTTTTGCACCGCTTCCCGTATGCCTCCCACCTCGGAAATAATCCCTTCCAAAACCGCTTCCTCCCCGACCAGGATCGTTCCGAGATCCTTTGTAAGCATGGTCTGGTTCATCATCAGCTCTTCCATGCGCCTTTGGGTGATGCTGCAGTGACTGCAGACAAATCCGGTAATCCTGTCCTGAATCTGGCGGAAATAGTCAAATGTCTGGGGCGCGCCGACCACGGTGCCGTTCATCCGCACGGGATGAATGACCATGGTCCCCGTGGGAACGATAAAGGAATAGTCCGTGCTCACTGCGATGGGGACCCCGATGGAATGGCTGCCGCCCAGTACCAAAGAGACGGTGGGTTTACTTAAAGAAGCGATCATCTCCGCAATGGCAAGCCCCGCTTCCACGTCCCCGCCCATGGTATTTAGCAGCACCAAAAGCCCGTCGATTTGGCTGCTGTCCTCAATGGCTGCCAGCTGGGGAAGGATATGCTCATATTTGGTTGTTTTGGAGGAGCTTCCCAGATTGTCGTGCCCCTCGATTTCCCCGATAATGGTCAGAAGCTGGATCGCGCCGTTTTCCCGCGTCCCTTCCAGCGTCAGCTGCCCGGTCTCCTGCACCCGCTCATCCCGGTGTTTTTCCTGTTCTTCCTTTTTTCCCATAAAAAATCACTCCTGCCTGTCCTTTCTTTTTTTGATCAAAGAAAGTATGCGCAGGAGTGTGGATTTTATGTAAGTCGTCCCTTACTCTTTCAAATCAAAATCATCGTTATCCGCTACGGGGATTTCGTAATACATCTGATCCTGGCGGGGCTCAAATCCGTAGTCCATTTCCCTTTTTCGGTGACGTTTGGGCACCGGGAGCGGGTTGTCCAGGTACTCTCCCGGGGCAGGGGCGGATACCTCCCGGTTGTCACGGGAATCCTCCTTTGCATCCGGCCCTTTAGAATCACCGGTCTTTTTGGGGACAGGCTGCAAATCAAAACCGTCCGGCACGAAAAACAGATTGCGGATCCCCATTCCGGAGAAAACCCCCAGGACCGCAAAGCGCAGCCCCTGTTCCTGCAGGGGAGCCTGGGAAAGCATCTCCCAGAAAGCGACGGCGCCCAGCAAAACAGTCCACGCGGCAAAAGAGCCGTTTTTATGACCGGGCTGCTGCAGCGGTCCAAACAGGGCAAAGAGGGCCGGCACAAAAAGCGGGAACGTCATCCAGTAATCCTTCAGGGAAGGACTGTGCAAAATCGAATCCGTAATCCGCCCTGCCGTCAGGTCCTGCCAGGACCACAGCAGCTTTCCCGCCGAAGCCGACAGCCCTTCTGTACCGGCGTCCGCCAGGACGCAGATCATAAACAGGGCAAAAAAGCCGCAGACCGCCCCGCAGACGGATGCCGCTACAACCAGTCCCTTCGTCTGTTTTAATTGAAACCCCGAAACAGCGACGGCCAGCCAAAACAGGAATGCCGCGGACAATACAGGCGCCACAAGGATTCCCATTCCGTACAAAAGGCCGGAAAAGACAAGGAAAAAAGCCTGTACTTTCCTGGGTCTTCCCTTTTCCAAAAAAGGAAGGGTCCCAAGCCAGATCAGAAACGCTGCAAGGAAAAAAACAAGGCTCTGGGGTTCCGCTGCTGCAATACTGTCTGCAAAGGGGGACGTAAAAATCACCGCCAGGCAGGCCGTCACAGCGCAGAAAGCGCCTTCGCGCCTGCGGATCCCGGTATAAAAAAGCACAAGCCCTGCGGCCTGCAGGGCCAGGTTCAGCCAAAAAACCGCCCTTTCCCCCGGGAAAAATCCCAGGACAGCCCGGAGCGTAAAAGCATACAGCTCCCCCGACAGGGGAAGGAGCAGCTTTGTCCCTAAAACCGCACGCTGATAGCAGAACTGGCTTTGGGGCGAAATCCCTTCCGGGGAAAAAAACAGGCGCATACAGACCAGCAGGACCGTCAGGGCAGCAGGAAGGAAAAAGGAGGGAAATACCCCCTTTTTCCCTGAATACATCCATTCCGTACCGGGACGGCATTTCACTGCGGCCAGCCGTACCGGCAGGTAAATCCCGACTAGGGCTGCGGCCGCAGCGGCGGCTGTGAGCAAAAAGTAAAACTGCACAGGCAGGCCCATCAGCCGGGTCAGCGATGCCGTGACCACGGAAAAACACAGGCAAAGGATGCAGGCATATAAAAACCAGATAAAACGGTTCCTCTTTTCCATACCGCTTTGCTTGCCCCCTCTTTTTGTCCTACAGAGCCTGGTTTAGATCCGCCAGGATATCCTCAACATTCTCGATGCCTACGGAAAGGCGGATCAGATCCGGCGCCACACCGGCTTCTTTCAGCTGCTCGTCGTTCATCTGACGGTGGGTATGGCTGGCCGGATGCAGGACGCAGGTGCGGGCATCCGCCACATGGGTGACGATGGCTGCCAGTTTCAGACGGTCCATCATTTCTTCCGCCGCTTTCCTGCCGCCTTTTAAGCCGAAGGAAATCACGCCGCAGGTCCCGCCCAGCATATATTTCTGCGCCAGCTCATAATATTTGCTGCTTTTTAAGCCGGGATAATTGACCCAGGCCACTTTTTCGTGCCCTTCCAGGTACTGCGCCACTTTCAGCGCGTTTTCACAGTGGCGGGGAACCCTTAAGTGAAGCGTTTCCAGTCCTACATTGAGCAAAAATGCGTTCATCGGGGACTGGATGGAACCCAGGTCGCGCATCAGCTGGGAAGTGGCTTTTGTAATATAGGCCGCTTTCCCGAATTTTTCCGTATATACCACGCCGTGATAGGACTCGTCCGGGGCGCACAGCCCGGGGAATTTGTCCGGGTAAGCCGTCCAGTCAAAGTTGCCCGAATCCACAATGGCGCCGCCTACGCACATTCCGTGCCCGTCCATATATTTGGTGGTGGAATGGGTCACAATATCCGCGCCCCAGCGGAACGGATTGCAGTTGATGGGCGTGGGGAAAGTATTGTCCACAATCAGGGGGACGCCATGGTCATGGGCCGCTTTTGCAAATTTTTCAATATCCAGGACCACCAGGGCGGGGTTTGCGATGGACTCCGCCATGACGCACTTGGTATTGGGCAAAAAGGCACGGCAGATGGTGTCGTAATCGGAGTCCGGATCCACCACCGTACAGGAAATGCCCATTTTTTTCATGGTCACGGTAAGAAGGTTAAACGTCCCTCCGTAAACCGTGGAGGAAAGGATCACATGGTCCCCGGCTTCGCAGATGTTAAAGACCGCATAGTAATTTGCCGCCTGTCCGGAAGAGGTGAGCATGGCCGCTACGCCGCCCTCCAGTTCGCAGATTTTCTGCGCCACGCAGTCGTTGGTGGGATTTGCCAGGCGGGTGTAGAAATACCCCGATTCTTCCAGGTCAAACAGCCGTCCCATCTGTTCGGAAGTTTCATATTTGTATGTAGTGCTCTGATAGATGGGAAGTACCCTGGGCTCCCCGTTTTTCGGCTTCCAGCCGGACTGGATGCAGATCGTCTCTTTGGCGTAGGGCTGATTCATGTTCTTCCTTCTTTCTTATTCTTCGTCCCAGTTATGGTAAACCGCCTGCACGTCGTCGTCTTCGTCCAGAAGATCCAGCGTCCTTTGCAGGCCCTTTTGCGCGGTTTCGTCGGTGAGCTTCACGTAGTTTTGAGGAATCATGGTCACTTCGGCCTGCGCCATGGGAATGCCGGCGTCTTCCAGTGCCTTTCTCACCTCTTCAAAGGAATCGGGATCGGTGAGGATCTCGAAGCTGTCCTCCTCTTCCGAGAAATCCTCCGCGCCCGCATCCAGGGCCATCATCATCAGGTCGTCCGCATCGGTTTCACACTCTTCCTTGTCAATGATGATCTGTCCCTTTTTATCGAACATGAAAGACACACAGCCGGGGGTGCCGATATTGCCGTTTCCTTTCGTAAAGGCGCTTCTGACATTGGCTGCGGTACGGTTCTTGTTGTCGGTCAGCGCGTCTACGATAATGGCGATCCCGCCGGGGCCGTATCCTTCATAGGTCACATATTCATAGTTGACGTTGCCCACGTCGCCCGCCGCTTTTTTGATCCCGCGGTCAATGGTATCGTTGGGCATATTGTTGGACTTTGCTTTCGCGATTACCTGGGCCAGCTTGAAGTTGTTCGCCGGATCCGGGCCGCCCTCTTTTACCGCCACCGCAATTTCACGTCCGATGATGGTGAAAATCTTCCCTTTTGCGGCGTCGTTTTTCTCCTTTTTATGCTTAATATTGGCAAATTTTGAATGTCCTGACATACTGTTCTCCTCGTTTCTTTCGTCATTTCTTCGGTTATCATATCATTTTGAAAAAAAAACGTCAAGACGACCGTCCGGCAGGGTCTTATGTATCCAGCTCCAGACTGACTTTCAGGGCGCTGTTGACCCGTTTCATAATGCCGGCGTCCAGATGGCATACCTTGTCTTTCAGTCTTTTTTTATCGATGGTACGAAGCTGCTCCAGCAGGATAACGGAATCCTTTTCGATCCCATACTGACGGGAATAAATTTCAATGTGGGTGGGCAGCTTCGTTTTGTTCATCCGGGATGTAATGGCCGCGCAGATTACCGTAGGGCTGTGCCGGTTTCCCACATCGTTTTGGATGATGAGGACCGGCCGGATCCCTCCCTGCTCCGATCCCACCACCGGACGCAGATCCGCATAATAAATATCTCCTCGCTTCACCTGATTCATTGCCTTCCTTCCTCTCTTTTCCTTTCATGGAGGATAAGGGCAGTATTGCCCTTTTTATCGGAAGGTATACGCACAGGCCGGCAAAATAACCGGCGGCTCATCCGGGATCGTCGAAATAGTCCTTTGTCCGCACCGTTTTGCCGCCGCTTTGATAGACCCTTGGGATCCTCTTGCCCAGACAGCAGGCCAGCTCATAATTGAACCGTCCCGACTTTTCTCCCAGTTCTTCCATGGTAATCCGTTCGGTTCCGTCCTGCCCGATCAGCGTTACCAGGCTGCCCTGTACGGCATCCGGGATGTGGGTGACGTCCACCATGAACTGGTCCATGCAGATCCGTCCCAGAATGGGCGCCCTTTTCCCGCAGATGAGCACATCGGCGGAATTGGAAAGGCCCCGCGGGTAACCGTCCGCATATCCCACGGGGATCGTGGCCACCCGGGTGGGACGGTCGGTGCAAAATGTGGCGCCGTAACTGATTTCCCGTCCTTTTTCCAGGGTTTTGACGCAGGCGATTCGGCTGTAAAGGGAAAGGATGGGCTGTAGACGGGCGGAATGGTCCACCTCCTCTGACGGCCAAAGACCATAAAGGATAATGCCTGCCCGCACCGCATCCAGATGGGTGTCCGCAAGGTCCAGCACAGCGGCGCTGTTGGACGCATGACAAAGCGGGACCGAAACGCTGTAGCGCTCTTTTGTAAGACGGAGCAGTTTTTGAAAACGGTTAAACTGGCAGTATGTTTTTTCCTTATCCGCTTCATCCGCCGTGGCAAAATGGGTAAAAATACCGTCCAGACGGATCCCCGGCGTATGGGCCGCCCGGTTTACAAAGGCCGCCCCGGAATCGTCCGGCTCCACGCCGATGCGGGACATGCCCGTATCCACCGCCACATGTACGCCCATTTCACACCGGGCAGAAAGCGCCACACGGCCCATCTGCTCCAGCATTTCATCGGTGAAAACCGCAGCGCTGATGTTTTCCCTTGCCATATCCCCATACTCCTGCGGGAATGTATATCCCAGTACCAGGATGGGCTTTGAAATACCGGCCCTGCGCAAAATCAGCCCTTCCTGCGCGGTGGCCACCGCAAAGCCGGAAACAAAATCCAGGTTTTGCATCCGTTTTGCCAAAGGAACCGCGCCGTGGCCGTATCCGTCCGCCTTGACCACCCCGATGACGGAAGCGTTCCCGGACAGTTTTTTCCGGATTTCCAGAAGGTTTTGATCGAACTGATCCAGATCGATCTGCGCCCAGACCCTGCTGTAATGTTTCATCAAACCGTTCTCCTTCTTTCTTCGCCGGCCATCAGGCATGGGGCGATTTGATCCGCCAAATCCCCGGCGGTCATGGACCGTTCTCCTTTTTTATGAGCCGCCCGGTCCCCTGCCAGTCCATGCAGATAAACTCCTACGCAGGCGGCCCGGAAAATGTCTTTTTCCTGGGCGGCCATGGTCCCCAGTATCCCGGCCAGCACGTCCCCGCTGCCCGCCGTAGCCATACCGCTGTTCCCGCTGCCGTTGGCGTACAAAGTGCCGTCCGGGCTGGCCGCTACGGTCCTGGCCGTTTTACACAGCACAACGGCGGACAGCCGTCCGGCCCAGTCCAGTGCAAACGCCGCCGGGTCTTTGACCACCTCGTTTGTGCTGCAGCCGGAAAGCCGGGCCATTTCCCCGGGATGGGGCGTCAGGATAAGGGGCCGTCCGGAAGCGGGCGTCCTTTGCAGCTGTTCCAGCCGCAAAAGAAGCCGGCGGTCCTGGGCCAGAACGTTTAAGGCGTCCGCATCCAAAACCAGGGGCTGCCTGGTTTCTTCCAGCAAAAAGGACAAAAGCTCCCGGGTCTGGTCCGTCGTGCCAAGTCCCGGTCCTGCCACAATGGCGTCCGCCCACCGGGCAGCCTTCCCGGCATCGGTTTCCGTCATGGCTTCCGGCAGGGCCTGCTGCAAAACCGTGCGGTTTTGCGGTGAGCTGACCAGCTTTACCATCCCGCACCCGGCGCCGAAAGCCCCCCTTGCCGCCAAAAGGCAGGCGCCCGCCATCCCTTCCTGCCCGGCAAACAGGGCGACCTTCCCGAAGGTTCCCTTATTGCCGTCGGGACAGCGTTTGGGGAGAAGCTCTGCAATGGGGTTTTCAAAGGTAAAGCAGCAAGGCAGCTGTCCCAGGAATCCGTCTTCCGTAATCCCGCAGGGAAAACAGAGGATCTTTCCCGCAAAGCGGGCGCCCGGATAGAAAAAAGTCCCCCGTTTCCGAAAGCCGAAGGATACGGTCACGTCCGCCTGCACCGCAGCCCCCATCACCTCCCCCGTGTCCGCGCTGACGCCGGAGGGAAGGTCCACGGACAAAACCCAGGCGTCCATCCGGTTCATCCGCTTTACCGCTTCCAGAAAATCGCCGGTCAAAGGACGGGTCAGCCCTACCCCGAACAGGGCGTCTATAATAATATCATATTCCCCTTCCGGCAGGCTGCGACAGACCTCCCCTCCATAGGCCCGGAAAGCCTCCAGCTGCATGGCCGTCAGCTCGGTGTATTTTTGATCCGGCCCGATCAGGCAGACTTTTACCCGGTAACCGGCCTGGTGCAAAAGCCTGGCCAGCGCCAGGCCGTCCCCGCCGTTATTGCCGCATCCTGCCACCACCAAAACACGGTCCTGCGCCCGGGCGCCAAAAGGGGCGCAGGCCGCCCGTATTTTTGCCTGCCGTTCTTCAATGACCGAAAAGCAGGCCAGTGCGGCCCGCTCCATTAAAACTGCGGGCGGAATATGAAATCGCCCGCTGGTATTGTTATCGCAGAAACGCATTTCCTGCGATGTAACCAGATATTCCATCAAACGCCCCCTTCCTCTTGCGCGCCTTTCCGGTTGAGCAGATAGGAAAGCCGGATCAGGCTGTCGGACAGATGGACGTTTTCCACCTTCACTTCCCCGGGAACATCCAGGTCCACATGGGCAAAGTTCCAGATGGCCGAAATGCCGACCTTTACCAGCTGGCCCGCCACGCCCACGGCCGCGGATTTGGGCACTGTCAAAACAGCGATGTCCACGTTGTTTTCCCGGACAAACCGTGCCATTTCTTCCATGGGGCGCACTTCGATCCCACGGATTTTTTTCCCGTACAGGGCCGGATTGACGTCGAAAATACCGGTAACCAAAAAACCCTTCCTTCCGAAATCCACATAGTTTGCCAGCGCCTGCCCCAGATTGCCGGCGCCGATAATGATCAGGTGATGGGTCCTGTCCAGCCCCAGGATCTTTGCAATTTCCGCGTACAGATATTCCACATTGTAGCCATATCCCTGCTGTCCGAACCCGCCGAAATGGTTGAAATCCTGCCGGATCTGGGACGCGGTGACGTTCATGAGCCGGGACAGTTCCCGGGAAGAAATCCGTTCCACCCCGTCGTCCCTGAGTTCGCCCAGATACCGGAAATACCTGGGAAGCCTTGCGATTACTGCCTGAGAAATCTCCTTGTCTGCCAATTTCGCCTGCCTCCTTTTCCTTTGCCCTATTATAAAACTCTGTTAAAATCATGTCAATCCGCAACATCCGATTGACACTGTCACGGGCGGCGGGTAAACTATAGGCGTTGACAACGTAAAAAAGGGGAGAAAACGGACATGATTTTATCCTGTCAAAATGTGGAAAAAGCCTTTCTGGAAAAACAGGTGATCAAAAACTGTTCCTTTCATATAGAAGAACACGAAAAGGCAGCCATCGTAGGCATCAACGGGGCGGGCAAGACTACCCTGCTTCGGATCCTTGTGGGAGAACTGGAGGCGGATGCCGGCAGCGTCACTTTTGCAAAGGACGCCACCTTCGGCTATCTTTCCCAGAATGCGGCCGTAAATACGGAAAATACCATTTACGGGGAGCTTCTTTCGGTAAAAAAACACCTTCTGGAACTGGAAGAACAGATCCGGACGGTGGAGCTTTTGATGAATTCGGCGCAGGGCAGCGAACTGGAAGCTATGATGGAAAAATATGCGGACCTGACCCATGCCTTTGAATCGGAAAACGGCTACGCATATAAGAGCGAGCTTACCGGCGTGCTGAAAGGGCTGGGGTTTGCACAGGAAGATTTTGACCGCCCTGTTTCCACCCTTTCCGGCGGGCAGAAAACCAGGGTTGCGCTGGGCCGGCTTCTTTTGCAGAATCCCGACCTGATCATCCTGGACGAGCCTACCAACCATCTGGACATGTCGTCCATTGCCTGGCTGGAAACCTATCTGCTCAATTACAGGGGCGCGGTCCTGATCGTGTCCCACGACCGTTATTTCCTGGATAAGATTGCTTCCAAAATCATCGAAATCGATCATACCAAAGTCACTGTTTTTTCCGGCAATTATTCCGCCTATGCGTCCAAAAAAGAGCTGCTTCGCCAGGCCGAATGGAAGGCCTATGCCAACCAGCAGGAAGAAATCCGCCATCAGCAGGAAGTCATTGCAAAGCTTAAGTCCTTCAACCGGGAAAAGTCCATCAAACGGGCGGAAAGCCGGGAAAAGATGCTGTCCAAAATCGAGGTGCTGGACAAGCCTTCCGAGGTCCGCTCCGATATGAAAATGGAGCTGCACCCCAGGATTTTAAGCGGGAACGACGTGCTCACCGCAGAACATCTGGCAAAATCTTTCGGAAAAGAGACCCTCTTTTCGGATCTGTGCTTTTCCGTCAAACGAGGGGAACATGTGGCCATCATCGGCGATAACGGGACCGGGAAAACCACGCTTTTAAAGATCATCAACGGTCTGCTAAAGGCAGATGCCGGCACTTTCCGGCTGGGCAGCCGGGTACAGGAAGGTTACTATGATCAGGAGCACCATGTGCTGCATCCGGAAAAGACGCTGTTTGAAGAGCTTTCGGACGCGTATCCTTCCTTAAACAACACGGAAATCCGCAATACCCTGGCCGCCTTTCTCTTCACCGGGGAAGACGTCTTTAAAAGGGTCAAGGACCTGTCCGGCGGGGAACGGGGACGGCTGTCTTTGGCAAAGCTGATGCTCTCCGAGTCCAATTTCCTGATCCTGGACGAGCCTACCAACCATCTGGACATTGCTTCCAAGGAGATTCTGGAAGACGCCCTTAACAGCTACAGCGGCACGGTGCTCTATGTGTCCCATGACCGTTACTTTATCAACCGGACAGCCCACCGGATTTTGGAACTGACCGGCCATACCCTGGTGGAATATCTGGGCAATTATGACTATTACCTGCAAAAGAAGGCGGAGCTCTCCGCTTCTTTAGCAGGCAACACAGGAAACACAGCGCCCGCCCAGTCTTTGGGCATAGCGTCCGCTTCCCGTCTTTCTTGGCAGGAACAGAAAGAAAAAGAAGCAGCGCGCCGCAAAAAGCAAAACGCGCTGAAAAAATGTGAAGAAGAAATTGCTTCTCTGGAAGCCAGGGACAGGGAAATCGATTCCGCCATGGAAGACCCGTCCGTAGCCACCGACGTGGCGGCTCTCCAGTCCCTGTCCGCCGAAAAAGAGGAAATCTCCGAAAAGCTTCTGTCTTTAATGGAAGAATGGGAAGCGCTCAGCGAAGAATCCCTTGAGTAAGCTGCACGCTTTTTACCGCTTCTTTTTCATGGCGACCGCTGCAATGACAATGGCCAGGCCGCCTGTGGCCGCGCAAAGGAAAGCCGCCACCGTAAACCAGTCTGTCTGTTTTTTGGCCTCCTCTGTGAGGGGAAGATCTGTTTGCGCCGTTTCCTGTATTTCGGACTGCGGTGCAGACGGGGTTTCTTCCGGTTCGGTGTTGGGAGCTTCAGAAATCGTTTCCTCCGTTTCCGTTCCCCTAGTCATTTCTTCCCCTGCGTTTGTCTCCGGCGCTTTCGTAGGCTGGGGTTTGGACGAAGCCGCCGGCAGGCTTTGCTGCGGCGCCAAAGAAGGCGCTGCAGGCGCTACGGCAGGATCAGACGGCACAGAGGCTGCAGCTTTCTGAAGCGGATAGCGGGAAGAAAGTTCTCCCAAAGTCCAGGAAGGGAAGGATTTGGAGGCTGCCTGGGCCTTTCCTGCAGGAATGAGGATCATATCTCCTTCCCATACCAGCGCCAGCGCCACTTCCGTATGGCTACGCAGCGCTTCCATAACGGAATCCGGCATGCTGCCGTGTCCTTTGGCGTTGATCGTCACGGTACCCCCGCCCTCTTCCTGTGCCCGGTAAATCCTGAAAATCACATCCTGCCAAAACTCGGCTTCCACTTCCTGGGCGGTTTTGGGAACGACCTCTTCCTCTTGCGCTTTTTCTTCCTTCACAGCCGGTTTGCGGTCTTTTCCGTCCGAAGAAGACGGGCTTTCTTTCTTTTTCCCCAAAACGGAAACGGAAACCGAAGCTGCCCGGTAGCAGTCGTTTTCTTCCGTGGAAATGGTGCAAAGAACCTTTTGATCCTCGTTTGGAAGTTTCAGTTCATAACGGTATTCCCTACTGCCGCCCGTTGGCCCGGATATTTTTTCCACCTTGCCTTCCACATCGATGGACAGCTTGTCCGGCAGTCCTTCCTTTTGCCCCGGATCCGAAGGATTTAAGACAGATACGGTCACTTCTGCAATCCCCCCTCCCGTCAGTTCTTCCGGGACCGCTTTTGCCTCCAGTTTGGGAACGGCCTTGCGGATTTCAAATTCCGCCTCCCGGGTCTGACCTGCGTACTGTCCGGGGGATGTCACCTTTGCAATGACCCGGTAGCGTCCCGGTTTTGCGGGCGGCTCGCTGCTGCGGGCGTACGACGTTTTCCCCAGTCCTTCATAGGAAAAGGAAAAAGCTGCGTCCTCCAGGTCGGATTCTGCCCGGGGACGAAGGGTTTCCCCGTAAACAATATCGGAACAGGTAAGGGAAAAATCCAGCTGTGGCGCTGGCAAAATTTCCAGCGTATATTCCCGCCGGGCCGTCCCGCCGGTTTTTTCTTCCGAAACAACAACCGTAAAGGAAAAGCTCCCTGCGGTTTGAGGCGTTCCTTTTAAGACTCCGGAAGCGGCATCCAGCAAAAGGCCGTCCGGCAGCTCTCCTTCTGCGACGGAAAAAGTAAGCGCAAACTGCCCGGAAGCGTCCGTTTCAATCTGTTCCTCGTAAGGCTGGCCTTTTTGCCCCGCTGCCGGATTGTCCCCCGTAATTGCCGACAGGGGGGAAACAACGCAGATTTCCCGGCCGGCTTCCGATTGGGCCGTATGGGAATCCGCGGGCGTATAGACAACTAAGATTTCCTGGGTTCCGGCATAGGCAGGCACAAAGGAAAACCCTGCTTCCCAGCTGTCTTCCTTTTCATCCGGCACAATATTGCTTACCGTCTCCTGTCCGTCCACAAAAAGGGAAAAGCTGCCGTTGAGTGCAGAAAGGCCCTTTTCTTTGTTGACCGAAACGGTCAGGGAAGTTTCCTTTCCTGTCAGTACCGGCTCTTTTAAAAAAAACAGCTCCATCTGCACGGGCCGGGGCTGTACTTTTATGGAATAGCCTTTCACCTCCACCTGCTCAAACAAAGTTTCCTGTTCCGGGAGAAAAAGAACGGAAAATTCACAGGTCCCCGTCTCCAGAGTCTTCGTTGGTTCTTTTAAAACAAACCGGCCCTTTACCAAAGAAGGGGCTGCATCCGGATCTTCCGACTGCGGGGAAGACGTCCAGGAAGCGCTCCCGCCCTCCGGCTTTACCGCTTCTTCCAGCAAATCCCCGTCGTAAACCCGGGATTTGAGCAGGGAAATCTGTGGCGGTTCCACATCGGGCACTGCCTTTTGGACGTCAACCGGAACGGTTACAGAAAAAAAGACAGGTTTTATCTTCTCCTCTTTTTCTTCCGAAGCATCGGAAAAATCCACCTGCATTTGTTCTTCAAAAACAGCGGTATAAAAAACCGTCCCGACCTGTTTCATCAACTGGTCTTCCTTGAGCCAGCGAAAAGAGCCTTCCACCGGTCTTCCCTGCGGATCCGTCACGCTGCCTGTCAGGACAGACTCGCCAAGTCTCTGACCGTAAGAAAGTCCGGATGCCTGGACCTGGACCTGATACTGCGGTTTTACCTGGGCCGCTTGGCACTGCCCCATAGGCGGACCGAAAACGGTTCCCAGAATCACAGCCATAAGACAAAATAAAAATCCCACACTCTTTTTCAGCTTTGCTTTCATCCTCGAAACCCTCACTTTAAAACAGTTCTCCGTGATCCCGAGACGACCCGCCATTTCGGCAGAGCTGTATCCGTATTCATAATAGTATCGAAGAATATCCAGTTCCGCATTGGAAAGGGCTTTTTCTACCGTGGAATAAAGATCCACCATGAAAAAGTCGTCTTTCTCATCGCGTTCCCGGCCATTTTCCGACAAAAGCTCCAGCAGCTGGGCGTCGTCCACATACAGCGGTTTCTTCTCCCGGAACCATTTCTTGATCTTATTCTGTGCCACCACGATCAGAAACCCGGTCGGGTTGGGATGTACCAGCATCCTCTCCCACTTCTGATAGGCGACAAAGAATACTTCCTGTGTCAGATCCTCCACCACCGCGTCATTTCCGCTGATGATCCTTCGGATATAGGAATATACGGTATGATATTCCTTTTGATACATTTCTTCATAACTTTTGTAAGCCGGCCGTTCATCCTCCATACTGTTTCCCCCCTGCTTTTCCGAAATTTCCTGACATTATTATACAATATCCTACCGTCCCGGACAAGCTGTAAGCGCAAAGCAGGCTGCCTTTTTCCGGCATGGACGCCGCGTTTCGCATTGACAGGTTTTCTTTTGTTCTTTATAATTTATAGGATGTCAGAATTACGAAAAGGCAGAGCGTAAGAGGCTTTGGAAGAGGAGGAGACATGACTTTTGTATATCCGGCGGTTTTTACCCCGAAGGAAGACGGAGGCTATCAGGCCAGCTTTCCGGACCTGGAATGCTGCACGGCTTTTGGCAGGGACTTGGAAGACGCCATCGATAACGCGGCGGACGCCGCATATAACTGGATCTGCTCTGAGCTGGAGGAGGACGACTGCATGCTTCCTTCCCAGACGGCAGCGGAACATATCCCGCTCAAAGAAGGGGAAATGGTCCGGATGATCATGGTGCGGATCAAGCTGCTTCCTGACAGTGAATAGCCAAAAATAGGGCGGTGAAAAAGTGAGAAATCATTTTTTCACCGCCCTATTTTTGGCTGCAGCGATCGGAATCATCTTTTCTGCGTCAGCAGCTTCGTCAGTTCCCGGTGAGGATTTTCGGGAAAACGTTCAAAAATATTGATCACTTCAAAATCACTGCTTCTGTCCCGAAAGGCCGGGTATAAAAAACCAAATTCCGCCCGTCCGGGTTCATATTCTCCCGCCAGCGGACCGACGGCGCAGATCAGATATTCATACACTTCTTCCGATCCTTCCAGCCATTCCCCGTCCCTGCCTTTGGCGGGAACATCGTAGCTTCCATGGAAAAAGAAGCAGAAATACGGGCTGCCCGGATGAAACTGCTCCCCTGCCAGCTCATAAAAAAGATCCGGCAGCGCGTCGTCTTTCATGCCCGACCTTAAAATCCCTTCCAAAAGCCTGCGGATCTGCCCGGTCTGCCCGGTATGGGAAGCCATGGGAAAATCATTCAGCTGCTCATTGGTACGGGAAAAGAGCACACTCTTGGCCAGCTCTATATTTTTCCTGCGCTCCGAAGCGGTGAGCCGTAAAAAATTACGGTTGAACGTACCGTCCACATATCCGGCTTCGTCCAGATAGGCTCCTGCAATCCGATCGATACAGGAACGCGAAAGGTTCATCCGTCTGGTCAGTTCCAGCATATCTTCCCGGTGAATCATAACTTCTTTTCTTCCCGCAAAACCGCGGCGCCTTTCTCTTCTTTTCTTCGTCCCAGCTGCCAAAAAGCCACCGCTCCGGCAGCGGCCACGTTGAGGGAATCCACCCCGTGGGACATGGGGATACACACGGTATCGTCGCAGGCTGCGATAGTATCCTGCGCCAAGCCGTCCCCTTCGGACCCCAGTATCACCGCCAGTTTTTCCCGGGCATTCAGGGCCGGGTCTTCAATGGATACGGAATCTTTGCGCAAAGCCATGGACACAGTCCAAAAACCCAGGCGGTGCAAAAGTTCCATGCCGCCCTTCGGCCAGGCGTTTTCTCCGTCGTCAGAAAAAAAAGTCCAGGGAATCTGGAAAACAGTGCCCATACTGACCCGGATAGCGCGGCGGTACAAAGGATCGCTGCAGCCCGGGGTAAGCAGCACGGCGTCCATGGACAGCGCGGCAGCGGAACGGATGATCGCCCCCACATTGGTGGGATTCATAATCCGCTCCAGCACAGCGACCCTCTTTGCCTTTTGCAGGACTTCTGTGACAGAAGGGAGGGCCGGCCGGTCCATGACGCAAAGCATCCCCCGCGTAAGGGCGTAACCGGTAAGCGCAGACAGCGTTTCCGAAGAAGCTGTGTAGGCGGGAATATCGCTACACCGCTCCAGCAGTTCTTGCGCCTGCTTTTCATCCCGGCCCCGTTCACACAAAAGACAAACGGGACGGTATCCCGCATCCAGCGCCCTTTGAATGACTTTGGGACTCTCTGCAATGAACACGCCCCGGTCCGGTTCCCGCAGACGGAAAAGCGCCGTCTCCGAAAGGCGGAAAAGTTCCAGCTGCGGCGCCGCCAAATCCGTGATTTCAATAAATTTTGCCATTATATGCCTCAAATATAATCCAGTTTTCTGAAATAACGCATGAGGATATCCGCGCAGTTTTCCACCCCGAGTTCCGAGGTATCCAAAATGATATGGTAGTCGTTTACATCGCCCCATGTCCTGCCGGTATGCTCGTGATAATAAGCAGAACGCCTCTCGTCCGTTTTTTCCACCTTTTCCCGCGCCTCTTCATAGCTTAGGCCTTCCTTCTGCATGATCCTGCGGACCCTGTCCGGCTTGTCTGCACGGACGAAAATATTGATCACATTGGACTGGTCTTTCAGGATGTCGGATGCGCAGCGTCCCAGAATAATGCAGGGCTTCTCCGCCAGCTTCCGGATCGCCTCCGCCTCGCTCTCATACTTGTGCCCGCTGAGCTGTTCCTCGATATAGGCCTTGTCGTATACCGGGATATCGAGTCGTTCGGAAAGTTCTTTTGCGATAATGCTCGCCCCCGTTCCAAAACGGCGGCTCATGGTGATAACCAGATTCATAAAAGCGCCCTCCTTCGTTAAAAATCCTATGACCATTTTATTATAGCTCTTTTCGCCTGTCATTCCAACTTAAAAGCGCCTGCTTAAAACGATAAAACAGGAAGGTTAAAAAAGAGCGCCCTTTTTAAGGACGCTCTCAAAATAAGCTGCTCTTTACCAGAGTGTTACAGGCCCTTCCGGCTTTTGGGCCAAAGGCCCCGGCAGCACGGATTCCCCGCGGTGGTCGCCGAAGTAATCCCGGTCAAAAATAATAGGGGTTCCGTCGGGATTTTCAAACTTTTCTTCCGGCTCAAAAGCCTCTCCCAGCACATCGGTATTTACCATGGCCGGCGAAAAGCCGTTCAGGAATTCATATACATTGGTGGAAAGCACAGGTCTGCCGTCCTGCATCGTCACTTCCACAGTCACTTCATGGCCGGTATCCACCAGATGGTTCGTCTCTTTCCGATAAGCTTTTGCACCGTTAAAGTAAGCGTTTCCTTCCACCCAGACAGGCAGGTGTTCGAAATGGGCGGGCTCCAGCTTTTTCATATCCGGGGTATCCGTATCCATGTCGAATTTGCGGATCCACTCTTCGTAAGTGGGATATTCGTCCAATACATGGGTACCTACTTCACGGTTCTCTTCATCCGCCCCGTCGTCGCTGTCATGCTGAATCAGAAGCGGTGCAGAGGGCCATTTCTGGACAAAAATATTATTGTAGAAGCGATCGTCCCCATGCAGGATGGTCATAAAGCCCATTACTTCCGTGCGGTGCGGCATATGATAAGGCGTATAGCGGGCCCGGTTCACCCCGTCTACGATGCTGTCCGTTCCTCCGCCCACTGCGGTAAGGGATCCGCAGATCAGGTTGTGGACCATGGCGATTCCTTCGGTAGCCATGCGCAGGGAGGCGTCAGACAGAAGGATATTGTTGTCAATCAGGGTAGGGCCGTGGCCTACTTCCACGAAAATATCCTGGCTCATCATGCCGCCCTTAAGCTGTTTTGCAAAGGCAGGACGCTGGTTGTCATGCATCAGGTTCTGCGTGATCCGTGTCCCCTGGGCTTCCCAGTCGCACCAGATTCCCATGGTACAGTGATGGATATAGTTGCGGCGGTAGATCACGTCGATGGCTGCGTGCATTTTGATCCCCGCAATCTCCGCCCCGCCCAGCTCCATCATGTTATTGATATGATGAATGTGGTTGTCCTCGATCACGGAAAAAACGCCGCCCATACGGCCGATGATGCCGCCCTGTTCGCAGTTATGGATGTTGCAGCGGCGGATGATGTGGCTGCCCACCTTTTCCTTGAGCCATCCGTGATACTGTCCTCTGCATACGGCATCCCTTTCCATCTGGGTAGGGCTCTTAACATGTTTTACCGTAAAGTAATGGTCGTTTTCGGGATCCAGATATTTGCCCAGACTGATCCCGGCACATTTGCTGTTGCAGATCTCACAGTCCTCGATAATCCACCCCTTCGACCAATGAGGCCCGATCATCCCGTCCTGATAGGCAGCCGGAGGCGCCCAGGTGGTAGCGGCTTTTTCGATTTTAAATCCGCTGACCGTCAGATAGCCAACGCCTGTCCTGGAAGGCATAAAGCATTCCCTGCGGACGTTGATTTCCACTTTTTCCTGATTGGGGTCTTTTCCCTGGAAGTTGGCATAAAAAACCGTTTCCTCCCCGTCCTGCTCTGCGTACCACTGATAGACGGAAGCTTCCGGTTCCCAGGAACATTCGGAAGGCACCGCCGCAATACAGGCTTCCAGGCTGTCGGCTTCGTAAAGCATCTTATCGTTCAGATAGACGGCGCCGGTATGTTTGCTGCGTCCCGCAAAGTACCAGTCGCCATACACATATGTGGTATACGGGTTATAGCCGCCAAACAAACTGTTGGCTACCCTGTAGGTCCACACATTGCCCTGGTACAAAGTCCAGCCCTTCAGTTCCTCCGCACCGGTAATCACTGCCCCCAGAGGCTCTGTACTCCGGTATGTAATCCGTTCCTCCGCTGTTCCCGCATGGACCGGGTCCACATATTCCCGGTACACGCCCGGTGCTACCAGCACTTCATCCCCGGGCATGGCAATCTTTGCCGCATCTGAAATTCGTTTAAAAGGTCTTTCCTGACTGCCGCTGCCGTCGCGGAAAGCGTTTGCATCCACATAAATTTTCATCTGTCCGTATGCCTCCGAATTCTATGGATTTGTGTAAGACAAAATCCTTACCGATTTCATACTATCGCATTCCCCCTCCCCGGTCAAGACGAAAGGATCCTCTGCGATTTTTCTTCTATTCCAGGACTATTTTTACGCATCCCTGCGGAATATACCACTCCAGCTCCAGCAAATTCCCGGAAAGGGGATCTCTTGTATACAGTGCCTGACGATCCATCAGTTGTCCGGCTGCATCGTAGAAATTCGCATAAAAAATATTCAGGTCCGGCGTTTTGGAATCCCCGGCAAGCAGGGTGCCTGTTACCCGCAGGCAGTCCAGGCCGCTTTCAGGCTCCACTTCCATGGAAGCGATCGCCAGGCTCGCCCCGTTGCGTCCGGTAAGCAGGCTGTTATAGTAGACCATACGGTCTTCATAAACCGTCACCAGCGACGTCCCGTCCATTTGGGTATAAACGTCCCCTTCCTGTGCCAGGCCGCTGCGGATCGTCACATAATCCACGACCGCCGCATTGCTGATCCGATAGACCGCTGCGATGGTTGTCCCCGGCGCCGCCGCCGCTGCCGTCAGTTTTGCCGTGCCGTCCCCGTTGTCCGTCAGCACCGCCGCCGCAATGGAAGGATCTGCCGTCAGCACAGCCAGGTCCGCAAATCCGCCGGCCAGGTCGTAGTCCACCGTCAGGGAACCTGTCTTACCCAGTTCCAAAGACAACACTTCCTCTTCCACGGAAATGCTTCCCTGCCCCGAAACGGGGGCCGCTGCCGCCATGGAAATCAACAGCCCCAGAATCACCCCGATCATCCCGCCGATCAAAGAAAGCACCACGGATTCCAGCAAAAACTGCAGCTGGATTCTTCCCGGCGTGGCGCCCATGGCCTTCCGAAGGCCGATTTCCTGCTTCCTTTCCGATACGGATACCAGCATCATGTTCATAATGCCGATCCCTCCCACCAAAAGGGCGATGGACGCAATTCCCGCCAGCATATAGGTAAGCATGCTAAGCATCTCGTTCATGGTATCCAGCAGGCTGTCCATGGCGAAGACAAAGTAGCTGTCTTCGTTTTGGTTAAAGGCCTGATACAGGACGCCTTCCACCTGGCTGGAGAGCTGGTCTGTATAATCCGTATCCGCGATATAGATTTCCAGACTGCTAATCGAGCTTTGCCCCGTCACTTTCCTGGCCGTGGTATAAGGGATGGTCACAGTCCCGTCCGAAGAGCTTCCGAATCCGGACATGGAAGCCATCAGGTCGGAATTTTCGCCTTCCATGCCGATGACCGTATAGCTCATATTGTTCAGCGTAAGCGTCTGTCCTACGGGATTTTCCCCGGGAAACAGGCTTTCTGCAATCTCTCTGTCGATTACGCAGACGTAAGACGCATTTTCCACGTCCGCTTTGCTGATGGGACGTCCCACCGTAACCAGGTTGTTATGTTTATAATAGATTTCGCTTTTTCCTTCTATGGACACATTATCCAGCAAAGTCAGGTCTTTTGCCGCCATCCCTGCCGCGCTGATGGTGGGGGAAACCCCCTCCACATTGTCAAGCTCCTTAAGGCTTTCCAGATCCGTCTCCGTCAGGCCCGATTTTAAAGGCGTCCCCGTAATGGAAACCGTAAGGGTACCCGCACCGAGGGAAGAAAATTCGCCCATAACGATACTGATGGCCCCGTTGACAATGGTAATCAGGGAGATCACCGCCGTCACGCCGATAATAATCCCCAGCGTGGTAAGCAGGGTGCGCATTTTGTTGCTCCTGATATTTTCCAGGGAAAGCTGTACGCTCTGTTTGACGATCCCGATATTAAGCATCCGCTGTGTCTCCTTCCCCGATATTGCCGTCCAGAATCCGGACGATCCGTTTGGCGTGGGACGCAATGTGGGCGTCATGGGTGATCATAATGATCGTCCTTCCTTCTTCGTTGATTTC